>NZ_QMFZ01000002.1:0-398693 GCF_003294055.1 Burkholderia reimsis
CCCCTCGTCCGGCCCCCGCTCCCGCAACGACCGCACCACACTCGCCGCCCGGTGCCTGCGCATCGTCGGCTGGTACCGGCTCGAACGGCTGCTCGCGTCGATCCCCGACAGCAACGACGACTTCGGGCTCGTCTGACCGGCCGCGCGGCCGGTGTCGGCGCGACCGGCATCGTCCACCTACTTGCGCCGCCGCTCGTGCGGTGCCACCGTCGCGCCGTCGATCACCGGCGCGCCCTGCTTGATCAGGAAATCGCGGAACAGCCCCGTGACCTGCGAAATGCGCCGGTCGGCGAGCGTGACCACATACCATTCGCGTTCGATCGGGTTGCCTGGGAACGGCAGTTGCCCGAGCAGCCCGGTGCGCAATTCGAGTGCACACGCGTGCAACGACAGGAACGCGACACCGAGCCCGGCTTCGGCCATCTGCTTGATCGCCTCGTTGCTCGACAGTTCGGAGCCCACATGGAAGCGGTGGCCGGCCGTCTTGAACAGGTTCTCGACGGTCGAGCGCGTGCCCGCGCCGCGTTCGCGCACGAGCAGGTGCGCGGATTCGAGATCCTTCAGCGAGATGCGCTTGCGCTGCATCAGCGGATGGCCAGGCGCCGCGACGAACACCATCGGATGCTTCGCGAACTCCACCGCATGCGTACGCAACTCCTTCGGCGCGCTGCCCATCACCGCGAGATCGATTTCATGCGTGGCGAGCATGCGGATGATGTCGTCGCGATTTCCAACCTTGAAATATGTCTTCACATGCGGACGCGTCGCGGTGAATTTCACGAGCAGCGGCGGAATCAGGTACTCGGCCGTCGTGATCGCGCCTATCCGCAGCGTGCCGCCGAGATCGCCCGTCAGCGCGGCCACTTCGTCGCCGGCCTCGCTCCACAGATGCAGGATCTCGCGCGCATAGCGCGACACGATCTCGCCGGCCGCGGTCAGTTGTACCCCGCGCCCCACCCGCTGCAGCAAGGCGGCGCCCACCGCCTCCTCGAGCAGGCGAACCTGCAGCGACACGGCCGGCTGCGTCAGGTTCAGCTCCTCGGCCGCCCGCGACACGCTGCCGAGCCGCGCAATCATGTCCAGCGCCTTCAGCTGCCGGAACGTCGCGGTCTTTCCTATAAGTGAATACATATGGGTCGCTTATAAACATTAAATTGTTCGAGTGGGTTCGAAACTATATCGTCGGTTCTTGAGCAATGTCATCCGAATCGTCATTCAGCGGGAGCCCCACATGGACAACACCACGCCCAACCTTGCAACGGACCGCGCACCGCGCCTGCCGCGCATCGTGATCGTCGGCGGCGGCGCCGGCGGCCTGCACCTCGCCACGCGTCTCGGCGATACGGTCGGACGCCGCGGGCAAGCCGAAGTCGTGCTCGTCGACCGCTACCCGACGCACTTCTGGAAGCCGCTGCTGCACGAAGCCGCTTCGGGCCATCGCGACCCGGCATCGCACACGATCGAGTACGCGGCGCAAGCAAAGCGCCACGGTTTCCGTTTCGTGCAGGGCGCGTTGCAGCGGGTCGACCGCGCGGCACGCACCGCAACGATCGCGGCCGTGCAGGACGCGGACGGCACGGAAATCCTGCCGCAGCGCGAACTCGACTATGACGACCTCGTGCTCGCCGTCGGCAGCGTGACGAACTTCTTCAACGTGCCGGGTGCCGCGCGCCATGCGCTGCCGCTCGAAAACCTTGACCAGGCCGAGGATTTCCGCAGGAAGTTCCTCGCGGCCTGCACGAAGGCGAATCACCTGGCCGAGCAGCAGCCCGCGCGGCGCGCGGCGCCGATCTGCATCAACGTGATCGGCGCGGGTGCGACGGGCGTCGAGCTGGCCGCGGCATTGCGGCATGCGATCCAGCAGCTGACGACGTACCGCTTCAAGGCGCTGGTATCCGCACGCGACGTGCACATCCGGTTGATCGAAGGCGGCCCGCGCATCCTGCCGGCACTCGACGCGCGGCTGTCCGGCAAGATGCACGCGCAGCTTCGCGCGCTGAACGTGGACGTGCTGACCGATACCCGCGTCGCGGAAGTCGGCGCGGATGCCGTGACGACCGCGACGGGCGAACGGCTCGCGAGCGACATCACGATCTGGGCGGCCGGCGTGGCGGGCCCCGCGATGCTGCGCGAAATCGGCGACATCGCGCTCAATCGTGCGAACCAGGTGATCGTGACCGACACGCTGCAGACGCCCGACGATCCGCACGTGTATGCGTTCGGCGACTGCGCCGCGTGCCCGACGGCCGGTGCGAGCGGCTTCCTGCCGCCGCGCGCGCAGGTTGCGTACCAGCAGGCCGTGTATCTGGTCAATGCGTTCGCGCGCCGCGTCGCCGGCAAGCCGGTGGCCGGCTTCACGTTCCGTGATGCAGGCACCGTCGTGTCGCTCGGGCATGCGGGCGCCGTGTACCAGGCCGACCTCGGCGTGCGTTCGCGCTCGCTGATCGTCGACGGGTTCGCCGCGATCGGCCTGTACAAGTTCCTGTATCGCAAGCACCTGTTCAGGGCGGTCGGCGTGAAGCGTGCGCTGTTCCAGTCGCTGAGCCACTGGCTGCAAAGCCGCAACCAGCCGTCGATCAAGCTGCACTGAGCGACGACTCGCACGCAGCATCGCACAACGGCATATCGGGCGACCATCGCTCGATATGCCGTTTTTTTATATGCATATGACGGTTGCATCCACAACGTGCGCGACTTTGGTGCATCACATCGAAGACCGTCGATGCGATGCATGTCGCCCGAAAAATGTCGCGCGACACACATCCCGCGCCGGTTCTGGCTGACACCCCGATTCATTAGTCGAATCGTATAGGTCTGATAAAAATATTAATTGGTTGTGTTTTCAGGATCGACGCTAAGGTGTGTGGCATTCCCGTCGGCGAACGGATCATCACGTTTCTGAAGAGGAATCACCGTGGTTATCGAAGCCATCGTCACCCGTCTCGACGCAGCATTCGCGCAAATCGAAGCAACACCGGATTCGCATGAATCGCGCCATCAACGCGACGCGATCATCCAGTGGCTCGACCGGGCATCGGAAGAAGGATATCGACTCGGTCTCGTCACGACGCTGCCGGCTGCACGGCTCAGCGACATGTTCGAAGGCCAGTTCGGCCGCGCGAACCTCGACCGCTTCTCGGTCGTCGTCACCGACGCCAATCAGCAGGACTCCGGATCAAACCAGCATCCTTTCGACGTCGCACTGCAGGCACTCGGCGTACCGCCCGAACGCGCGGTAGGGATCGCGAGCAGCGAACCGGAGCGCCGGGAAGCCGAGCATTTCGGCCTGTCGCGCTGCGTGAACATCACCGACACCGTGCGCTCGATCGCATCGGCCGGCCTGCACTGACCGCCGGCACACCGGCTGGCGACGGCCGGCCACCCTCGATCCGGCGGCCATCCGACGATTGCCCGACCGAATCCTGACATTCTGCTGTCAAAGTCGCTTGCAACACTTCCGGGCTTGACCGATCCCTCCCGGAGACGGGACGACGCGAAACCGCATCGTCCCGCCCGTTGCACACCACGATGACACGCCCGACCCGCACCGCCACCGCCACCGCCCTCGCCGTTGCCTGCCTGCTGCTCGCCGCTTGCGGCGGGGAAGACTCGACACCGCCCGCGGCCTCTGCCGACAACAGCGGCTCGACGCCCGCACCGCAACCGCAACCCCAGCCCACGCCGGCACCCGCGACCTATTACCAGACGAAGACGCCATACCGTCCGCAGCAGGACGCCGCGACGTACGAAGCACCGCCCGCCGGCTACGCGCCCGTCTACACCGAACTCGTCGCACGCCACGGCTCGCGCGGGCTGTCGGGTTTCAAGTACGACGGCGCGATCTACGCGATGCTGGTCAAGGCCGAAGCCGACGGCGCCCTGACCGCGCTCGGCGCACAGCTCAAGGCCGATACGTACGCGATGATGAAAGCCAATGCGCTGCTCGGCTATGGCGTGGCGGGCATCTCCACGCCCGGGTACGGCAACCTCACGCAAACCGGCATCCGTGAACACCAGCAACTCGCCGCGCGCCTCGCGCAGCGACTGCCCGCGCTGTTCGCGGCCGGGAACCGGCAGATCGTCGTCGTCAACTCGGGCCAGGATCGCGCGGTCGACAGTTCGACCTTTTTCTCCGCGTCGCTCGTGGCCGCGCAACCGGCACTGGCCCCGGCGATCACGCTGCCGGCCGCGCCGTCCGGTTATCCCGCGAGCGCGCCGGTCGCGCAGCCGGCCGGCACCAACCGTTTCCTGCTGTACTTCCATTCGCTGAAGCCGGCCACCGACCTCATGACCGATGCGGGCAATCCGTACTACGCGACCTACCAGGCGAGCCAGGCCTACCAGGCCTATGCGAACGACGCGACGGTGGCCGCGAAGCTCAACGCGATCAAGGCCGCGCCGCAGGCGGCTGACGTCGCGCAAACGGTGCTGTCCGCGCTCGTGTCGCAGGCATTCATCGCGAAGCTCGGCACCAGCGGCTACACGTTCGCGAACACGGGCACCTACGCGTTCACGTCGGCGGACGGCAAGTTCACCAACACGCTGAAGGGCGACGGCAAGACGAAGATCGCGACGGCTGTCGATGCGGTGAACGTGCTGTACAACCTGTTGCAGGTCGCGCCCGCGATGGTGGCGGAAACGGGCGGCGTCACGATGGAAAAGTACATCGGCGCGGAGCAGGCGCAGTATCTCGCGTATCTGCAGGATGCCGAGGACTACTACCAGAAGGGGCCCGGCATCCAGGAAGCGAACCCCGTCACGTACCGGATGGCGAAGGTGCTGCAGGACGATTTCTTCGGCGAAGTCGATGCGATCGCGCGCGGCGACCTGACCCGCGCCGCGAAGCTGCGCTTCACGCATGCGGAGATCATGATTCCGTTTGCGTCGATCATGAACCTGAAGAACGTGTTCGTGCCGACGCCGCAAGCGCAGACGTACACATACGCGAACAACCCGTGGCGCGGCGATCAGGTGTCGCCGATGGCCGCGAACATGCAGTGGGATGTCTATCGCAACGGATCGCGTCTCATCGTGAAGATGCTGTACAACGAGCGCGAAACGGATTTCCAGGCTGCATGCGACGGCGCGAAGCTCACGCCGGGCAGTCACTTCTACGACTACGCGGGGTTGAAGCAGTGTTACGGGTATCGGTGACGGACAGCGGCGCGCCGTCAGTCCACCGGATAGTTGAGATCGTGCCAGCGCTTGGCGGATTTCCCGCCGGAGCCGAGGTGACCGGCGGGGAAGCGCATCACGGCAATCGCGTGGAGCGCTTTCTCGTCGAGCGCGGAATCGCCGCAGCTGCGCCGGACCTTCAGATCGCGCACGCGTCCCTGTTCGTCGAGCCACACGCGCACGATAACCTGCCTTCGCGACGAGGTGTCCGGCACGCCACGTGACAACAAGCGATCCATGAGCGACACGATGCTCTCCGTAACCGTCGAATGCTGCGATTGTCACCGAGCGCGCGGCAGTGCGGCGCGCGGCGCGGCGTCAATGCTTCGACACTTCAGGCCGCACGACCGTACCCGTGCGTACCGCCCGTACGCGCTGCGGTTTCGCGGCGGTTTTCCGCTTCGGGTCGGTGCGCCCCGCCTCCTGAGGCTTCCGCACCTTGGCCGCAGCCGGCTGCGACTTGGCGGCAGGCTTCGCGTCGGCATGCGCGGCGACCGGGCCAGTCGCGCGCGAGCGAACGGGCTGCCGAACCGGCTTTGCGGCTGTCGCACTGCTCGCCGCCACGGCCGGATGCTTGACCTGCCGCGCGTATTCCTTCACGTCGCCGTCGCTCATCCACGCCTCCGTGTAGACCGCTGACGCAGGATGTGCAAGATTGAGATAGGCGAACGAGGCCACGAGAAATGCACGCACGTGTGTGCGACGAGTCGATGCGGTAATGACGAATGCTCCTTGCGATCTGGCTCGACGCCCCTGTGTCGGCGCCGTCGTGGCGGCACAATAAAGGAGCGCCATGCACATCGCAAGCATCCGACCGGCGATCCAAACGATTCTTAACGTTTGGATCGCCCCGCCGGCCCGAATCTCATTCCCGTCCGTCGCCACTCTTGCGTTCGACGCTCCACGTATGGATCGGCCGATGCCCCGGCCGCTCCCATTCGGGCGGCATCCACAGATGCTTCAGCCGCTGCAGGATCGGCCCCGGCGCGAATACGTCACGCCACATGTCGACGAGTTCGTGCAGGTTCAGCACCAGGAAGTTGTACGAACGAATCTGCTGCGTGATCCCGTAGTCGACCGGCTCCGTTTCCTCGACATAGGTGCCGAACAGGCGATCGAAGACGATCAGCACGCCGCCGTAATTCCTGTCGATGTAGCGCGGATTGCGGCCGTGATGCGCGCGATGGTTCGACGGCGTGTCGAACACGTACTCGAACCAGCGCGGCAGCCGCCCGATCGCTTCGGTATGCACGAAGTACTGGTACACGAGATCGACCGCGAGCAGGAACAGCACGACCGCGGGCGGAATGCCGAACCACACGGGCGGCAGGTAGAACAGGAACACGCCGACGAACGCGTTCAGCAGCGACTGCCGCATCGCCGTCGTGAAGTTCATCACTTCGCCGCTGTGATGCGGCACATGCGCGGCCCAGAACCAGCGCACACGGTGCGACGTGCGATGAAACCAGTAGTAGCAGAATTCCACGACGACGAAGATCGGCACGATCGTGAGGCCGTTCACCGGCACGTCGAACAGCCGGTGCCGGTAGACCCACGCGAAGATCGCACCGGTGAACAGGAGCCCCATCACGGTCTCGGCCACCTGATAGCCGGCGCCGAGCGACAGGTTCGCGACGATCTCCTTCCAGCGAAACGGCTCACGGCGGCCGCGCCCGGTCATCACCGCGTATTCGATCGCGAACGCGATCAGGAAGACCGGCGTCATGCCGATCAGCAACACCTGCTTCCAGTCCACGTCGTTACCCAGGAACGCGTGGAGCCACGTCATCAACTCGGTCGGCATGTTCGCAGCCTCGATCAGGAACTGGCCGGCAGTATGGTCGCGCGCGGGTCGCTCCGCGTTGACACTTGCCGACGATTACTTGACACTTTCCGCCATGCCCGCCGCCTCCCCGCTCTCGACACAGCGCGTCTACTACTCGAGCACCTACGTGCGGCTGCTGTTCGACTATCTGTCCGAGCAGGGCAAGGATGCCGCGCACGTGCTGGGCGAGGCGCGGCCGCCCGAGGACGACCGCGGGCTCACGCTGTACGCGAGCGCGCACTGGCGGCGCCTGCTCGAAAGCGCGGTGCACGTGCTCGACGATCCGCTGCTCGGCCTGCACGTCGGCCAGCGGATCACGCCCGCCCATCTCGGCGCGCTCGGCTACGCGCTGCATGCGTGCCGCGATGCCGGCGCCGCACTCGCGCGCTGGCAGCAATACGAACACCTGATCGCGAACGTCGCGCGCATGGAAGTGCGCGTCGAGGCGGCGTCGGTCGCGATCGAATGGCACGATGCGCCCGAGCCGCTCGGCCCGCTCGTCGACGAAGTCGCGCTCACCGCCATCGTCCAGTTCGCACGCAACATCACCGGCACGCGTGACGGGCCCGACGAAGTCTGCTTCGTGCACCCGTCGCCCGGCGACGATCGGCCCTACCTCGATTATTTCGGCTGCCCGGTGCGGTTCGGCCAGCCGGTGAACCGCCTCGCGTTCCCGCTGCACCTGCTGACACAGCCGCTGCGCCAACCGGACGACGCGCTGCTGCAGATGATGGAACGCCAGGCAAGCGCGCTGCTGGCCGAGCTGCGGCAGACGGACGATCTCGAACAGTCGGTGCGCGAAGCCGTCGCGCGCCTGCTGACGCAAGGGGAAGCGAGCATCGAACAGATCGCGTCGGACCTGCATTTGTCGTCGCGCACGCTGCATCGGCGGCTTGCCGAACTCGGGCTCAACTTCCGGACACTGCGCGAGGACACGCGGCGGCGGCTCGCGATCGACCACCTGAACGATCCGCGGCTGACCCTCGCGGAAGTCGCGTGGCTGCTCGGGTATTCGGAACACAGCGCATTTACGCGCGCCTTTCGGCGCTGGACCGGCGAATCGCCGCAGCAGTGGCGCAGCCGGCAACCCGCGCGGGCGGCGAGCGTCGCGCGCGGCTGAGCGCAACTGAGCGCAGCGCGCAACCGTGCCGCCGACGAACTCGCGTCCGCCCGCGCGGTCGAACGAGCATCGCCGGAGAATCCCATGAAACGCGTTGCCGCTGCCGCTGTCCTGACCCTGCTTGCCGCCGTCAGCTTGTCGGCGGCCGCCGGTGCAACATCCGGCAGTGCCGGGCCGGTTCCCGTTCAATCGCACGCGAACAACTGCGTGCCGTCCCGCAGCGCCACGCCCGACGCGCGCTCGCCGTCGAAGGCGCCGCCGATCCGCGTATGCGTCGGCGATTCCAATACGCAACTGAACCTGCCGTGGTTCCTGACCGACGTCCTCACCGCGGTGGACACGCACCAGTCGGGCGGTGACCTGCTGCGCAAGATGCGCGACGATTTCTGAATCGCGGCCCGCGTGACGCGCGGGCACCGCATCGTTCACTCATCTTCGGACGCCTGCAGCACCTGCGTGAACGTGCCGACCATGCCGGCCCACATCGCGGGGTCGGCAATGCTGCGCAGCAGCGCAAGCGCTTCCTTTCGTTCGTCTTTCGAAAGCGGACCATGTGCGCCGCTGATGGTGTTGTAGCGCGGCGTGCCGCGCGACGCGAGCGCGCGATCGAGCACGTAATTGCGGGCCTGCCCGTTCACGTCGATCCGGATCCACAGCGAACCGCCGTCGGCTGCGGCTGCACCATCGGTCACGATGACCGTGGGCACGGTATTTTCTTCCATCCCGAAGCTCCGGCGAGACGTGCGACCGTATCGCGCGGCGACCGATCGCGGGCCACGGACAGGTCGGCAAAGACAGCATCCCGAAAGAATGTTTCCTGTCGAGACACAATGACAAAATTACACCAATTGTTGAATAACAATATTTCGTAATCTCTCATCACATCTTATACTTGCCGCGCACCATCCTCGTGCCAAGAGACGGTGTTTTTTCGGCCCGGCCGCAAGACCATGCGGCCGGGGTTTTTTCGGTGTGCTCCGCCAGTTCATATGCGCCGAATGCGCATGTTCATGGAGGCAAGCCTCGGAATGAACGGCCCATTGCGACGAGGCGGTCACGGGTGTCCGTCGCGACCGTAGGATCGATCGCATCGAGATGGCGGCGCGCATGACGCAGGCGTGCCGTCGATGTATCGACCGGTACGACTTGCCTCTCCCAACACACAACACCAAAGGCGACCGCGGGAATGTCGGCGTTCACGCCAGGCTCGAAACCAGTGTTCCAGCGCAGCGGCGCGTGGCCGCGGGTCGTCTTGTTCGTCGCCGTTATCGTTTGCGTACTCGTGCCGGCCTTCGCGATCGCGCTTGCCGACCGCTATGCGCGCGATACCGTCATCGAACATGAACACGTCGTGGCGAACGACATCGTGGCATCGGTCGACCGCATCCTGGACGGCGCGCGCCTGCGACATGTGGACGAACTCACCGCACTCGTCGGGCGGCCATGCTCGGCGGTATTCCGGACGCTCGCCGAGATAGGCACGCGCCTGCGCTACCTGCGCGCCGTCGCGCTGGTGTACGACGGCCGTGTCATGTGCTCGTCGGCGCTGGGGGCAATCGACTTGCCGCTGGGCGCGTACACGCACGAGCCGGAGCCGGGTTCGACGCTCGTCACGCTGCTGCGCCAGACGCCGTTCCAGCAGGGCATCCCGGTGCTGCCCGTGTTTTACGCCACCGCGCCCGGCGCGGGCGTGCTCTACCTGGTCGAAGGTGACTACGTGGCCGACGCGCTCGCGCACGGCGCCCGCTACGGGACGGAAACCGCGACGCTGTCGATCGCGGGTTCGGGCCATCTCGATCAGCACGGGAAGTTTGCGCCGGAAGCGGCCGCGGAACCCGCACGCGGCAGCACGATCGTGTCGCCCCGCTGGCCGTTCACGGTGTCGGTTGCGGCATCCACGCGCTACGCGTCGCAGGTTCGGCACCACTATCGGCTGATCGGCATCACGATCGTGCTGCTGGCGGATGGCCTCGTGATGGCCGCCTACCTGCTGGCGATGGCACCGCGCCGGCTGTTGCTGAAGGCCGTGCGCAACGCGCTCAGGCGCGACGAACTCCATGTCGTGTACCAGCCGATCGTCGAGGTCGGAACGCGCAGGACCGTCGGCGTCGAGGCGCTGCTGCGCTGGCAGCATCCGAAGTGGGGGGCCATCAGCCCGGCGGTGTTCATCCCGCAGGTCGAATCGAGCGCGGTGCTGCCGAAAGTGACCGAATTCGTGCTGCGGACCGCCGTGTCGGAACTCTCCGCGCTGACGCCGTCAATGCCGCTGCGCATCGCCGTCAACATCGCGCCGAAGGATCTCGAGCGCACGCGGTTCGTGTCCATCGTCGAGGACGCGATTCGCGCACTGCCGCCCGGCTTTACGCTGGTGCTCGAAGTCACCGAGCGCATCCTGCTCGAGAAGAACGCACGGACCACCGCGATCTTCCATGCGCTGAGAGCGAAAGGCGCGAAATTCGCGATCGACGATTTCGGCACGCATCACAGCAATCTCGACATGCTGTCGCGTTTTCCGTTCGACTACGTGAAGATCGATCGCCAGTTCGTCTCGCAACTGAACGGCGGCAGCGCGGGATTGATCGCGGGAATCGCGTCCGTCGCGCATCACTACGACCTGAAGATCATCGCGGAGGGCGTGGAAACGGAAGCGCAGCATCGCGCGCTGCAGACGGTCGGGATCCAGTATGCGCAGGGGTATCTGTATCAGCGGCCGCAACGGGCAGAGCACTTGAAGCGGGATGTCGCGTGGGTGTAGGGCGCCGGTGCGTACGCTGATGCGCCCGCTGCCGAATCGCCGCGGGTCGTCTGGTCGCGCACGCGGCTCACGCCATATCCGCTTGCGGGTTTCACGCCGACGGCATGCCTTGCGACGGTCCAGCGGTCTCGCGACGCACAGCGGCATAGAACACGCGGAACCACACCCAGTAGGCCGCGCCGGTCCCGGCGAGAACGACGACCGGCATGATGCCGGACATCAGGCTGGCTATTCCGAGCACGTCGCCCACGAGGCGCAGCACCGCATAAGCCAGCAGCAGGACCGATACCATCGACGCAAGCGACGCCCCCAGCAGACGCCGGACGTGCAATCGACCGAGATCGCGAGGCAAGCCGAGCATCGCGCCTGCGAAGACGATCGCGGCGGGCACGACGATCCCTCCGACGTAGTTCAGCATCACGAGCTTGAGATCGTCGTCGAAATGGTCGAGCAGGATCATCACGGCCTGCGTCATGAAAAGCAGCAATACGCTGGCAAACAACCAGGCCGCGAGACCCGCAATGCGCCGCCGCGCATTGCCGCGCGGCGCCCCGCGCAACGCGTCGTTGCGAAACAGGTGGGTGACGAACCACCACGCAAGCCAGGCGACGAGCGCATAGAGAACGGCATTCACCGGCGCGATGAGCGTCACGATGTGCGTCAGGCTGAGAGAACCACCGCGCAACATGCCCACGAGCGCCTGGAATACCAGCACCTGCGCGGCCTGCCAGACCAGCAGGCATAACGCAAAGGCCGTCAGCGGCAACGCGGGGCGACGGAATGCGAGCTGATCCCGGTACTCTCCGTGCCAGCGGACGATCAGGAACACCAGGCCGCTTCGAAACACCAGGCTCCCGATGAAAGTGGACAGTTGCACGGCCAGCATATTCACGGACGGCGAAGACTTCGTCGACCACACGTAAAGGCCGATCAGAAATTGCGCCGTGGTAATGACCGCCGCGATGAGCGCGGCGATACCGGGTAAAGAAATTTGCCGGGAGGAGGCGTTCATATGGAGTCCGAGGTAAATGGGTTCATCGGCAATGCGTGCGGCGCCGCACTTCCAGGCAAACCGAACAGCCACGCCCTCCCTGCAGCAACAGGACGGCCGGGCATCCGCCGGGAGAATGCGCGTGTGGGTTTCGTGTGGTGTTTCCGGGCAGCGACCCACGGCCCCGACCGGGGCGACGCACCGGTTGCGACCGTTTCCGGCGAACCGGCTGCACGACCAAGACCCTCGAGCGTGTCGCGCAGAAGGGCCCGCCCCGGCAACCCGAGGACGAGCGACAGCGAGCCGAATTCAATCGGGATCGGTGGATGCGTGCGGTTTTGCGGTCGATTGCCTTCGCTCATGTCGAGCGACAGGCCGGTCGACTGCGGCATGGAGGCTTTCACCAGCGGCGACTGGAAACGAGACAGGCGAAGTCAGGTCGGCATGCGTCATGCGCTCCCACGCAGCTTGCGCGATGTGTCGGCACGTCATCGCGACCGATGCAGGGCTGCCCGGCCCTGCGGTGGCGAATCGGAGCACGATTGCCAGGCCGGAAATTGAACGCGACAAGCGACGCTTGCCGAGCCGGCCGTTCCGCAATTGCGTCCATCATGCGGTACGCATTCATGGCGCCTCTCTCAGAATGATGTTGTTCTTGACCGGCGATTCTACGAACGATGGTTCCGTGACGTCAATCGGGCGGGATTCATCAGCATGCCGGCGGATGATCGGGATCGGACAGGCATGTGTCCCGATAGGCGTCGTCGACGGCACGCAGAAACGCCTTCCGTCCGTTCTCCAATGCCGTGGCCGTGTGCGCGTCCGGCGAGACAGGCATCACGCGGCCATCGGGCGACATCGAATAGCCGAGATCGACGAACGCATCGTCCGGCGCGCGCTTCGTTCCGATCCAGTAGCCGATCGAAACCGAGCTGGCAACGCCGGTCGCGCCGTTGTAACCCACTTCGAATCGTCCGGCCTTGAAGATGCGCGGCCTCATTTTTTCCGCATAGGACAACACTTCGGCAACCGTTGCGCCATCTTTTGTCCGATGCTGCCTGACCGCCTGTATCCAGTTGGCTTCCGTGGTCGCCGGCAGTGCCTTCACTTTCGGGGAAGCGCATATCGCACGCCCGCTTCCACACAGGCAGGCCGCAACGACGACACAGCCGGCAACACGTGCGACGCGATCAATCGCGAGTTTCATTCAATGATCCTTGACGGGTTCAATCGAGCCCGAATCTTACGATCATCGGCCGGATGCCGGAACGGTATCGCGCCCCCCGTCCCGGCATACCCCGCCCAAGCGCTGAAATCGGCCGCCCGGGCATCCACGACGAGCGGGTATCTTGACGGCGTTCGAGCAGGGTCCCATTACGGATTCCCCCGTCGATGCCGAGACATCGCATTTCGTTGACGCAAAAAAAACCGGGAACCCGATGCGCATCTGCCGTGCGCCGCTTCAGTCGAACGTACGCACCACGGCGGACGCCTTGGTTGCGATCAACCAGTTGCCGTCCACCTTGTGGATGACGAAGTGATCGTTGAACAGCCGGTTGCCGATTCGCACCCGCACCGTAGCCGTTGAAAGGCCGTCCGACACATGCGCCATCGAAAGGATCGCCTCGTCCCTGGGCGCGCCGGTCGATCGCGGACTCGGCCTCCCGTTGATGAGCGCCGCATACTCGTGCGAAGCCAGCGTGCGAAACCGGCCTTCATCGAGCCACTGAATCACGCAGCTCGGGTGAAAAACCTTGTCGAAGTCGCGGCTCTTCGGCTCGTAAGCCAAATTGAAGTAGTCGTCGATCAACGCGACTACGGCCTGGGTCTGGGTCATGGCTGGCTTTCCTCGATAGTGAACCGCTCGTATAGTGAGCGATCGCCCCGGCCCTCGGCTACGGCGACCCGGTTATCGCTGCCATTACAGGAACACATGGATCATGGAAGACCTCGACGGAGGACTGGTAAGCGGCTTGCTCGTCCTTGCGGCCCTGGCCGAATCCGGGAGCTTCGGTCGAGCGGCCTCCCGCCTGGGCAGGACTCAGCCCGCGGTCAGTCGCGCGATCCAGCGGCTGGAGGATCGCCTGCGCGCGAAGCTCGTGCATCGCACCAGCCGGCACGTCGAAGTGACGGACGCGGGCCACGAACTGTTGTCGAAAGTGCTGCCGTTACTGCAGGGGATCGAGGAGGCGACCGCCGGCACTTCCGGCCAGGCCTCGGTCGCCAGCGGCACGCTCCGTGTGGCGTGCGATGCCGCATTCGCCCGCCTTGTGCTCGCACCGGAGCTGGCCCGGTTCATGAAGGAACACCCCGCTCTGCACCTGAAGCTGGAGACCCGGAACGACCTCTCGGACCTCGTCAGCGACGGCTTCGATCTCGCCATCCGCTTTGGCCCCCCATCCGTTTCCACCTTGGTCTGTCGAAGGCTGTACAGCCCGCGGGTGCTGACGGTGGCCGCGCCGTCCTACCTCGAGCGACGCGGCCGGCCGAGGTCGCCGCAGGATCTGGTCGACGATGGCCACGAATGCATCCTGGCCATCGACCCGGCTACCGGCCGCCCCTTCGACTGGGAATTCTGGCGTGACGGCGAAAAAGTGAAAGTGGCCGTAACCGGCAGCCTGACCGTCACGGATGCGGGCACCAAGATCGGCGCCTGCGTTGCAGGCTTCGGGATCGCCCAGGTGATCGACCTCGGAATCGACACGCACCTGCGTGCCGGCACACTGGAGCCGGTGCTGACCGACTGGTGCGACGAGACGTTCCCGCTTTATGTCTACTACCCCAGCCGGAACCACGTTCCGGCCAAGGTGAGAACGTTCATCGACTTCGTCGTCGGCATGATGCCCAGGTTGCAGTCCAATGGCTACGGCGCGTGCCGGCAACCGCCATCCGCCGTGCTCGAAACACTGCGTCGCGAGTAGTCGCCTTCTTTCCGTCGCGCGCCGGACGTCAATCGCGTCGAAAAACCCGAACGCCGGCCGGCACGCGGAAGATCGCGCGTCGCGCGCCGGCTTCCTGCCACCTGTTGCCACACGCCCCCCGTCGGCACGGCCGCCATTCAAGCGCTAAAATCCGCCGCCTGGGCATTCACGACGAGCAAGCGTTTTGACGGCGTTCGAGCAGGGTTTCATCCTCACCCGCCACTGGCGGGACACCGCATCCGGTATCGAGATCGAGTTCTGGCTGGCAACCGAACACGGTCCGCGCCGCGTGCGCCTGCGCCCGCAGGAAGCCGTCGCGTTCATCCCCGCCGAACAGCAGGCGCTCGCCGAACGCACGCTGGCCGGCGAGCACGACGCCGAGTTGCGCCCGCTCACGCTGCGCGATTTCCGGCAGCGCCCCGTCGTCGGCCTCTATTGCAAGCGCTATCGCCATCTGTCCGGGCTGCAAAAACGCCTCGCCGCAGCGGGCGTCGACGTCTACGAAGCCGACGTGCAACCGCCCGACCGCTACGCGATGGAACGCTTCATCACGGCGTGCGTGCAGTTTCGCGGCCGGCCCGGCCGCGACGGCATGCTGACCGGCGCCGAGCTGAAATCCGCGACCGGCTATCGCCCGGCCCTGCGCTGCGTGTCGCTCGACATCGAAACAAGCGTCCACGGCGAGCTGTATTCGATCGCGCTCGAAGGCTGCGGGCAGCGGCAGGTCTACATGCTCGGCCCGCCGAACGGCGATGCAGGCAGCGACGCAGGCACGCGGGACTTCGACCTCGACTATTGCGACAGCCGCGCCGCGATACTCACGCGGCTCAACGACTGGTTCGAAACACACGATCCCGATGCCGTGATCGGCTGGAACCTCGTGCAGTTCGACCTGCGCATCCTGCATGCGCATTCGGAGCAGTACGGCGTGCCGCTGAAGCTCGGGCGCGGCGGCAGCGTGCTCGACTGGCGCGCGCACGGCCAGCAGCCGGATCACTTCTTCGCGGGCGCGGCCGGCCGGCTGATCCTCGACGGCATCGACATGCTGAAATCCGCGACGTGGACGTTCCCGTCGTTCAGCCTCGAATACGTGTCGCAGGCGCTGCTCGGCGAAGGCAAGTCGATCGACAATCCGTACCAGCGGATGGACGAGATCCAGCGCCGCTTCGATCACGACAAGCCGGCGCTCGCGCGCTACAACCTGAAGGACTGCGAGCTCGTCACGCGCATCTTCGACAAGGCGGACCTGCTGTCCTTCGCGCTCGAACGCGCGAGCGTGACGGGCCTCGCGGCCGATCGCACCGGCGGGTCGGTCGCGGCCTTCACGCACCTGTACCTGCCCCGCATGCACCGGCTCGGCTACGTCGCGCCGAACCTCGGCGACGTGACCGGGCAAAACAGCCCCGGCGGCTTCGTGATGGATTCGCGCCCCGGGCTGTACGACTCGGTGCTCGTGTTCGACTACAAGAGCCTCTATCCGTCGATCATCCGCACGTTCCTGATCGATCCGGTCGGGCTGATCGAAGGGCTCGCGAATCCCGGCGACGACGCATCGGTGCCCGGCTTTCTCGGCGCGCGCTTCTCGCGTACCGCACACTGCCTGCCCGATATCGTGCGCCGCGTGTGGGAAGGCCGCGACGATGCGAAGCGGCAGCGCAACGCGCCGCTGTCGCAGGCGCTGAAGATCATCATGAATTCGTTCTACGGCGTGCTCGGCTCGACCGGCTGCCGCTTCTTCGACCCGCGCCTCGCGTCGTCGATCACGATGCGCGGGCACGAGATCATGCACCGCACGCGCGAGCTGATCGAAGCGCAGGGCTACGAAGTGATTTATGGCGATACCGATTCGACGTTCGTGTGGCTCGGCCGCGCGCACGACGACGATGAAGCCGGCGCCAAGGGCCGCGCGCTCGTGGCGCACGTGAACCGCTGGTGGCACGCGCACCTGCGCGACCAGTTCGGGCTCGAGAGCGCGCTGGAACTGCAGTACGAGCGGCACTACCGCCGCTTCCTGATGCCGACCGTGCGCGGTGCGGAAGAAGGCAGCAAGAAGCGTTACGCGGGCCTCGCGGCGGCTGCCGACGGCGGCGAGGACCTCGTGTTCAAGGGGCTCGAAACGGTGCGCACCGACTGGACGCCGCTCGCGCAGCAGTTCCAGCGCGAGCTGTATCGACGCGTGTTCAGCCGCGAGCCCTACCAGGATTTCATTCGCGACTACGTGCAGCGCACGCTGGCCGGCGAATTCGACGACCAGCTCGTCTACCGCAAGCGCGTGCGCCGGCCGCTGCGCGAATACGAGCGCAACGTGCCGCCGCACGTGCGCGCGGCACGGATCGCCGACGAGTTCAACCACGCGCAGGGCCGGCCGCTGCAATACCAGCGCGGCGGCTGGATCAGCTACGTGATGACGACGGCCGGCCCCGAGCCGCTCGAGACGATGCGCTCGCCGATCGACTACGCGTTCTACCTGAGCCGCCAGCTGCAGCCCGTGGCCGACGCGATCCTGCCGTTCCTGCGCGACGATTTCGAACGCGTGATCTCCGGGCAGGGGCAGTTGTTCGGCGACTGACGACGTGGCGGCATGGCCGCACGCCCGTCGCCCACTGTGGCGCATTCCGGAAACACAGTTCACCCGGAATCGGCATTTATCCGGCCGGCATGGATTCCTAAACTTGCTTCGTCGGTTCGGTGAACCGCCACGCAACCGTCTGAGGAAATCATGAAATCGATCATCGCCGCCGTCGTCGTCGCCACCGCTGCCGCGACTGCCCTGCTCGCCGCTCCGGCCGTGTCGTACGCGCAGTCGTCGCACTCGACGCTCACGCGTGCGCAGGTACGCCAGGAACTGTTCGACCTCGAAGCCGTCGGCTACGACCCGGTCGCCAGCAACGGGGACAACTATCCGGGCGACATCGTCGCCGCGCAGGAGCGCCTGACTGCCAAGCGTCTCGCGGAGCGCAACAACGCCGCTGCCGCCTATGGGCCGGGCGGCACGCCGGGCACGGATTCGGGCGCACCGGCGGTCGCGGCGCCGCGGCCGTAACGCGCTGGCGGAAGCGTCGGCGAAGCGGGCCGTTCCGCGCCGCCGGCCGCACATCCGGCTAGAATACCGGCCTGCTGCGCGTCCTGCCGCGGCCGGAGGACATTCATCATGACCGCACGACGCGGTGCCGCGGTCGTCATTGCGCCCGGCCATGAGACAGCCAGCCTGTCGAAAGCCCAGAAGACGTTCAATACGCTCGTCCAGCAGATCGAAACACGGCGCGAACGCCTCGGCGCATGGGACGCCGTGACGCCGGCCTTCCACAAGAAATTCGTCGACGGGCTGCTGCCGCTCGAGCAGGCGGCGACGGCGTTGCGGATCAGCTTGCTCAACCGGTTCGACGACGCGTTCCTGCAAAAGGGCTTGAGCAAGGCGGAGCAGCGCACGCTGTCCGACGTGATCGCGAACATGGCGCGCGACCTGCTCGACGTCAGCGACGACGCGCAGTTGAAGATCCTCTACAACCGGCACCGCGCATCCGGCGACGACGACCGCACGGCAGCCGATCGCGCACGGCCGAAGCAGGCACCGGAACCGGCGCCCGCCCCCGCGCAGGAAGACGATCTCGACACGCTGTCGCCCGACGAACTCGCCGAGCGCATGCAAGCCGAGCTGGACGAACAGTTCAGGCGCGACATGGCCGAGCACGAGGCCCGCGAGGCGCAGCGCGCGAAACGCAAGAAGGCGCCCCGGCAATCGGCGGCGCAAGCGAGGCGCGAAGCCGAGCAGGCCGAATCGAGCAAGTCGATCCGCGACGTCTATCGCAAGCTCGCGAGCGTGCTGCATCCCGATCGCGAAACCGATCCGAAGGAACAGGAACGCAAGACCGTGCTGATGCAGCGGGTCAACCACGCGTATGCGAAAGGCAACCTGCTGCAACTGCTGGAACTGCAGCTGGAGATCGAGCAGATCGACCGGCGCGCGATCGACGGCCTCGGCGAAGACCGGCTGATGCGCTACAACGGCATCCTGGAGGAACAGCTGCGCGAGCTGGACCAGGAGATCCGGCACGTCGAGACCCACTTCCGCCGAACCTACGGCATCGCATCGTCCGTCAAGATCGCGCCCGATACGGTCATGCGGATACTGACGCGCGACATTGCCGGCATGCAGCGCAGCAACCAGGACCTGACCATCGCGGTGCGCGAATTCGACGACCCGGACAACGTCAGGGAATGGCTGAAGGACATGAAGCGCCGGCCGGCATCGTCCCGCTTCGACGACGATTCGTACTGAACGCGCACGCCCGGCGGCACGGCGACACGGCGGCGCGGCGCAGAGCAGCACACCGCGCCGCCGTCACCCGTTCACGCCCGGTGCCCCGAGATCGGCCCCGCTTCGCCGGTCAGGTTGAACACGCTGTCGATCCACGCGAGAAACGTCGAGAACGTGAAATCCGACCACTGCTGCGTGCGGAACGCCTTCATCACCGGCGTCTCGGCCGGGTCCTGCTGGTTCAGCAGGTTGTCGACGAAGGTGCCGATATCCGCGTCGGTGCCGTTCTCGTGGATCCCCGACCCGGTGAAGCTGACCGCCGTCACCTGATGGTTGGCGATGAAGTCGTTGCGCGCCCACGGCATGAAGTAGCCGAAGTTCGGCAACGGGTTCAGCGTCTGCTTCAGCCCGTCCAGCTCCTTCCCGAACATCGCGAGCGACAGCGCATCCTTCGTCGCGTCGTCCGGCGCAGCGATCACGGCCGGCACGAACGCGCGATAGTGATACGCGGCGATGATCTTGTCGCGCTGGTAGCTGGAAAAACCGAAGCGATCATGCGGAAAGGTCGCCGACAATGCCGCGTACGCGCTCCCCATGTTGCCGGGGTCGAACCGGCTGGTCAGCCGGCTGTTCACGGTGATCATCCCGTCGGGGCCTGTCATCCCCCACTCGGTGCGCACGCGGTCGTACAGGCCGACCGACGGATGTGTGGCCGCGTCCGCGTCGAACGGCGTGTTGAACACCGTGCCGGCGTCGTCGAGCAGCGAACTGTGCGCCTGCGGCTGCAGCGTGTTGCGCAGCGTCGCGTAGTTCGCGAGCGTGCCGTAGCCGCCCGCGCTCATCCCGTACACGAGCAGCCGGTTCGGCTTGCCGAAGCCGTGCGACGTCAGCCACTGCGCGACGGCCTGGATGTTCTTCAGCCCGCTGTAGTGCTGCAGGCGCCAGTCGCCGGACGGCGACGTGTAGTTGCGCACCGCGCTGCCCATGTGGATATCTCCGGTGCAATAGGGCACGAAAACCTGTGTCCATTGCTGCGTTTCGACCTTCGGCTCGCCGACGAGAATGTGCGCGAGATCCATGCGCGTCAGCAGCGGCGACAGGAACGACGACAGCAGGCTCTCGTTCGCGGTGCCGTTCATGTAGTTGTGCGGAATGCCGTCCGGATTGAAGCCGCCGAGGCCGGCCTCGGCACCGGTCGAGGTCTGCGTGCAGGTGCCGTAGTCCCAGCACGCGCCGCCCGGCTCCATCATGTACAGCAGGTTGTCCGACTGCGCGCGATTGATGTAGAAACGCATCGGCGTGCCGTTGCCGCACGATGCACCGGTGCTCTCGGGCAACGTCACTTCGTACCACGAATAATAAGGAACCGACGGATCCGGCATCGTCGTATCGGCCGCGTGACCGTTCAGTGCCGCGCAACCGAGCAGCGCGGCAACGGCCGCGCGCAGCAGGCATCGTGCTGTGGACATCTCCCCTCCTTGTCGATGGACATGACGCGGCCGCCGGGCGCCGCCCCGGCCGCGCGGATTCGGCGCTCAGTGCACGCCGGACGGTGAAGCGCCGTCGAACAGCTGGACGCGCAGCGCCTGCAGGCGTTGCGCGATGACGGCTTGCTGCTGGTCGGGATCGGGAATGCTCGCCTGAACCTGTCGGACGACGTCGCGGCTCTGCTGTTCGTACGAGAGATAGCGCGGGTCCTGCGCCGGCGACGGGCCGACCGTCCGCTGCGCATAGGTGTCCCATTGCGCGCGCATCGACCGGATCGCCGCGCCGCGCGTTGCCGGGTCGGCTTCGGTGTCGGTCAGCAGCGCCGCGCTCAGCGCTTCGGCCTGCACGGGCACGATCTCGTTGCGCGCGACGTGGTCGGGAAGTTCGTCGAGAATCCGGCGCGCGAGCGCGTCGCGCTCGGCTTGCGGCAGGCTGTTGCGGCGATCGCCGTAAGCGGCGACTTCGTCGCGGAAGCGCGCGAATGCAACGACGCGCTTCACTTCCGCGTCCGCATCGGGGCGCCCGGCAAGGCTGCGGCGCAGCGCGTCGACATCGAGCCGCCGCTCCTCGGGGCCCGGTGTCGCGGCGCCGGTGCCGGTACCGAACGTATCGGCCGCGCCGGACCGTGTGCCCGCCGTCGCGACCGGCGTGCCGGACGACGCGGCTTGCGCCGGTGTCGCCGCTTCGTATCGCCAGATCGCGACGACGGCCACGCCGATCGCCGCGATCGCGCCCGTGCGCCGCCAGAGTGCCCTGTTCTTCTTCACGTCGCCTCCTCGTCACGTCATGCCGTTCTTCGCCGGTGCATCCGCGAGTAGGTTCTAGGTCGAATCCGGCATGCAGTCAAAAGCGGCACTAGAACGCGGGCACTAAACCTGCGCGCAGCGGCGATGGCCGGCAAGACGTTTGAAACGCATTTCGTTGTCGCATCGGCACGCGCGTGATGTCGAGCGTCGTGCCCGTCCGGCGGTGGTTCGCGCCGGCACGCGCGATGTGCGCCGCGACACCAAGCAAGCAACGATCCATCTTCACGGGGCGCGACGCTCACGCGTGCGCGTGGCCGATACGGATGGCCGGATAAGACCCGTCGAACGACCCGCTGAGCGCTTGGTCGTCATTTTGGCCGGCCCTATGCTGGTTTCCGACACGCGTCGAACGGTCGGCGCGGCACATACCCCACCCAGCCGAGCCCGTTCCATGAGCCGTGCAGACCTTCCGCATCGCGCACCCGCCGCCGTCCACGACTATCCGACCTATCGCGACGCGCTCGCTGGCCGCCGCCTTCCCGCCGCATTCGTCGATCTCGACTGCCTCGACGCGAACCTCGCCGACCTGAAACGCCGGGCGCGCGGCGTGCCGATCCGGCTCGCGACGAAATCGGTACGCTCGCGCGAACTGATCGGTGCGGTGCTCGCCGCCGGCCCGTTCATGCAGGGGCTGCTGTGCTATTCAGCCGCGGAAGCCGCGTGGCTTGCGGACGGCGGGTTCGACGACATCGTCGTCGCCTATCCGACCGTCGAGGCCGACGACCTTCGCGCGGTGGCCGCGCAGCTCAGGCGGGGCCGCTCGATCACGCTGATGGTCGACGCTGCCGCCCAGGTCGACGCGATCGACCGCCTCGCACGCGCGGAAAGCGTGACGCTCCCGCTCGCGATCGATCTCGACATGTCGTCCGCGTATCCGGGCCTGTATTTCGGCATGTACCGCTCGCCGGTGCGCGACGTGGCCGGCGCACTCGCCCTCGCGAACCACATCGGCGAGCGGCAGTACGTGCGGCTCGACGGGCTGATGGGTTACGAAGGACAGATCGCCGGCGTGGCCGACACGGAGCCGGGCAACGGCGCGCGCAACGCGCTGGTACGCCACCTGAAGCGCCGCTCGGCGCGCGAGATCAACGCGCGCCGCCACGCGGCCGTGCAGGCGCTCGCGGCGGCGGGCTACACGTTGCGCTTCGTGAACGGCGGCGGCACCGGCAGCTTCGAAAGCACGCTGGGCGACGCGTCGGTCACCGAGCTCGCGGCCGGCTCCGGCCTCTACGCGCCGGCGCTGTTCGATCACTATGCGGCGTTTCATGCGCAACCCGCCGCCGGCTTCGCGCTGCCGGTCGTGCGGATTCCGCAGCCGGGCATCGTCACCTGCTCGGGCGGCGGTTATATCGCATCGGGCCCGGCCGGCAAGAGCCGGCTGCCCCGCCCGTGGCTGCCTGCCGGCTGCACGCTGATCGACAACGAAGGCGCGGGCGAGGTGCAGACGCCCGTGCGCGTGCCGCGCGACGTCGCACCGGCGATCGGCGATCCGATCCTGTTCCGCCACGCGAAGGCCGGCGAACTGTGCGAACGCTTCAACACGCTGCTGCTGATCCGCGGCGGCCGCGTGGTCGGCGAGGCGCCCACCTATCGCGGCGAAGGCAAGAGCTTTTTCTAGCGGGCCGCGCGGCCCGTCGTTCAACCGTTCAACTCATTCGATCGACAACCACGGAGACAATACCATGTGGCGTAACTGGTCGGGATATGTCTGCAGTCCTGATGCAACCGTGTCGACGCCCGCGTCGCACGCCGCGCTCGCGGCGGTGCTGCGCGACGCGGCGGCAACTGGCGCCACCGTGCGCGCGGCCGGCGCCGGGCACTCGTTCTCGCCGCTCGTGCAGACCGACGACGTGATCCTGTCGCTCGACGCGATGCAGGGCGTGATCGACGTCGACCGCGACCGGCGCGTCGCGCGCGTGCATGCCGGCACGCGGCTGTGGGCGCTGGGCCCGGCGCTCGCCGCGCACGGCCTCGCGATGGAGAACCTCGGCGACATCAACGTGCAGTCGATCGCCGGCGCGACCAGCACCGGCACGCACGGCACCGGCATCACGCTCGGCAACCTGGCGACGCAGATCGACAGCCTGACCTTCATGTGCGCGGACGGCAGCGAGATTCGCGCGAGCGCCGACACGCATCCCGAGCTGTTCGCCGGCGGCCGGATCGGGCTCGGCGCGCTCGGCGTGCTGACCGAGATCGGCCTGCGCCTCGTGCCCGCGTTCAAGCTGCGCCTCGAGCGCGGCGGCATGCGGCTCGACGACTGCCTCGCGCAGGCGCACGCGCTGATCGCGAAGCATCGCTCGTTCGAGTTCTACTGGTTCCCGCACACGGACACCGTGCTGACCAAGGCGTGGGACATGACCGACGAGCCGGCCGACGCGGTGCACCGGGCCAGCCGCGCGTCCGAGTCGTTCCTCGAGAACACGGTGTTCGGCGCGCTGTGCGGGCTCGGCCGGCGCGTGCCGTCGCTGTGCCCGGCGCTGAGCCGGCTGTGCGCATCGACCGTGTCGGCCGGCCGGCACGTGGATGCGAGCTACGCGATGCTGTCGACGGTGCGCCGCGTGCGCTTCAACGAAATGGAATGGTCGGTGCCGGCCGACCGCGGCGCCGACGCGCTACGCGAAATCCGCGCATTCATCGCGCGCCGCAGCTTCCCGCTGATGTTCCCGATCGAATACCGCTGGGTGCGCGGCGACGACATCTGGCTGAGCCCCGACTACGGACGCGACAGCGTACGCATCTCGGCGCACCAGTATCGCGGGATGCCGTTCGACGCGTATTTCTCGGGCGTACAGGCCATCTGCCGCAATCACGGCGGGCGGCCGCACTGGGGCAAGGTGCATGCGATGAAGGCCGCCGAGCTGGCGGCGTGCTACCCGCACTGGGACGATTTCCTCGCGCTGCGCGAGCGGATGGACCCGCACGGCCGCTTCCTGACGCCGTACCTGCGTTCGCTGTTCGGCCTGCCGCAAAGCGCAGGCGCAAACGCAAACGCAAGCGCCACCGCTCGCGCCACGCCGGCCCGCCGCGGGACACACCCGATGCACGAAACGGCCGGCGTCGCGCAAGATCGGCCGCGATCCAGCCAGGAGGCCTCATGAGCACCGCCACGCTGCACGCGGCCGCGCAATCGCGTCCCGATCCGTCGACCGGCGCCGTCGTCCGCCTTGCGCTCGCGTTCGCGGCCGCCACCAACGGCCTGATCCTGTCGCCGTTCCTCGTCGCGGCGGTGATGACGCGCTTCCGGCTCGACGAAGGCACCGCGACCGCGCTCGTCAGCGCCGAAATCCTCGGCATCGCGATCAGTTGCGCGCTGCTGTCGCACCGGATCGCGCGCGCCGCGCGGCCGTTCACGCTGGCCGGCCTGGTCGGCGCGATCGCCGGCCAGGCCCTCAGCGCGGTCGCGCCCGGCATCGTGTCGGCGGCGCTCGCACGCGGGATGACGGGGCTGTTCGAGGGGATGCTGTTCGTCGTCGTCGCGTCCGGCGTGTCGCAACGCGCATCGACCGACCGCCTGTGGGGGCAAATCAACCTGCTCGCGGGCATCGTCAACGGCGGCATCCTCGTGCTGATCTCCGCGCTGCCGGCCGCGTGGCTCGGGCGCTTGGTGTTCGCGCTGCTGGCCGCCGTCGTCGCCGTGCTGGCGCCCGCGATCCGCGGCATCGACGCGTTCGCGAGCGCGCCCGCGCAGGCCCGCTTGCGCGCCGGCACGCTGCCGTGGCGGCCGGTGCTCGCGATCTGGGTCGTGACGGCGCTCGTCTATGGCGTGCAGGCGTCGCAATGGGCGATCGCCGGTTTCGTCGGCGAGCGTGCCGGGCTGTCGGCCACGACGATCGGCGTGCTGCTGTCGGTATCGTCCCTGCTCGGCTTCGTCGGCGCGGCGATTCCGTCGCATCCGGCCAGCCACCGGCACCGCCTCGCGCTGATCTGGGCCGCGCAGCTCGCGATGATCGCGTCGATCGAATGGTTCTTCGGCGCGCGCGGCGGCAGCGCGTACTTCCTGAGCCAGTTCGTGCTGAACAGTGCGTTCTTCGTGATCGTGCCGTTCCTCACCGGCATGCTGTCCGACGTCGACCCAGACGGCTCGCTGGTCGCGCGCACGCTCGTCATCACGTTCTTCGCGGCCGGCATCGGCACCGCGCTGTCGGGCGCGCTGCTCGGCCGCTTCGGCGGCACGCGCGTCGCCCACGTGCTGTGCGTGGCCGTGCTGGCCGCCGCCCCGTTCGTGCGGCTGGCACTGCGCCGCGCGGCACCCGCTGCCGTGGCCGGCGCGGCGCCCTGACCGCAGTGCGCAATGCCGTGGCCGCGACGCACCACGAGAATGGCCGCCGCGGCCTTGGCCCGTGCAAATTTGGCTTTCTACAGTCGTTCCCGACGGCGCGAGCCGTCCATCCCCAGCTCGATGTGGAGTCCAGAAGAATGAATCGTCACGATAGCGTTCGCGCCGCGTGCTGCGCGATGATGGTCCTGGCCGGTACCGGTGCGCACGCGCAAGGCAACGTGACGCTGTACGGCGTGATCGATGCCGGTATCCGCTACGAAACGCACGGCGTGTCCTACGGCGCCGACGGCACACCGGTGTCGACGGGCCGCAAGATCTCGATGGCCGACGGTAGCGGCCTGACGGAAAGCTACTGGGGCCTCAAGGGCAACGAGGATCTGGGCGGCGGGTTGTCCGCGCAGTTCAACGTCGAAAGCCACTTCGGCCCCAACAGCGGCGCCATCGTGCCGGCCGGCTCGCCGAATTTCTTCCAGGTCGCGTACGTGGGGCTGACGTCCACTACGCTCGGCCAGCTCTCGCTCGGGCGCCAGTACAACGTGCCGTTCGAGATGGTGTCGCTGACCTTCGGCTCGAACCTGTGGGCCGGCCCGCAGGACCCGTACTTCAACCTGTTCAAGCCGGAGCAGACGATGCTCGCGGGCGCGCGCACCAGCAACATGATCCAGTACGGCGCGCAGCTCGGCAGCTTCTACCTGCTCGCGCAATATGCGCCGGGCGGCCACGCGGGCGGCGGCGTGCGCGGCGGCCAGCTCGGCGCGGCCGCCGCGTATGCGCCGGACAAGGGGCCGTTCACGGTCGGCGCATCGTTCATGCGCAGCTGGGACGACGTCACGCACGGGAAATTCGACATCTACACGGGCGGCGGCTCGGTGACGATCGGCAACGCGACCGTCAACGCCGGCTACATCGAGAACGCACGCGACAACGACTTCACGTCGTTCGAGAACGGCCCGTTCAGCCCGACCGATCTGGCGGGGCTCGGGATCATCTCGCCCGCGCAGGTGGTCGACCCGACCGTGCCCGGCGGGTTCCGCCGCCGCAAGATGGCGCTCGCGGGGCTGACCTACCGCTTCACGTCGGCGTTCACGGCGGCCGTCAACGCGTGGTGGACGCAGCAGTCCGGCTATACGGCGGATTTCGACGGCCGTGCGCGCCAGTTCCAGGTGATCGCCGGCTACAGCCTGTCGAAGCGCAGCATGCTCTATGCGGAAGTCGACTACGCGATCTACCGCGGCGGGCTGGCCGGCGCGCAGCTGGTCGGCGTGAACGGGCAGGCGCCGAGCACCGGCACCACGCAGCTCGGTGCGACGGTCGGCCTGCGTCACTACTTCTGACGCGGGGCCGCGCGGGATGTGGGCGATCGCGGCCGGGGCGGCGCCGGGTCTCCGGCCGGGCGGGACGAGTACAATCCATGGAAAAAAATACGGAGCATCCATGGACGATACCGACCGTTATACGACGGCGAATCTGCCGGTCCATCTGTTGCGGTGCCTCGCGGAGACAAGCAAGGAACTGGGCATCGACCCCACGCGGCTGTGCCTCGGGCTCGGCTTCGACGTCGCCGACCTGTCGAATCCGTCGTGCCGGATTTCATTGCGCCAGGCGAGCACGATGATCCGCCGCGCGCTCGAGATGGCGCCGGGGCGGGCGCTCGGCCTCGAACTCGGCACGAGCGAGACGATCGCGTCGATCGGGCTGGTCGGCTATGCGATGCTGACGAGCCCGACGCTGAAGGACGCGATCGTGACCGGTATCGGGCTGCAGCGCCACACGGGGCCGCTAATGCGCTTCGACGTGATGTCGGATGCGCGCACGCTGTCGGTTCGCGCGACCAACGTCTTCCTCGAGCCCGACATCGAGGCGTTCCTCGTCGAGGAGGCGTTCGGCAGCTTCATGAAGATCGGGCGCTCGCTCGTCGGCCCCGCGTTCCAGCCGAAGGTCGTCGATCTCAGCTACCCGCCACCGGCCTATGCGGAGCAATACGCCCGCGTGTTCCCGTGCCCGGTGCGGTTCGAACAGGAGCAGAACCTGTTTTCGTGCGACGCCGCGCTCGGCAACCGCCCGATCGCGACCCACGATCCGCTCGCGCATCGCCAGGTGCTCGAATTCCTGCAGGACGCGCTGCCGCCCGAACCCGAAGGCACCGAATTTCTCGAATCGATCGAACGGATCATGCGGCGCGACCTGCGGCATGCGCCGTCGCTCGCCGAGATCGCCGCGCAGTTGTGCATGAGCGAGCGCACGCTGCGGCGGCGGCTCGCCGACCAGGGCGTGTCGTACCAGACGGTGATCGACACGATCCGCCGCAAGCGCGCGTTCACGCTGCTGAGCAATCCGCGGCTGTCGATCGAGGACGTCGCGCACGAAGTCGGGTTCAGCGACGCGCACAACTTCCGGCGCGCGTTCAAGCGGTGGACGGGGCACGGGCCGAGAGAGGGGCAGCGGGCGGCGGTGTAGCGGCGCGGCCTGCCGGCACGACGCGATGACCGTTCGCGTGCAGCGTGCGACTACGCGTCCACTGCCCCCTGCTGCAACAACACCGCGTCGCGCTTCTCCAGCAGATGCCGCCGCAGGATCGCCGCGAGCGCCTTGCCGTCGCGCGCCTCCAGCGCCTTGATCATCTCCTCGTGATCATGCACCGCGCGATCCCACTTCTCGACGTGCTGGTTCGAGCGGAACCGCATCGACATGATCCGCCGGTTGATCGACTGGTACGTGGCGCGCAGCGCCGAGTTGCGCGCGGCCTCGTTGATGCGGTCGTGGATTTCCTGGTTGCGGCTGTAGTAGCCGGGCAGGTCGTTCTGCAGCCGGCACGCGAGCATCGAGTAATGCAGCGCCTTGATCTCCGCGAGCTCCGCGTGCGTGATGCGTTCGCAGGCCAGCTCGCCTGAAAACGCCTCCAGCCCCGACATCAGCTCGAACGTCTCGCGGATCTCCGATTCGCTCATCCGGTACACGCTCGCGCCGCGATTCGGCGACAGCACCAGCAGCCCCTCGGCCGCCAGCACCTTGAACGCCTCGCGCAGCGGCGTGCGCGAGATGCCGAGCGTCTCGCACAGCTCGCGCTCGTTCAGCCGCATGCCCGGCGTGAGCACGCCTTCGACGATGAATTTGCGCAGGTGCTCGACGACCGTGTCGTGCAGCCGCTGCCGCTCCAGTTTCGGCAGTGCCGGCGCGCCGCCGGCCTGCTCCAGATCATTCAAATCTTGCATGCAAAATCCTTCCTTCTTGCTTCACGCGATTCTACTTCAACTCGCCCGACCCGAATATCTCCCCGCCAACGCCGGGTAAACACCGGCATTTTCGGTGAAATCAGTACTTGGGTTTGCCGCGATCGCTCTGCTAAAGTATTTTGCATGCAAAATTCAAAATGCAACCAAGGAGACAGAACGACCATGCTGCAACTCGACTTTCATCCGTCCGGCCGCCATTTTCTGCAGATTCCGGGGCCGAGCCCGGTGCCCGACCGCATCCTGCGGGCGATGAGCTATCCGACCATCGACCACCGTGGCCCCGAATTCGGCGCGCTCGGCCTCAAGGTGCTCGCCGGCATCAGGAAGATCTTCAAGACCACGCAGCCCGTGATCATCTATCCGGCGTCGGGTACCGGTGCATGGGAGGCCGCGCTGACCAACACGCTGAGCGCCGGCGACACCGTGCTGATGTACGAGACCGGCCACTTCGCGACGCTGTGGAAGAAGATGGCCGACGCGCTCGGCCTGAAGCCCGAATTCCTCGGGCTGCCGGGCATCGAAGGCTGGCGCCGCGGCGTGCAGCCCGACATGATCGAAGCGCGCCTGCGCGCCGATACCGCGCACGACATCAAGGCGGTATGCGTGGTGCACAACGAAACCTCCACCGGCGTCACCTCCGACATCGCGGCCGTGCGCCGCGCGATCGACGCGGCCGGCCACCCGGCGCTGCTGATGGTCGACACGATCTCGGGGCTCGCGTCCGCCGACTACCGCCATGACGAATGGGGCGTCGACGTGACGGTGTCGGGTTCGCAGAAAGGGCTGATGCTGCCGCCCGGCATCAGCTTCAACGCGGTGTCGCCGAAGGCGCTCGCGGCGAGCGGGCACGCGACGCTGCCGCGCGCGTTCTGGGGCTGGCACGAGATCATCGAGGCGAACAGGAACGGCTACTGGCCGTACACGCCGAACACCAACCTGCTGTACGGGCTCGCCGAAGCGCTCGACATGATCCTCGGCGAAGGGCTCGACGCGGTGTTCGCGCGCCACCAGCGGCTCGCGGAAGCCACGCGCCGCGCGGTGCGCGCGTGGGGCCTCGAGATCCAGTGCGCGGACCCGGCCGTCTACAGCCCCGTGCTGACCGGCGTGATGATGCCCGACGGCGTCGACGCTGACGCCGTGCGCAAGCTGATCTACGAACGCTTCGACATGTCGCTCGGGCAGGCGCTCGGCAAGATGCGCGGCAAGATGTTCCGCATCGGCCATCTCGGCGACTGCAACGACCTCACGCTGATGGCCACGCTCGCCGGCTGCGAGATGGGGCTGAAGCTCGCCGGCGTGCCGGTTGCCGCGAGCGGCGTCGTCGCGGCGATGGACACCCTCGCATCGAACACGCACGCCCCCGCGCTGCGCGCGGCGGCCTGAGCGCCGGCGGGCGGCGCGCACGTTTCCCGCACGCCGCCTGACGCGCCCTTTCCGCTTCACGGACGGCCGCGCTCGGTCATCGCGACACGCACCGGCCGCTGCCGGCGCCCGCCCCGCTTCATCGGCACGACCCGCCTCGATGCCGGCCTCGACGCCGGCACGGGCAGCCAGCCAGACAACATCCAGGAGACGAAACATGAAGCTGTTCCGAGCGACCGGCATCGTGCTGGTGATGCTGTGCGTGATGTACTTCATCACGTACCTCGATCGCGTGAACGTGAGCACGGCCGCTGCCGGGTTCGGCAAGGAATTCGGGCTGAACAGGACGGAGATCGGCCTCGTGTTCTCCGCGTTCGCGTATCCGTATCTCGTATTCCAGATCATCGGCGGCTGGGTCAGCGACCGCTTCGGCGCGCGCCGCACGCTGCTCGCCTGCGGGCTGCTGTGGGCCGTCGCGACGCTGCTCACCGGGATGGCCGGCGGCCTCGCGTCGCTGCTCGCCGCGCGCCTGCTGCTCGGGCTCGGCGAAGGCGCGACGTTCCCGGCGGCCACGTCGGCGATGTCGCGCTGGGTGCCGCGCGAGAAACGCGGCTTCGCGCAGGGCGTCACGCATGCGTTCTCGCGCGTCGGCAACGCGGTCGCGCCGGCCGCCGTCGTCGCGGTGATGGCCGTGTACGGGTGGCGCGAGTCGTTCTACATCTGCGGCGTGATCAGCATCGTGTGGGTCGCGGTGTGGGCGCTCGTCTATACCGAACACCCGAAGGACCACCCGCGCATCACGCAGGCCGAACTCGACGCGCTGCCGCAACCGAAGCCGAAACCCGCCGCCGTGCCCTGGGGCCCGTTGTTCCGCCGGATGATGCCCGTCACGATCGTGTACTTCTGCTACGGCTGGACGCTGTGGCTGTTCCTGAGCTGGATTCCGCAGTACTTCCTGCACAGCTACGACCTCGACCTGAAGAAATCGGCCGTGTTCGCGTCGGCGGTGTTCTTCGCGGGCGTGATCGGCGACACGCTCGGCGGGATCGTCACCGACCGCATCCTCGCGCGCACCGGCAGCCTCAAGCGCGCACGCAGCCGGATGGTGTCGATCTGCATGCTGCTCACGCTGCTGTCGCTGTTGCCGCTGCTGTTCACGCATCACCTGTACGTGTCGATGGCGTGCCTCGCGGCCGGCTTCTTCTTCGCCGAAATGACGATCGGCCCGATGTGGGCCGTGCCGATGGACATCGCGCCGGAATACTCGGGCACCGCGAGCGGGATGATGAATTCCGGGTCCGCGCTCGCGGCGATCCTGTCGCCCGTGATCTCCGGCTTCGTGATCGACCGCTTCGGCAGCTGGGAGCTGCCGTTCATCGGCAGCATGGTGCTGATGGGCGTGGGCGTGCTGCTCGCGTTCCGCATGCAGCCGGAAAGCCGCTTCGCCGACGCACCCGCCGAACAACCGGCCGCCAATCGCTCGCCGGCCTGATGCCAAAGGGGCGCTGCCGTTCGCGGCGCCCGCCTTTTCCCCGACTGCAACGATGACCCAGGCTACCCACGACCTCGCCGTCCGGCTCGCCGCCGGCTGGCAACACGGCATCGCGTTCGCCGCGCTGCCTTCAGCCCTCGTCCCCGCCGATGCCGACGCCGCCTATGCGGTGCAGGCGCAACTGCTCGCCGAGCGCCGCGCCGCGATCGGCGCGTGGAAGGTCGGTGCGAAACAGCCCGACGGGCCGATCCAGGGCGCGCCGCTGCCGGACGACTGCCGCCATGCGGGCGGCGTCACGCTGCCGCGCGGCGCGTTCCGGCCGCTCGGCCTCGAACTGGAGATCGCGTTTCGCTTCGGCCGCGACTTCGCGCCGCGTGCGCCCGCCTATGCCGACGATGAAGTGTTCGACGGTATCGCGCAGATGGGTGCCGCGATCGAGATCGTCGCGAGCCGCTTCCGCGAATGGCCGGACGTCGCGCCGGCCGCCCAGCTCGCCGACCTGCAGAACCACGGTGCGCTCGTGCTGGGCGAGATGACCGGTTATCGCGCCGATTTCCCGTTCGTCGCGCCGGCCCCGGCGTTCACGTTCGACGGGCACGACATCGCCGGCACCGCACCTGGCACCAACCCGGCCGGCGACCCGCGCCGCCTGCTGCCGTGGCTCGTGAATCACGCGTCGCGGCGCGGCATCGCGTTGCCGGCCGGCACCGTCGTCACGACCGGCTCGTACACGGGCATGCATTTTCCGCGGGCCGCGGGCACGGCCGTCGGCCGCATCGCGGGGCTGCCGCCCGTCAGCGTCACGCTCGCCTGATCCCTCGCCCGATCCTCGCCCGATCCGTTCCCACCCGATACCGACCGCCGCCATGACATCCGCCGTCTCGCCTTCGCTGGTTCGCCCCATCCATCTCGTGCCGTCGCAAGGCACCGCGCTGTCGCCGCTGTTCGAGCGGCTGCGCCGTGAAATGCGCGGCGACGTCTACGCCGACCGCGCGAGCCGCGGTCGTTATGCGACCGACGCGTCGATCTACCAGATCATGCCGCTCGGCGTGGTCGTGCCGCGCGACCAGGACGACCTGCGGATCGCGCTCGACATCGCGCGCGACCGCAAGATTCCCGTGCTCGCGCGCGGCGCCGGCACCAGCCAGTGCGGGCAGACGGTCGGCGAGGCGCTCGTCGTCGACAACAGCAAATGGCTGAACCGGATCGTCGCATTCGACGCGCAGGCGCGCACCGTCACCGTCGAGCCCGGCATCGTGCTCGATCACCTGAACGCGTGGCTGAAACCGCACGGGCTGTGGTTTCCGGTCGACGTGTCGACGGCCGCGCAATGCACGATCGGCGGGATGGCCGGCAACAACTCGTGCGGATCGCGCTCGATCGAGTACGGCAACATGGTGCACAACGTGCTCGCGATCGACGCGATCCTCGCCGACGGCAGCGAATGCCGGTTCGGTTCGCTCGCGCAGCCCGTCACCGATCGCCGCACGCTCGACCTGCTGCACGGCGTCGAACGCATCGCGAAGCGCGAGCGCGACGAGATCGTCGAGCGCGTGCCGAAGGTGCTGCGCCGCGTGGCCGGCTACAACCTCGACCTGTTCGACTGCCAGAACCCGCGCGCCTACACCGACGACGGCCATGCGAATCTCGCGCACCTGCTCGTCGGCTCGGAAGGCACGCTCGCCCATAGCCGGCAGATCACGCTGAAGCTCGCGCCGCTGCCCGCGCACAAGACGCTCGGCGTCGTGAACTTCCCTACCTTCTACCAGGCGATGGACACCGCGCAGCACATCGTGAAGCTGAAGCCGGTGGCCGTCGAGCTGGTCGATCGCACGATGATCGACCTGTCGATGGAGAACCCCGCGTTCCGGCCCGTGATCGAACGGGCGCTGGTCGGCCGGCCGCAGGCGATCCTGCTCGTCGAGTTCGCGGGCGAATCGCGCGACGCGCAACACGCGCAGCTCGACCGGCTCGCCGAACTGATGGCCGATCTCGGGCTGCCCGGCAGCGTCGTGAAGATGACCGATGCCGGCGCGCAGAAGGCGCTGTGGGAGGTGCGCAAGGCCGGGCTGAACATCATGATGAGCATGAAGGGCGACGGCAAGCCGGTGTCGTTCATCGAGGATTGCGCGGTGCCGCTCGAACACCTCGCCGAATACACGCGCCGCCTGACCGACGTGTTCCACAGGCACGAGACCGAAGGCACGTGGTACGCGCACGCGAGCGTCGGCACGCTGCACGTGCGGCCGATCCTCGACATGCGGCGCGACGGCGCGACGCGCATGCGCGAGATCGCCGAAGAAGCGGCGGCACTCGTGCGCGAGTACAAGGGCGCGTATTCGGGCGAACACGGCGACGGGCTGTGCCGCGGCGAATGGGTCGCGTGGCAGTACGGCCCGCGCCTGAATGCGGCGTTCGCGGAGATCAAGAAGCTGTTCGATCCCGACAACCGCTTCAACCCCGACAAGATCGTCAATCCGCCGAAGATGGATGCACGCGAGCATTTCCGTTTCGCGCCCGGCTATGCGGCGCTGCCGCTGCGGCCCGCGCTCGACTGGTCGGCATGGAACGTCACGCGCAATCCGCTGACCGGCGAAGAAACCGCCCCCGGCTCGGGCACCGACGTCACGCACGGGCTCGCGTCGGCCGTCGAGATGTGCAACAACAACGGCCACTGCCGCAAGTTCGACGCGGGCACGATGTGCCCGAGCTACCGCGTGACGCGCGACGAGCAGCACGTGACGCGCGGCCGCGCGAACACGCTGCGGCTCGCGGTGACGGGCCAGCTCGGCGCCGACGGCCTCGCCGGCGACGACGTGAAGGCCGCGCTCGACCTGTGCGTATCGTGCAAGGGCTGCAAACGCGATTGTCCGACGGGCGTCGACATGGCGCGCTTCAAGATCGAGGCGCGGCACGCGTGGAACTGCAAGCACGGCACGACGCTGCGCGAACGGCTCGTCGCGTATCTGCCGCGTTATGCGCCGTGGGCCGCGCGCCTGCGCGGCGCGATCGCGTTCGTCAATGGCGTGCCGGTCGTCGCGTCGTCGATCAAGCGATGGATCGGCCTCGCGCCGCAGCGTGCGCTGCCCGGGTTCGCGCGACCGTTTCTGGCGGATGTGGGTGCCGGTGCGGGTGCATCAACACCCACGCAAACCGGCTTGGCCACCCGCGAAGTGCTGCTGTTCGTCGATACGTTCAGCAACTACCAGGAGCCGGACAACGCGCGCGCCGCGCAAGCCGTGCTCGAAGCGGCCGGCTACACCGTGCATTTCAACGTGCGCGCAGGCGCGCGGCCACTGTGCTGCGGCCGCACGTTCCTCGCGGCCGGGCTCGTCGACGAAGCGAAGTCCGAAGCCAGGCGCACGCTCGATGCGCTGCGGCCGTACCTCGAACGCGGTATCGCGATCGTCGGGCTGGAGCCTTCGTGCCTGCTGTCGATGCGCGACGAGTTTCTTGCCTACGGTTATGGCGACGAAGCCACACGGCTCGCGAGCCACGCGTTCCTGTTCGAGGAGTTTCTCGTGCGCGAACACGAGGCCGGCCGGTTGTCGCTGCCGCTGCACGCGATCGATGCGAACGAAGCGCTCGTGCACGGCCACTGCCATCAGAAGGCGTTCGGCGCGTTCACACCGGTGCAGACGGTGCTGCGCTGGATTCCGGGGCTCAAGGTATCGCCGGTCGAATCGTCATGCTGCGGGATGGCCGGCAGCTTCGGCTATGAAGCCGAGCATTACGCCGCATCGCAGGCGATGGCCGAGCTGTCGCTGCTGCCGGCCGTGCGTACGCGGGCCGAAGGCGCGATCGTCGTCGCGGACGGCACGAGTTGCCGGCATCAGATTCAGGACGGCGCGCAAGCGCAGGCCGTGCATGTGGCGAAGGTGCTGGCGCGGGCATTGCGAAGCTGACCGCCGCCGCGCGCGCCTCACCTCGGTTCGCCGATCCCGCCCATCAGCGTCACCAGTTGCTCGCGCAGCCACCGGCTGCCCTGATCCTGATCCGCGCTGCGATGCCAGTAGCAGAAGTATTCGAGCGCCGGCATCTCGAACGGCAGTTCGAGAATCCGCGCCGGATAACGCTGCAGCAGCCGCAGCGGTGCCGTCAGCGCCAGGTCGCCGCGCATCGCGATCAGCGGCGCGACCATGTAGTGCTGCACGCGCATCTGGATGGTGCGGCGCAACCCGAGGCGCGTCAGCTCCGCGTCGACGTGCCCGCTGCCCTTGCGGCGGCTCGACACGTGGATGTGCCCCATCGACAGGTAGTCGTCCATGGTGAGCGTGTCGCCCTTGAACGGGTGATCGTCGCGGATCATGCACGCATAACGATCGCGCACGAGCAGCGCCTGATGCAGGTGCGGATCGCCGATCAGCGGCGCGTCGATCGCGATGTCGACGGAGCCGTTCGCGAGCGCGGTCGCGACTTCGCGGCGGTCCATCGTGTAGCTGCGCACGTGCATGCCGGGCGCATGCTTCTGCAGCAGTTCGCCGAGCGCGGGCAGCAGCAGCGCTTCGGTCAGGTCGCTCATGCTCATCCGGAACACGCGCGTCGACGACGCCGGATCGAACACGTCGCCTTCGTGCGCGCTCGAATCGAGCAGCTGCATCGCCTCGCGCACACGGCCGACAATGTTCTCGGCCAGCGGCGTCGGCATCATCCCGGCCGGCGTGCTGACGAACAGCGGATCGTTCAGGGTCTTGCGCAGCCGCGCCAGCGCGTTGCTGACGGCCGGCTGCGTGAGATTCAGCACCTCGGCCGCGCGCGTCAGGTTGCGCTTCGTGTAGATCGCGTCGAATACGACGAACAGGTTCAGGTCAATCTTCGAAAGGCGCATCGCCGGATCTCCTTGCCGGCATCTTACGGCGTGCGCCACCCGCTCGTCCACGGCCCTGCGCATCCCGGCGCGACGCTCAGGCGCGCAGCGGCGGCGTCAGGTACGGCGCCGTCGAACCCGGCTCGCCGTCCTTGATTTCCATCCGCGCGATCGCCTGCAGGTGCACCTCGTCCGGGCCGTCGGCGAAGCGCAGCGCGCGGCCCCAGGTCCAGAGGTCGGCGAGCGGCGTATCGGGGCTCAACCCCGCCGCGCCGAACACCTGCATCGCGCGGTCGCAGACGTTCGCATACACGGTCGGCACCAGCGCCTTGATCATCGAGATTTCCTTGCGCGCGGCCTTCGCGCCGACCTTGTCGATCATCCACGCGGCCTTCAGCACGAGCAGGCGCGCCTGCTCGATCTCGATGCGCGAGCGCGCGATCCATTCACCGACCGTGCCGTGCCGGTTCAGCGGCTTGCCGAACGCGACGCGCGACTGCGCGCGGTCGACCATCAGCTCCAGCGCGAGTTCGGCCGCACCGATCGAACGCATGCAGTGGTGGATGCGGCCCGGCCCGAGGCGGGCCTGCGCGAGCGCGAAGCCGCTGCCCTCCTCGCCGAGCAGATTGCTCGCCGGCACGCGCACGTTGTCGAACGTGATCTCGCAGTGCCCTTCCGGCGCGTAGTGATTGACCACCGTGATGTTGCGCACGACCGTCACGCCCGGCGTGTCGCGCGGCACGAGAATCATGCTCTGCTGCTGGTGCGACTCGGCATCGGGATCGGTCTTGCCCATCACGATGAAGATCTTGCAGTTCGGATGCGCGGCGTTCGTGATGAACCACTTGCGGCCGTTGATCACGTACTCGTCGCCCACGCGCTCGATGCGTGTCGTGATGTTCGTCGCATCCGACGATGCGACATCGGGCTCCGTCATCGCGAACGCCGAACGGATCTCGCCGCGCAGCAGCGGCTTCAGCCACTGCTCGCGCTGCGCGGGCGTCGCGAACATGTGCAGCAGCTCCATGTTGCCGGTGTCCGGCGCGTTGCAGTTGAACACTTCCGACGCCCAGCCCACGCGCCCCATGATCTCGGCGAGCGGTGCGTATTCGAGGTTCGTCAGGCCCGTGCCGGGCTCGTCGTCCTTCAGGTGCGGCAGGAACAGGTTCCACAGCCCTTCCGTCTTCGCACGCTCCTTCAGTTCCTCCATGAACGACACGGGATACTGGCCCGCGTGCACTTCCTCGTTCCACTGGCGGATGCGCGGCACGATGTGTGCATCCATGAATGCGCGCACGCGGCTGCGCAGTTCTTCCACTTTAGGGGTGTAGCCAAAGTCCATGATCGACTCCTCGATTCCGTTCGTCCGGTTCCGTCAGAAGGCCGAGACACCGCCGTCGACGGCGACGGCCTGCCCGGTCAGATAAGTGTTTTCCTTCGCGCACAGCGTCAGCATCGTCGCGACGATTTCCTCGGGCCGGCCGAGCCGCTTCATCGGCGAGCCCTGCGCGAGAAAATCCTGGCGGTCGCCGATCTCGCTGTCGGTGACCATCGGCGTCGTGCTGTAGAACGGGCACACCGCATTCACGCGAATGCCGTGGCGCGCGTATTCGATGGCCGCCGTCTTCGTGAGCCCGACCACCGCATGCTTCGACGCCGCGTAGGCGGCCAGCTTCGGCGCGCCGCCGAGCCCGGCCATCGACGCGACGTTCAGGATCACGCCTTCGCGCTGCGCGAGCATCTGGCGGATCTGGTGCTTCATCCCGAAGAACACGCCCTTCGCGTTCACCGCGAAGCTCAGGTCGAGATCGGCTTCGTCGGTGTCGATCAGCGCCTTCATCGGCGGCGCGATGCCCGCGTTGTTGATGCCCACGTCGAGCCGGCCGAAACGCTCGGCCGCCGCGTGCACCAGCGCGGCGACGTCCGCTTCGACACGCACGTCGCAGCGCCGCGCGATCACGTCGGCGCCGGCCGCGCGCAGCGGCGCGGCCACGCGTTCGAGCGCCTCGCCGTTCAGGTCGCCGAGCGCCAGCCGCGCGCCCATCGCGGCGAGCTCGCTCGCGAGCAATGCGCCGAAGCCGCTCGCGGCGCCGGTGATCATCACGGCCTGGCCGGCGTAGCTGTCGATCTTCATCGCGCGCTCAGATGGTCAGGCCGCCGTCGACGACGATGCATTCGCCGTTCGTGTAGCTCGCCGCGTCCGACACGAGGTACAGCACGGTACCGGCCATTTCGCGCGGTTCCGCGTGGCGGCGCAGCGGGATCTTCGCCTTCCAGGTCTCGTAGATGTCCTTGTCGGCGAACAGCGCGCCCGCGAACTTCGTCTTCGTGAGCCCCGGCAGCAGCGCGTTCACGCGGATGCCGAACGGCCCGCATTCCTTCGCGAACGCCTTCGTCATGTTGACGACGGCCGCCTTCGTGATCGAGTAGATGCCCTGCCGGTCGCCCGGCTGCAGCGCATTCACCGACGCCGTGTTGACGATCGCGCCGCCGCCGTGTTCCTTCATCAGCTTGCCGGCCTCGACCGACATGAAGAAGTAGCCGCGGATGTTCACGTCGACCGTCTTGTCGTAAGCGGCGAGATCGGTATCGAGGATGTGCCCGAAATACGGGTTCGCGGCCGCGTTGTTCACGAGGATGTCGAGCCGCCCGTGCTTGCCGCGGATATGCTCGAACGTCGCGGCGATGTCTTCCAGGCGCCCGACGTGGCAGGCCAGTGCCTCGGCGCGGCCGCCCGCCGCGACGATCGCGTCGGCCACGGCCTGGCAGTCGTCGAGCTTGCGGCTCGACACGATCACGTGCGCGCCCTGCTCCGCGAGCAGTTTCGCGATTTCCTCGCCGATGCCGCGGCTCGCGCCCGTCACCAGTGCGATCTTGCCCGTCAGGTCGAACAGATTCGTTGCCATGTTGCTGTGCTCCTCCATTGATGTGGTGTCGTGCCCGGCGATGTCAGCGATGCGCGTCGATCACGCCGACGGCCATCTCGGCGAGACGCCCGGCCATCGCGCCGACGCGCAGCGCCTGCTCGCTCGATGCGTTGCCCTGCAGCGCGCGCGCCTTCACGCCCTGCGCGATCGCCGCGAGCCGGAAGAAACTGAATGCGAGGTAGAAATGCCAGTCGCTGATCGGCTCGATGCCGCGCAGCTCGCAATAGCGCGCAACGATCGCCGCTTCGTCGGGAATGCCGAGTTCCGCGCGATCCTGGCCCGCGAGCCCGCGCACCTGCCCGCCCGACGGCAGCCGCAGGCACATGCAGAAGTACGCGAGATCGGCGAGCGGGTTGCCGAGCGTCGACAGTTCCCAGTCGAGCACGGCCTGCACGCGATAGCTGTCGCGCGCGAACATCAGGTTGTCGATCCGGAAATCGCCATGCACCAGCGTCGGCCGGCCCGTGTCGGCCGGGCACGCCTTCGGCAGCCAGTCGATCAGCGTCTCCATCGCGTCGAGGCGCTCCGTTTCCGCCGCGCGGTACTGCTTCGTCCAGACGCCGATCTGGCGTTCGAAGTAGTTGCCGGGGCGGCCGTAGTCGGCGAGGCCCACCGCGTCGACATCGACGTCGTGCAACGCGGCCATCGTCTGCAGCAACGCGTCGTAGCACACCGCGCGATCGGCCTTCGGCAGCTCCGGCAGCGCGGGATCCCAGAAGATCCGGCCGTCCTCGAAGCTCATCACGTAGAACAGGCTGCCGATCACGTCGCGGTCTTCGCAGAGGTGATACGGATGCGCGACCGGCACCGCGGTGCCCGACAGCGCGCTCAGCACGCGGAATTCGCGGTCGACCGCGTGCGCGGATTTCAGCAGTTCGCCCGGCGGCTGGCGGCGCAGCACGTAGCGGCCGCTCTTCGCATGCAGCAGGAAAGTCGGATTCGACTGGCCGCCGGCAAACTTCTCCGTGTCGACCGGGCCTTCGAAGCCCGGCACGTGCGCTTCCAGATAGCGCGTGAGGCGGGCTACGTCGAGTTGCTGGGTAGGGTTCGTCATCGTCGCGATCGTTCGTGGGTCAGCCGTAGGTTCGCAGCGCGTGTCGTTCGGGATCCTCCAGATGCGGGATGCCGTTGAACGACGCGAGGTGGAATGCATCGGCGTTGAAGAAAAACTGCGAAAGGCTGCTGTTGCGGATCTGCAGGTTCAGCGCGATCGCGCTCGACGGCGGGGCGGCCAGCACCTGCTGCACGGTGACCGCGATCGGGCCGCCGGAGCTCACCGTCAGCACGCGCTGGCCGCCGCCGTGGCGGATGGCTGCGCGGGCATCGGCCACGCGCTGCTGGAAGTGCGACCAGGTCTCGGGGGCCGAATCGCCGAGCTTGTCTTCCGACCAGAGCTGCAGCACCTGCCGCAGCGCGCGGAAATGCTCCTTCATCGAGCCGGCCGCGAGGCGGGCGATGTCCGGGTAGTCGTGCGCGGCGGCGGCGAACAGGCCGTGGAAGTCGTATTCGTTCAGGCCGGGATGGCGGTCGATCTCCGCGCCCTCGCGGCCCATCCCGCGCAGGATCGCGTCGACCGTCTGCGCGTGGCGGTTCATCGTGCCGCAGATCACGCGGTCGAACGCCAGGCCTTGCTGCGCAAAGTATTCGCCGAGCCAGACGCCCTGCTGCTCGCCCGCCGGGGAAAGCCGGTCGTAGTCGTCCGTGCCGAAGGACGCCTGCCCGTGCCGTACCAGAAAAAGTTCAGCCATCGCCTGCCCGCCAGATCAGAAGGATTCAGCATAGGGGGCGGGGATGCATTTTCAAACTTTATTTTCTGAATCGGCGGGTATTCATCGGGTGAATTCCAGGCATGCCAACCGTGCGCTTGCGCCGGCTTTCGCCCGCCCTCGCCGCGGCACGCGAATTGCGGCGAGAGGCACCGTCCATTCACGACGTCAGGAGGGGTGCGATGCTCGGTACGATCCTCATCATCATTCTGATTCTGCTGCTCATCGGGGCATTTCCGGCGTGGCCGCACAGCCGAAGCTGGGGCTACTGGCCGTCGGGCTCGGTCGGGTTGATCGTCGTCATCGTCGTGATACTCGTGCTGCTGGGTCACATCTGAGTCCGACGACGCGTGCCGGACCCGCACGCGTCGCTGGATGCCGGCGCCGTAGCTTCTTTACAAACGCAGGCAAGGGCGGGACATCCGTCGGCCAGGCGCGAATCGCGTCGCGCCGCGCTGTCCCCCCGCCTCCGTTCGATTGCGCCGGCCGTGCGGTAGTATGGCGACCTGACGGAACCCCCTGATGGATCTGAACGAGTGGCCATGCCCGAATCTTCTTCATCGCCCGGCGCCGGCCAGAACGCCCAGGCGCTCGTCCTCATCGCCGAAGACGAACCCGAGATCGCCGAGATCCTGACCGCCTATCTCGCGCGCGGCGGGCTGCGTACCGTGCACGCCGCCGACGGTCGCCGCGCACTGGAGCTGCACCTGCAGCTCAAGCCCGACCTCGTGCTGCTCGACGTGCAGATGCCGCACGTCGACGGCTGGAAGGTGCTCGCCGAAATCCGTCATCGCGGCGACACGCCCGTCATCATGCTGACCGCGCTCGACCAGGACATCGACAAGCTCACCGGCCTGCGCATCGGCGCCGACGACTACGTGGTGAAGCCGTTCAATCCCGCCGAAGTCGTGGCGCGCGCGCAGGCGGTGCTGCGCCGCTCGATGGCCGGCGCGCGCCAGGAAGAACAGCGCGTGCTGCGGGTCGCGCCGTTCGAGATCGATCTCGAACACCACGAAGCCACGCTCGAAGTGGGCAGCGAACGGCACACGCTCGTCCTGACGCTCACCGAATTCAAGCTGCTCGCGCAACTCGCGCGCGCGCCGCGGCGCGTGTTCAGCCGCGCCGAGCTGATGGCCACCTGCCTGCCGGAAGGCGACGCGCTGGAACGCACGGTGGACAGCCACGTCAGCAAGCTGCGCAAGAAGCTGGACGACCTCGGCGTGCAGGGCGTGCCGGTCAGCGTGCGCGGCGTCGGCTACAAGCTCTGGAGCTGAGCATGAAGCTCGAGGGCCTGAGCCGGCAGATCGCGCTGACCATGGCGGGGATGGCGTTCGGCGTGACACTGCTGATGGTGCTCACCGCGTACGTCTTCTACTACTTCGCGTTCAATTACTGGCCTGCACATTTCGACACGAAGAACCTGCTGCCGACCGCGCCGGAATGGGTGTGGCTGGTCTCGACCACGTCGGTCGGCCTAGCGCTGTCGGTCGCGGTCGCGGTCAATCTCGCGCGCCGCATCCTCGTGCCGCTGAACTCGGTCACGGACAGCATTCGCCGCGTCGCGCGCGGCGATCTCGACGCGCGCGCCGTCGCGGGCGACCGCTCGCTGCACGAAGCCGCGCTGCTCGCCGACAACTTCAACGCGCTCGCCAGCGAGCTGCAGCGCGTGACCAACGAGCAGGCGATCTGGAACGCGGCGATCGCGCACGAGCTGCGCACGCCCGTCACGGTGCTGCGCGGGCGCCTGCAGGGGCTCGCCGAAGGCGTGTTCAAGCCCGACGAAGCGCAGTTCCGCAGCCTGCTCGCGCAGGTCGAGGGGCTGACGCGGCTGATCGAGGATCTGCGCGTGGTCAGCCTCGCGGACAGCGGCCACCTGAGCATCGAGATCCGCGACGCCGATCTCGCGTCGGAAGCGCGTGCCGTGGTCGACACGTTCGAGCCGGCGCTGCGGGCCGCCGGCCAGCATCCGGTGCTCGATCTCGACACGCGGCGCATGTGCTGCGACCCGGTGCGCATCCGCCAGGCGCTGCTGGCGCTGCTGGAAAACGCGCGCCGCCATGCGGTGCCCGGCGCGATCCGCATCGAGACGCGCATCGAACAAGGGATGTGCCGGTTGCGCGTCGGAGACGACGGCCCCGGCATCCCGGCCGATTTCGCGCCGCACGTGTTCAAGGCCTTCCGGCGCGCCGACGATACGCAGCCGGGCGGCAGCGGCCTCGGGCTCGCCGTCGTCGCGGCGATCGCCCATGCGCATCATGGCGAAGCTGTCTGCATGCCGAGCCGCACGGGCGGCACGCTGTTCGAAGTGCAGTGGCCCGACAACCTCACGCCGGCGCCGGAACACGCGCGCTTTCCGGCCTGAGACACCGCCTTTACGTCTGACCTGACGCCCGCCTTTACCGCGCCACGTGCGGTTCGCGCCCGACCTGTTCGAGCGGCGGGTTGAACCCGAGCACCGTGTACTCCAGCACGGACACCGTCCCTTTCCCGGCCGCGCCCTGCACGACGACCGCGCGCACCGCGCCGGCCCGGTCGAATTTCAGGCGGGTGCCGACGGTCGCGTTGCGCAGCGCCTCCAGTTCCTCGATCCGCGCGATCGCCAGCTTGCGCACCGCGCCGGACACGTACACCGGCAGGAACACCAGCGCGATGAAGATCGACACGGCATCCTTCGATACGCTGTCCAGCACCGCCTGCCCCGACATCACGAGCGACAGCGACGTCGCGGCGACGAAGATCGCGAGCACGGTCGCGCCCACACCGAGCGACGAGAACCGCTCGGCCGCCTTCTTCATGCGTGCCTTCACGAGCGCGCGCGTGGTCGCGGACGGCACCAGCCATTCGCGCAACGCGCCATGGTATCCGGCGAAACCGAGGAACAGCGTCGCGACCGCGCTGATGCCGATGCTGGTGTACAGCGCATCGAAGATCATGCAGAGGAATTCGAGCACGAACACGATCACCGGCGGCCACAGCAGCAGCCGGAACGAATAGCCGTCGCGGCCATGCCCGCGAATCCACCATTTCACCGGCGCAAGCTGCCAGAAGCGGCTCTCCTGGTGGAGCGAAAGTTCTTCGTTGTCGGTCAATTTCCCACCTGTCGGATCCTGCGCCGTGTCGGCGCCGGCCGTGAATCGGCACGGCCGCAGCCGCATTCTCCCAGATGCGCGGCGCGGCGAGAAAGGCGCCGCCGCCGGCCTCCGGTTCCCGGTCGACCGACACATCGTGTGTATCGCACACGCACGCTCGCTTGACCCGGCCCTTGGGATCGCCTTTATGCTGGGCGCAACGAATCGACAGCAAGGAGAGTGACGGATGAGCACGTCCCCGCCCCGTTTGAACGCGTCGGCCGCCGCCGCGCGGCTCGGCGTCTCGATCAAGGCGCTGCGGCTGTACGAGCGGCACGGCCTCGTCACGCCGGAACGCACGCCGGCCGGGTACCGTGCGTACGGCCCGGACGATCTCGCCCGCGCGGCCGACATCGCCGCGCTGCGCGCACTCGGCCTCGGTCTCGCGCAGGTGGCGAGCGTGCTCGACGGCGACGCGCGCAGCCTGGACGACGCACTGGCCGCTCACGAAGCGGCGCTGGATCACGGCATTCAGGATCTCGTGCGCAAGGTCGATCGCGTACACGCAATCCGCGCCGGCCTCGCGCGCGGCCGGATGCCGGCCGACGGCGAACTGGCCCGGCTCGTCGACGACAGCAGAGCCGGCGTGGCATTCAGCCTGCCGTGGCCGTGGGGCGGCGAGTGGTTCGAGTGTCGCGATATCCGGCCGCTGAACTACATCATCGGCCCGCTCGGCAGCGGCAAGACGCGGCTGGCGCTCCGGCTCGCCGACGCACTGCCCGGCGCCGCGTTCGTCGGCCTCGACCGGCTGGAACACGACGGTGCGGCGGCGCGCGACGTGCTGCGCACCGATCCTGCGTTGAAGTCGCGCGTCGACCGTGCATCGGCAGCGCTCGTCGCCCGGGGCGCGACGCCGTCGGCGGCGCTGACCGCGCTGCTCGTCGCCCTCGAAGCCGAAGGTCCGCGCACACGGGTCGTCGACATGATCGAACAGGATCTCGATCGCCCCACGCAACAGGCACTGATTGCCCGTCTGCGCGAACAGGCCGCCGCCGGGATGCGGCCGCTGTTCCTGCTGACGCGTTCGTCGGCGATCCTCGACCTGTCGGCGGTCGGCCCGCATGAAGCGATCATCCTGTGCCCGGCCAATCACAGTCCGCCTTCGCGCGTGGCGCCTTACCCGGGCTCACCCGGCTACGAAGCGGTTGCCACGTGTCTTGCGTCGCCCGAGATCCGGGCGCGGATCGCGCATCCCCCGGAAGCGGCGTAAGCGTTCGTCACGGCGCCATCCGCCCCATCCTGCGCGCCATCGCCGGGCTGACCGCATGCACCGGATCGAACCCGAAGAATTCGAGCACGTGGCGCGCGACGTCGTCGCGATCGTTGTCCGCGCAGATCATGTGGTAGCTGTTCTCCAGCACGATCCCGCGCGCGTCGGGCATTTTCGCGAGCAGGAAATCGGCCGAGCGCAGGCTCGTCAGCTCGTCCTCGCGCGCATGCAGCACGAGCGTCGCGCACGGCGTGCCGGCGGCCGCCTCGAGCGCCCAGTCGCGCATCCGGTCGACCTGGCGCACGCACGCGAGCGGCACCCACGCATAGTGGAAACTGTCCTCGCGCTCGAACTTCTTCTTCACGATTGCGCGGATCGTCGCGTTCTTGATGCCGAACGGATCGCCTTCCTCGACGCGCATCCGCTCCGCGACACCCGGCACGCGATACAGCACGTGCCGCAACGCCCGGTACCAGGGCGTCGACCAGCCGTCGATGAACACCGGCGTGGCCAGCAGCGCGAGCCGGCCACGCGCATGCTGCACGCGATGGCACAGCAGCAGCGCGACCAGCGCGCCCATGCACATGCCCGCGACATGCACGGTGTCGTACTCGTTCTCCAGCGCGCGATACTGCTCGGTCACCGCGTCGAGCCATGCCTCCGCGCGCACGCCGACCAGATCCTCGGGGCGCGTGCCGTGCCCCGGCAGCGTGATCATGTGCGGTTCGCCGCCCGCGCGCCGCACCGCCTTGTGCAGCGAACCGAGATCGTATTGCGTGCCGCCGAGCCCGTGAATCAGCAGGACGCCCGTGCGGCCCGTCATGACGCGTCCCCGCTCATTCGTCCGCCGGCCACACGCGCTCGAGCTGCCAGACCCCTGCCACCACCGTCACGTCGACATTCGAGTCGAGCAACGGCGCGCCGTGATCGGTGATCGTCCGCGTGCCGCCGTCGCGCTGCACGATACGCAGCGACAGCGACGCACGATCCTCGCCGGCGATCTCCGCGTTCCAGTAGTCGCTCAACGCATCGCGGTCGCCCGGCTGCACACGTTCGAGCACGAGCGACACGCTCGCGATCTGCGCCGCGTCGACGCCGACACCGAACACGCGCTCGACGTCGCCGCTCCACTCGATCCGCCCCGATTCCGGATCGAGCACGTACGCGATCTGGCCGGCGCTCGCGAGCGCGAGCTCCATGTTGTTCTGCAGGACCGCCGCATGCTCGTGCACGCGCTCGCGCGTCGTCTTCAGCGTGCTCACCGTCAGCACCAGCAGCGACGCGACCGCCAGGTAAAGCTGCGCCTCGAGCAGCGAACTGCCGTAGTGCTCATGGAACGACGCGAACGGGCCGTCGCCCTGCGCGGTCTGCTCGATCACGATCAGCGCGAGCACCAGCACCGACGACGAACCCGCGCGGCCGCCGAGCAGCAGCGTCACCGCGACGGTCAGGAACAGCGGGATATACGTCAGCGCAAAGCCGGCGCCCGTGCCGAATTTCTTCGACGTGTCGCCGTCGAAGATCACCAGCGCGCCGATCACGAGCAGCGCGAACGCGACGATGCCGAGTACCAGGTCGAAGCGCTCGTGGTCGCCCGAGCGGTGCGCGCGAAAGCGCGACCATGACGCGAGCACCGGCGTGACCAGCAGCACGCCGACGAAATCGGACGCGGCCCACACCGACCACACGTCGAGGAACGGCGCGCCCTTGACCGCCGTGTACCACGCCGCGCCGCCGATCGCGCCGATCACGCCCGCGATCAGGCCGGCGAGGATCACCGAGCGCAGGAAATACAGCCCTTCGAGCGAGAACCGCACGCGCTGGACGAGCCACACCGCGAGCGCGGCGGCGCCGACCTCGTCGACCGTGAACAGCACCGCGTTGACCAGGCTGCCGTGTTCGATGCCGGTCAGCGCGAGTTGCCCGGCCAGGAACGCGCCGGCCAGCGTCAGCCATTCGCGCATCGGCCGCAGCATGAACGCGCCGACCGTCACGCCGGCCGGCAGCCAGATGTAGCCCGTCAGCCGGACGGGGCCGTTGAACTCGTGCGAGATATAGCCGGTCGCGAGATACAGCGCCGCCCAGAGCAGCGCGGCGACGAGGCCCGGCCGCGATCGTTTGGTGTCCATCGAGAATCCCTGTGTGCTGCGCCGTGCAGGCAGACGCACCGCCGCGTCGGAAGCGGCGGCGCCTGCGGCCGGCAGGTGCGCGATGTGCGCATGATATGCGGACAGGGCAAACGGAGGAATACCGGTGGGGGAGGCACGAGAAGCCGCGGCCTCCGATCCGGCTCGCCGGGCCGGCGGCGGCTTGCGCGGGCCAACGGAAACGGCGTGTGGCGCCGGCTACGCGGCGCGTGCCGGAACGGCCGCGATCACGGCCTCACGGCCGCATGCGTCACGGATCGAACGGCCTCCCGGTTCACTCCTTTCGCCGCCACACCGAGATCGGAATGTCGCCGTTGGCACGCGGCGGAACGCGGTAGCTCAGCTCGCCGTCCTTCAACTGATAGGTTCGCGTCTGCGTTTGCCCGGCCCAGTTCGGATACGACGCATTGCTGATGTGAAACGCCAGCGTGTGGTTCGCGGGATCGACGCTCAGCGTGCCGTAGTGGGTACTCGAGCCGAGCACGGCGTCACGGAATTCCTCCGGCGTGCCGGTCGCCTTGTCGTTCGACGCGAAACGCGGGCGTTCCGACTTGAAGATCTGCAGCGAATAGTTCCCGTGCGCGTCGATCATCAGCAAGCCCGCCGGATCGGCACCGTAGTCGCGGCCGATCGTGCCGTCGGGATGTTGGACGTCCGCCGCGACCAGCGTCCACGTCCCCGCGAGCGACGGCGCGGCCGATGCGTCACCGGGAATCATCGACGCGGCCAGCAGCATGCCGGGAAAGCCTTGGCGGAATATCGAGCCGATTTTCATTCAATGTCCTTGTCGGAAAGAAGAGGGAGCAACCTCACGGACATCCGCAGCCGCGTATCCAGCCGCGTATCGCGCGCATCCCCGTGAACCGAAACGACCGGTTCACTTGATGGTAGCGACGGGAATGTGCAATAAATACGATAATTCGAAATCGACTTATAAGAAAAACCGAATCATGACGCTTCCGAATCTCGACATGGATGCGCTGCGCACGCTGATTGCCGCGGATCGGCTCGGCAGCCTCAACCGCGCCGCCGACCGGATCGGCCGCTCGCAGTCGGCGGTCAGCCAGCAGATGCGCAAGCTCGAAACGCAGATCGGCCAGCCGCTGTTTCGCCGCCAGGGGCGCGGCCTCGTGCCGACCGAAGCCGGCGAGCTGATGCTGTCCTATGCGCGCCGCATCCTCGAACTGAACGACGAGGCGATCGGCGCGATCCGCGGCGCGGCAGTCGACGGCGCCGTGCGATTCGGGCTGCCGGGCGATTTCGCCGAATCGTGGCTGCCCGTCGCGCTCGGCCGGTTCAAGCGCACGCATCCGGGCGTGCGCGTCGACATCGTCGTCGACGGCAACGGCGCGTTGCTCGACCGGCTCGATGGCGGCGAACTCGACATCGTGCTCGCGATGGGGCGCGGACATCGCGCCGACGCCGAACACCTGGTCACGCTGCCGATGGCGTGGATCGGGCCGCAAGGCATCGACGTGCGTACGCGTGCCGGCGCACCGCTCGATCTTGCGCTGTACAAGCCGCCGTGCCTGTTCCGCAAGGCGGGCACCGACGCGCTCGACAAGGCCGGCATCCCGTGGCGGCTCGCGTACACGACCGGCAGCCTGCAAAGCCTGTGGGCCGGCGTCGCCGGCGGCCTGGGCATTACCTCGAGAACGATGGTGGGTGTGCCGCCGGCGCTGCGGCAGCTCGGCGAGCGCGACGGCCTGCCGCCGCTGCCGTCCGTCGACGTGTGCCTTCATGCGGGCGCAAGCGATGCGCCTTCGGCGCTCGTGAGCCTGAAGCGCGTCGTGATCGACACGCTGATCGCCAATCTCGCCGATGTGCACCCGCACTCGGGCCGGCGCGCCGGATGATCGGCCACGCATGCGCGCCGGATTCGGCGTTGCGCCCTTTGACCGGCTTCCCGCCATCGCGGATGATGCGCTGCGGGGTGCGACCTTCCCGTCGGCGCTCCCGTCCCGAACGAACGTACGAGTCCGCACGATGACACCCGCAATCCGCCTGCGTCCGGCATGCGCCGCCGACCTGCCGTTCCTGCTGACCCTGCGTCGGCTCACGATGACCGTGCACCTGCAGCGCGTCGGCGCGCCCACCGACGACGAAGCGCACGACCGGCGCATTCGCGCGAACTTCGACGATGCGATGATCGTCTGCGACGTCGACGACGCCATCGGCTTGCTGAAGGTGACACGCGCCGCCGACGAGTGGCACGTTCACCAGATCCAGATCCTCCCCGATCACCAGGGCCGGGGCATCGGCGAAGCCGTGCTGAACGCGTTGCTGGCCGACGCGGCGCGCGCGCACGTGCCGGTATCGCTCAGCGTGCTGCACGGCAACCCGGCGCGGCGGCTCTACGAACGGCTCGGCTTTCGCGTCGAGTCGGCAACCGACACGAGCGCGAGCATGATCTGGCGCGCGTGACGCGCGGCGTTTCGACGCCGCCGCGTTACTGCGTGATCTTCGCGTCCTTCAGCAGGTTGCCGATCATCTGCGCGCTCGCCTTCTCCACGGCGGCCGCCTGCAGTTGCTGCTGCAGCGCCGGCTTCGCGGTCGCGAAACCCGGCACCTGCGTCGGCCGTTTCGCATCCAGCTTCACGATCGCCCGCACGCCGTCGACCGGGATCGAATCCTTCGTCGCGGCGCCGACCGTCAGTTTCTCGAGCGCCTGCGCGACCGGCAGCGGCAAGCCGGACGTCTTGCCTTCCGCCGCCGGCGTGTGGAAGCTCACCCACGGCAACTCGCCGCCGCTGTCGCGGCTCGGCGCGATGCTGTACTGGCGCGCCAGCCCGTCGAACGACTTGCCCGCCTTCAGCTCGCTCAGCACCGTCGCGGCCGTCACCGGATCCTGGACGACGATCAGGCGCGGCTTGTACTCGTTCTTGCCGAGCGACGCCACGAGCTCGTCGTAGCGCGCCTTGACCTGCTCGTCGGTCACCGGCTCGGGCTTCACGTTGTCGCGCAGGTAAAGCTGCACTTCGGCATTCGCCTTCGCCTGCTGCACCGCCGCCTTGACCTCGGGCTTGTCGGCATAGTTCGCCTTCTCGGCGGCCTGCTGGACCAGCACGCGCGTAATCAGCTGATTCTTGATCGCCTGGCGGACCTGCGGCGAGTCGGGTTGCCCGGACGCGCGCAGCAACGTGTCGACGTCGGCCTGCGTGATCGGCGTGCCGTTGACCGTCGCAACGGTCGCGGCGGCCGCCGGCGTCTCTGCGTGGACTGGGCCGCTCATCGCGCCGGCCAGTGCGGCGATCAGAAACAGGCGGTTCGGTGTCGTTTTCATCTTCATCGTTTCGTCACTTCGGCATAAAAAACGCGGCATGGGGCATGCCGCGCGAGTTCACCGGCGCTGCAATGCGCCGGCGCAACCCATCAGTCGATCCGGTTCTTCGTCGTGGGCACGCGCAGTGCCTGCCGGTGCCGCTGTCATTGTGCCCGGAACCGCTTTTCCGCGTCGTGAGGTTTGGAACGGCCGCCCGGCGGGCGGTGAGGCGCGCGTTGCGCACGCCGCTCATGACGAACGCGTGATGTGGAAATTGCGTGGATGCGCGGTGGAAATCCCGCGAAATCGCGACGAATACGATGAGGCGTTCGCGAGCCCGGCCGCCGGTCGAGGCGACCACGCGTTCATCAAGGCGTCCACCGGTACACGGTGATGCTGTTGCCTTTCACGTTGTTCTTCATCACCACGTACTCGCCGTTCGAGCGGCGATAGGCGCGAATGCTGTACATCGCATCGATCGCGCTGCTGGTATCCACGGTCGCGGGGCTCGCGTTGACCAGCGTCGTGTCGAGATTGCCGGTCGTCAGGTTGAACGCGTCGACGTTCGGCCACAGCGGCCCGCTGCTGCTGAACCAGTAGCCGACGAACAGATGGTTGCCCACCGCGTCGATCGATTTCGCGCCGCTGTGCGGCAGCGTGATCACCGGGTCCGGCTTCGTCGTGTTGCCCGCGCTCCAGCCGTGATACACCTCGATGCGCGTGCCGATCGACGTCCAGTCGTTGGTCCCAATCGCGCCTTGCGCGAGCACCATCGTGTCGCTGTCCGCGAGATAGACGATGCGCGTGAGCGGCTGGATGCTGTCGGGCACGCGGGTCGCGACACCCGGCCCCCACGACGGCTTGCCGCTCGCATCGAAGCCGGTCAGCGGGTAGTGGGTAATCGCGCCGGTCTTGTCGAGACCGGCCCACACGCCGCCCTTGCTGTCGATGCTGAAGCCGCCCGTCACGCGCCGCGTCGTGTTGAACGCGGGGCCCGGGATCGCGCCGTCCGGAATCGCGACATAACCGTTCGCCGCGTTGAAGTGGAAGAAGTAGAAGACCGGCGGATTCTGGCCGGCCGCGACGAGAATCCGGTTCGCGCCCACCGACGTGAGCAGGCCGAAATGCTCGTCGCGCTGCGTGTCGTTCATGTCGATGCGCGGATCGGCCGGGTACGTGAACGGATCGACCGTGTTCGCGATGAACCTGCCGCCCGCGCTGCCGCCGTACACGTGCGTGCCGCCGTAGAACAGCGCACCGTCCGTGACCGGGTCCGGCGCGGCGATGCCTTCGAAGTTCAGCGACTGCAGCGTCCACCGCAGGCTGCCGGTGCTGCTGTACGCATGAATGTCGGTCGCGCCGTTGCGGCCGAGATCCCAGCTGCCGCCCCATGGATTGTTGAGCACGTAGAGATTGCCGCCGGTGTCCTTGCCGATCCCGACGATGCGCGTGAAGCGCTGCGCACCGACCTGCCCCTTGATGCCCGTCGTCGTGTCGAGATAGCCGCCGCGCACGCCGAAGGTGCCGGCCAGCGCGGGCCGGCCCGACACCGTATAGCGCTTGATGTTCTGGTCCGGGCCTTCGTCGCCCACCAGAAGTTGCCCGGCCGCCGCATCGAAATACAGCGCCGACGGCTGCGACCCGGACGGCATCCGGATCGTGTTCAGCAGCGCACCGGCCGGGCTGAAGCCGACGATCGAGCCTGCGCGCTTCTGCGCCACCCACACGTTGCCCGCCGCGTCCAGCGCGAGCGCGCCCGGCTCCGATACGCCGATATCCCGCTGCCACACGCCGTCGGTGGTGAACACGCGCACGCGATTGCCGTAGAAGTCGCTTGCATAAAGCAGCGAGCCGGCGGTCGCGAGCCCGGTGACGACGTCGATGCGCGGCTGGTTGGTGGCCGCGCTGACCTGGATCACGCGGTCGCGATACTTCGTCGCGCGGTTGTAGCGCCCCACCGCGCCGCTGCCGTAAGTCTTGCCGGGCTGCAGCGCGACGAACAGCGAGGTCGCGTTGCCCGTGATCGCGCTGCCCTGGAACTCCGAGTGCGTGCCGATCGAGCCGACGCTCTTGCCGTTCTGGTAAATCGCGACACCGCCTTCGTCCTCGTCCCACATCGACGCCGTATAGATCACGCCTTCAGGCGCGACCCACATCGCACGCGCGACGTTGCCGACGTGGGCCGCGAGCGTGCCGTACGTGTTCGCCAGCCAGTCGGTGGTGTTGCGTGCGTGAACGGGCGGGGTAATCGCGGCGATCGCCGCGGCGAGCAGCGCGGCCTGAAACCGTTGTCTGGCGACCATGACGGATGCACTCCTGAATGGTGCGAACATTCACATGAAGGGCCGGCCGGACGGCTTGAAAACCGCAATACGTCAATTCTTCCGCTGAAGCATCCGGCGCAGTCGGTATTACGTACGGCATGCGTTCAATCATGCGCAGCGCGAGAATAGCGTTATATAAATCGAAAAAAATTGCGGATCGTGCGCCATTGCGCTTTTCGCGGAAGCGGCTTCGACGGCGTCGCCCGTGGCGCCCCTGCGTGCCGGCGGCACGCATGACCGCGCGACAGTGAATGGTCACTTGCGCGTCGAATCGGGGATCGGGAAATTCAGGCTCGCGCCTGCGGGAATATCGCCGCCGGTTCTGCGACGATCGATTGAAACGGCGAGTGCCTGTTTCGGAGAATCGGGAAAAACCGCCGCATTCAACGCGGATTCATTGCACCCGGCAAATCGCCGGCCTGAATCCATTGCGAATCCAGGCCGGCGATCGTCCGTTATCGCGGGGCAGGCAACGCGCCACTAACGCCGCGCTGCCGCACTGCCGCACTGCCTCGCGTCAAGCCGATGCCGAAGTCTCCGGCACCTTCACCTTCATCACGCGTCCGTTGTCCGGATCGTTGTCGTCGCGCGGAGCGTCGAGCTGCCCTTCCCACTTCGCGACCACGGCAGCCGCGATCGAGTTGCCGACGGCGTTGGTGGCCGAGCGCCCCATGTCGAGGAACATGTCGACGCCCATGATCAGCAGCAACCCGGCTTCGGGCATGTTGAACTGGTTGAGCGTCGCCGCGATCACGACCAGCGACGCGCGCGGCACGCCCGCCATCCCCTTCGACGTGACCATCAGCATCAGCAGCATCGTGATCTGCGTGCCCAGCGGCAGATGGATGCCGTACACCTGCGCGATGAACAGCACCGCGAACGTGCAGTACATCATCGAGCCGTCGAGGTTGAACGAATAGCCGATCGGCAGCACGAAGCTCGAGATCTTGCGGTTCACGCCGAAGCGGTCGAGCGCATCCAGCAGCTTCGGATAGGCGGCCTCGGAACTCGCCGTCGCGAACGACAGCAGGAACGGCTCGCGGATCAGCCGGATCAGCGTGAACGCGCGCTTGCCGAGGAACGTCACGCCGGCGAGCGTCAGCACGCCCCACAGCAGCGCCAGTGCCAGGTAGAAGCTCGCCATGAACTTCGCGAACGTGAGCAGGATGCCGAGCCCCTGGGTGGTGATCGTCGACGCCAGCGCCGCGAACACCGCGACCGGCGCGAACCACATCACGGCGCCCGTGACCTTCAGCATCACCTGCGCGAGATCGTCGATCACGCCGGTCAGGCGCTTGCCCGATTCGCCGAGCGCCGACAGCGCGGTGCCGAAGAAGATCGAGAAGACGACGATCTGCAGGATTTCGTTGTTCGCCATCGCTTCCGCGATCGACTTCGGCACCAGGTGGACCACGAAATCCTTCAGCGTGAAGGCGCCCGTCTTCAGGTTGAGGGCTGCATCGGATGCCGGCAGCGGCAGGCTCAGGTGGCTGCCCGGTTGCAGGATCGTTGCGGTCAGCAGGCCGAGCAGCAGCGACGTAAACGAAGCGATGAAGAACCAGCCGAACGCCTTGACGCCGACACGGCCTACCGCGCTGCCGTCGCCCATCTGCGCGATGCCGACGGTCAGCGTCGCAAATACCAGCGGCGCGATGATCATCTTGATCAGGCGCAGGAACACGTCGGACAGCAACGACACGTACCCGGCGACTTCCTTCGCCATGGCCGGGTCGGGAAAGGCGCTATGGCAGGCGTAACCCACGGCGATACCAAGAATCATCGCGACAACGATGTACTTGGTGATGTTGTGCTTCTTCTTCATTAGTAATCCAAATCACAAAGCGTATGTTGCTAACGGCTGGCTAACTTTCGCGCCCGGCTACGAATCGAAACCCACGTCTCTCTGGGTGCGACGAGTCCGCCTTCGGCGGTCGCCATGGCGGACAGGGGGGGCATTCTAACGCAAATGGCCCCCCGGCTTTCAAATCTGAAAGTCAGCCGGGTTGATTTGCGTCCGGATGTCGTCGAAAAATCGGGTTTTGTCGCGATCCTGCCCGCTTCCTGATCGCTTCCTGCCTGCTTCTGGCCCGCTTCTGGCCCGCTTCTGGCCCGCTTCCTGCCCGCTTCCGGCCTGTTTTTCCGGCCCGGTCGGCGAAGGTAACCGGGCCACACCACCGTTCGCGCCGGAATTCCCCCTCCCCCCACCGCGGCATCGCACGATGTGACGACACTGCAATCGATCGCGACACATCCTCACAAAGATGCGCAGACCTCGACACTACGGCACGTAATGCGTCTGTAATATTTCGAAACGTTTCGCGGTACCCCCTTCCGGGAATCGGTGCGCAATCACGCATCGGCAATGCGGAACCGGGTTCGAGTCATTGCTTTCAACACGTTGAGGCATTCATTTTCTCAGCAGTCCTGCCAAATGAATGATCGAGGAAAGGCAGCATCGTGATGAACATTCTGTATACCAACTTCCACGGCGACTACGGCGGCGGCCAGGACACCTACGTCCGCGACCTCGCCGCCGCGATGAGCCGACACCATCGCGTGACCGTCGCGTCGCCGGAAGGGAGCCGCCTGTCGCGACTGCTGAAGGACAGTCCCGACGTGGCGATCTTCGACATGGAATTCAAGCCGCGCTGGAACCGGCTGTGCCAGGAAATCGTCCGGCTGCGCCAGCGGATCCGCGCCGAGCGCTTCGACATCATCCACGTCAACGGGTCCGCCGATCACCGGCAGGTGATGCTCGCGCTGCTCGGCTGCCGGTATCGGCCCGCGGTCGTGCTCACCAAGCACAACACCTATCGCGCCGACAGCTTCGGCAACGTGCTGCGCGCCCGGCTGGCAACCGACCACACCATCGCGGTCAGCGACTACGTGGCGAGCATGCTCGCGCTCCGGTCGCCGTACGGCAACGTCACGGTCGTCAAGCACGGCGTGCGCCGGCAGGCCGCGGAACAGCTGGCCGGCGACGAAATCCGCCGCCGCAAGATCGCGCTGTTCGGGCCGTCCGGCGCGGACGCGATCGTGCTGGGCAGCAGCGCCGGCACCGCGCCGGAGAAAGGCTGGATGGACCTGATCGCGGCGCTGGGCCGCCTGCCCGAACACGAGCGCGAGCGGTTTCGCGTGCTGCTGGTCGGCGCTGAACCGTCCGGCGAGCAACGCGAGCAGATCGAGCGGCACCACATGGCGTCACGCACCGCCTTCACCGGGCGCCTCGACGATGTGCGCGCGCCGTTCTCGATCATCGACGTGTCGTTCGTGCTGTCGTATCACGAGAGCCTGTCGTATGCGTGCCGCGAGGCGATGTCGCTCGGCTGCCCCGCGATCGTGACGCGCGTGGGCGGGCTGCCCGAGAACGTCGAGCCGGGCGTGGACGGCTGGGTCGTCCCGCCGCACGAGCCCGAGGCGATCGAGGCCATCCTGCGCGCGATCGTGCGCGAGCCCGCGTGCGTGCGGGCGATGGGACGCAGCGCGCAGCTGAAGGGCAAGCGCGAGTTCTCGTTCGACCGGTTCGTCGATGCGACGTTGTCCGTCTATCAGAAATCGATTCGACACAACCCCTATCGTTGGGTGACATCCATGAGGTCCGTTTAATGGCAATGAACATCTGGAAGAAGTACTGGGACCTGCGCACGCAGGAGTGCCCGTGCGACGTGCACTTCGTCGAATGGCTGGAATCCGCTCGTCTCAACGGCATCCGCATCTATCACTTCGGCACCGGCGGCCACCACCACGTCGGCGTGGAATGCGCCCGGCCGCACCTGAACAACACCGTCTTCGGCGTGACGGCGTCGCCGAAGGAATACAAGTCGTACGTCGATCTCGTCACGCGGCAACCGGAGGTGAGCAAGACCTACCTGGCCTATTTCGGCGACATCTATACGAGCAATACGGACCTGCTGCCGGCGTTCGACGTCGTCACGCTGTTCCATCTGTGCGAATTCCGCGACGAAACGAACAGCCGCTACGGCGCGAAGACCGACGCCGAAGTGCTCGACCTGTTCGCCCGCCATACCGCGCGCGACGGCCACCTGCTGTTCTACAAGGGCTCGTCGGCGTACCGGAAGGCCGAGCCGATCATCGAGCAATGGGCGGCGAATGCCGATTTCACCGAAGTCGGCGACTTCAAGACGCTGCGGATTTTCCGCAAGGCCGCGTAATTCCCCGTTCCCGCGACCCGCTCATGCTGCTGTCCGCCACGCGCTACCCGATCCTGATGTATCACCAGATCCGCACGCTGCCGCCGCCGTCCGACCGGCTGCGCAGCCTGAGCGTCGCCCCCGACGCGTTCCGCCGCCAGATGACGCTGTTCAGGCGGCTCGGCTACCGCGGCCTGAGCGTGCGCGAACTGCAGCCGTACCTGCGCGGCGAGCGCAGCGGGAAGGTCTTCGGCATCTCGTTCGACGACGGCTTTCTCAACGTCCTCACGCATGCGATGCCCGTTCTGAACGAGCTCGGCTTCACCGCGACCTGCTACTTCGTCGCCGGCCGGTTCGGCGGCGAGAACGACTGGGATGCAGGCGCCGATACGGCACGCTCGCCACTCATGACGTGCGCGGACATGCTCGCATGGCGCGATCGCGGCCACGAAATCGGCTCGCACACGCTCGATCACGTCGCGCTGTCGCACGTGCCGGCCCACGTGTCGGCGGTTCAGATCATCGAATCGAAGCGGCGGCTCGAAGCATTGAGCGGCCAGCCTGTCGAATCGTTCTGCTACCCGTACGGCGATCTCGACCCGCGCGTGCGCGACCAGGTCGCCGCCGCCGGCTACCGCAACGCGACGACGACCCGGCGCGGTTGCGCCGGGGCGTCCGACGATGCGTTCCTGTTGCCGCGCGTTCCGGTGGCGGGCGGGGTTGGTGCGATGCGGCTTTGGTTCAAGTGTGTGAAGGCGCGGGTTCGGAGGCGCGGGTAGCTCGCGCTGGTCGACTGCCGCCGAACCCTACAACCCTCCACGCAGCTCGCACCGCCCCCTTCGGCCATACGCTCACCGCTGGAAAGCCCTGCGCATCCGCGCGCCGGCCACGTCGAACACCTGGCGGGCTGCCGACGTCACGCCGGCCATATGGATGCACGCATGGATCATCCCCGGCAGCACGACGAAATCGGCCGCCACGCCGGCCTCCCGCAATCGCTCCGCATACGCGTGCGCGTCGTCGCGCACCGGATCGTACTCGCAGGCCAGCAACGTGGCCGGTGGCAAGCCCTCGAGCGAAGCCGCCTGCAGCGGCGACACGCAGGGTGACCCGCCGTCGGCCGGATCGGTCAGGTACATGTCGAAGCAATACCGCATGACATCTTGCGTCAGGTAGTAGCCCTGCCCGAAAGTCCGATAGGACGTCGTGCTCATCGACGCATCCAGCGGCGGATACAGCAACAGCTGATGCGCGATCGACGGGCCGCCCCGCTCACGTGCGACCAGACACGCAGCCGCCGCAAGGTTTCCTCCCGCACTGTCGCCGCCGACGGCGATGCGCGCCGGGTCCAGTCCCAGGCCGGCCGCCTCGCGCACCACCCAGTCCAGCGCATCGCAGAAATCCTCCAGCGGCACCGGAAACCGGTGCTCCGGCGCAAGCCGGTAATCGACCGACAGCACGACGCATTGCGTCGCGTTGGCCAGCGCGCGGCATGGATTGTCGTATAGCTCGAGCGTGCCGAGGCACCACCCGCCGCCGTGCGCATAAACGAGCGCCGGCCGGCGTGCCGCGCTTTCCGAAGCGACCGATGGCCAATAAGCCCGCACGCGAATCTGCTGCCCGTCGCGCGTGGGCACCGCGAAGGTTTCCGTATGGTCGACCGCTTCCAGCGGTCCATGCCAGCCCCGCAGTGTCGTATCGGTCGCCCGTCGCAACGCGTCCAGCGACGCAGGCGCCTCGGTCATGGCCAGTCGCTCCAGCAGTGACGCGATGTCGGTGTCGATCGGCATGTTCAGCGGCTCCGCTCCAGGAAAGGCAGCAGATGGCCGATGAATGCGTCGGGTGCCTCTTCCATGATGAAGTGGCCGCAAGCCGGGACCACCGCGCCCTGCAGATCGGTCGTGTTGTCGCGCATCGTAACCAGCGGCGCATCGCCGGTGGCATGTTCGGCACCGATGGCGAGCACCGGCATCGTCAGCTTGCGCTGCGCCCGCGCCTGGTTCTGCCGGATCGTCTCCGGAATCGCACGGTAATAGGAGAAGCCGCCGCGCAAGCCGCCCGGTGCCGCATAGGCATCGATATACACATCGACGGCCACACAATCGCGCCGGAACGACCAGCGGTTGAACATGAACTCCAGATACGCCCGCTCGCGGCCCGCAATCAGCGTCTCGGGCAGGTCGGCCAGCTGGTTGAACATGAAATGCCACAGGAAGATGTTTTCTTCCGGCGGGGCGAAGATCGACGGCGCGGGCGCCAGCCCGGGGATCACCGCCTCCGTGAGCGCCAGCGACTTCACGGCGTCGGGCCGGTCGCTCGCCAGCGCATAGGCCACCCACATGCCGACGTCGTGGCCGGCCACCTGGTAAACATCGAAGCCGAGCTGCGCCATCACGCGATGCAACGTCGCCGCCGTGTGCCCCGTGTCGTAACCCGAATGCGGCCGATCGGAATAGCCGGTACCTGGCGGATCGACCGCGACGGCCATGAAGCCGCGCGCGGCGAGCGCCTGCATCACGTGACGCCACGCGTACCAGGTTTGCGGCCATCCCGGAATCAGCAGGACCGGGGTACCGGCGCCGGCCATGACGCAATGGATACGCTGGCCGTCGACGCGTACGTATTGGTGAGCAAAGCTTTGAGCGTCGGCAGACGACGACTGAAGTTGAGCGGACATATCGATGATTCCTGGCAGTGGGGGGGGGAAACGGCTCAAGCGATGCCGAGCATGTCGTGGATTTGCCGTTGATCGACCGCGGCACCGGCGAAGTCGTCGAAGATGCGCTCCGTCACCCGGATGATGTGGTCATTGATGAACGCGACGCCTTCGCGCGCGCCGTCCTCCTGATTCTTCAGGCAGCACTCCCATTCGAGGGTGGCCCATCCTGTGTAGTCATACTGAGCAAATTTCGAAAAAATCGCCTTGAAGTCGACCTGGCCGTCGCCAAGCGAACGGAAACGGCCGGCGCGCTCCAGCCACGAACTGTAGCCGCCGTAGATGCCCTGGCGCCCCGAAGGCAGGAACTCCGCGTCCTTCACATGGAACATGCGGATGTGGTCGCGGTAGATATCGATGTACGCCAGATAGTCCAGTTGCTGCAGCACGAAATGGCTGGGGTCGAACAGCATCTTGCAGCGCGCGTGCTGGCCGACCAGCGCATGGAAGCGCTCGAAACTGACGCCGTCGTGCAGGTCTTCGCTGGGGTGAATCTCATAGCAGAGGTTGACGCCGTTTTCGTCGCAGGCGTCGAGAATCGGCCGCCAGCGACGCGCCAGCTCGTCGAAGGCCGTCTCGATCAGGCCGGCGGGCCGCTGCGGGAACGGAAACAGGTAAGGCCACGCGAACGAGCCCGAAAAGGTGCCCATGTCGGTCAGCCCCAGGCGGCGTGAAGCCCGTGCCGCCAGCTCGAGCCGATCCAGCGCCCATGCGGTGCGCGCGGCCGGGTTGCCGCGCACGGCCTCGGGCGCGAAGTTGTCGCACATGGCGTCGTAAGCCGGATGCACGGCAACCAGCTGCCCGAAGATATGCGTGGTCAGTTCGCTGATCTCCAGCCCATGTTCGGCCAGCATGCCCTTCATGTCATCGCAATAGGCCTGGCTGTCCGCGGCGGTCTCCACGTCGAACAGCCGACCGTCCCACGCGGGAATCTGCAGCGCCTTGAAGCCGACGCCGGCCGCCCATTGCGCGATATTCGGCAGGCTGTCGAACGGCGCCGCATCGTCGGCGAACTGCGCGAGATGAAGACTGGGGCCCTTGAGAGTACGCATGATCGATTCCAATTGTTTGTTGATCGACAAAGAATAGAATGCGGGAGCGACGCGTGTCAACACGGTGCGCGATAAAATCCGTGCACGATGTGACGACGGGCGAAAGGGATATGGCGGGACGACCGAGAGAATTTGATCGCGACATGGCGCTGAAACGCGCGATGCTTGCGTTCTGGCGGCGCGGCTACGAAGGCACGTCGATGTCCGACCTGGTCGAAGCGATGGGCATCGCGTCAGCGCGCATCTATGCCGCGTTCGGCAGCAAGGAAGCCCTGTTCCACGAGGCCGTGGCACTCTACGAGCAAGGCGAAGGCGGCTTCGCCGATCGTGCGCTCGACGAGGAAACCGATGTCCGCGCGGCCATCGAACGGATGCTGCGCGATGCCGTCGCCGCTTATACCAGGCGCGGCCAGCCGCACGGCTGCATGGTGGTGTCCGCCGCGACCAACTACTCGGCCGAAAACGAAGGTGTCATGGAATGGCTGGCCGCCCATCGGCGCGCACGCACGCAATCGATCGCCGAACGCTTGCAGCTCGCGGCCGAGCAGGGGCAGCTCGCGCGGGGCACCGACATCAAGGCGCTGGCCGATTTCTATGCGACGCAGTTGCACGGCATTTCCGTTCAATCCCGCGACGGGGTATCGAAAGAGCGCCTGCTCGCATCCATCGGGCCGGCGATGATGCCGCTCGTGACGGCTGTGCGTGACGGCGCGTAACCCGGCGCAGTCAACCGACAGGACGGCCGTTTCAAGCTCGGGCGGATCGACCGGACAAGCAACTCGACGGACGACGCGACGCCCGTCGACAATCCGGTGCATGGCCGCAACGAACCACGAGCTCGTCGTCTTCAGGACAGATTTCCCCGACGATGCACTCCCTGCCGGCAAAGGACAGGGGATGGAGCACACCCTGAAAACAATCGGGGAAGTGGAAGATATCGCGCCCGGCAAGCGCAAGCGCATGTCATTCAAGCTCACGCCTGGCCACGACGCGCTGATCTGCAACAAGCCGGGCCACTATGAAGCGGGGATGCATCCGGCATTTGTCATGACGCCGTAGATCGTTCCGCCGGACCGAAATCCGGGCTGCAGCACCTGGGCGTCGTCTACCTCGTTCCGCATTACGCGATCCCCCATCCCACCCTCACCCGAGCGAGGCGCGGCGCTTTCTTGGCGCGCCTCGTGCGAGCGGATACCTGTCACACCCTGGCTACCTGCCGGGAAGGCGTGCGGGACTACACGCGATCACTCGAATAATTTTTGTAGAAAACATAACCGAGACGTAGAATTCGCTACATGAAATCCATTTCTACATGGACGCTGCTTGTTCTGACCCTTCCGACGGAAAACGCGACGGCCCGCATGCGGTTCTGGCGCGCGCTCAAGGCGAAAGGCTGTGCGGTGCTGCGCGACGGTGTTTACCTGCTGCCCCACACCGAAGCGCATGAAGAGACGCTGCGTGAACTCGCGGGCGCGATTGCCGAGAGCGGCGGCGCAGCTCACCTGTTGCGCGCACCGAGTCTCGACCGGTCCCAGGAACAGGAATTCCGGGCGCTGTTCGACCGGGCCGACGATTACGCAACCTTCACGCGCGCGCTCGCCGACGTGCGCAAGACGCTTGACGGGCAATCAGCCGCCGAGCTCGCTCGCCTGTTGCGTCGCCTGCGCAAGGATCTCGACGCCATCCGGGCGATCGACTATTTCCCGGGTGATTCGGCCACCCGCGCCGAAGTCGCCCTGCAGGATTTCGGTGCGCTGGTCGACACGGTGCTGTCGCCGGGCGAGCCGCATGCCGCGGACCGCGTCATTCGTCCGCTCGCGATCGGCGAGTACCAGGGCCGCGCCTGGGCGACGCGGCAGCGGATGTGGGTCGATCGCGTCGCCAGTGCGTGGCTGATCCGCCGGTTCATCGACGCGCAAGCGCGCTTCATCTGGCTCGCGTCGCCGGCGGATTGCCTGGCTGACGCGCTGGGCTTCGATTTCGACGGCGCGACTTTTACGCACGTGGGCGAGCGCGTGACATTCGAAGTTCTGCTGGCCAGCTTCGGACTCGACAAGGACCCGGCACTGATGCGTCTCGGCGAGATCGTGCACGCGCTCGACGTGGGCGGTCCCGCCGCGCCTGAGGCAGTGGGCTTCGAAGCCGTGATGGCCGGCACGCGCCAACGGACGGAGAACGACGATCAGTTGCTCGAGCAGATGGGCGCCGTACTCGACTCCCTGTATACGCACTTCACGTCGGACTACAAGAGCGAAACCCCAGCCAGATCATGACGACGACCATCGCCACGACCGAACCGACCTACTCGCTTGGCGAACTGGTCGCCTACATGCTGCGTCTCGGCACGTTCGGTTTCGGCGGACCGGTCGCGCTCGCAGGCTATATGCGTCGCGATCTGGTCGAGCGACGCGGCTGGATAACCGAGGCCGACTACAAGGAAGGGCTCACGCTGGCCCAGCTCGCACCGGGGCCGATGGCGGCCCAGCTCGCGATCTATCTCGGGTTCGTCCACTACCGCCTTCTCGGGGCGACACTCGTCGGTATCGCATTCGTGCTGCCGTCGTTCCTGATGGTGCTCGCGCTCGGGTTCGCGTACGCGCATTTTGGCGGGCTGTCGTGGATGCAGGCCGTCTTCTACGGCGTCGGCGCCGCGGTGGTCGGCATCATCGCGATGAGCGCTTACAAGCTCACGACCAAGACCGTCGGCAACGACAAGCTCCTCTGGGCGATCTTCCTGACGCTGGCTGCCGTGACCTTCGTCACGGAATCGGAAATCGCATGGCTTTTCGTTGCCGCAGGCCTGATCGGCTGGCTGTGGCGCGCGCCGCCTAGGTGGCTGAAGCGGGGCGGGCTGAATGCGGTTGCCGCCGCCAACTTGCCGGCAGCCAGCGGGCTGCTGAGTGGCATCGACCTGCCGCAGCTCGTCCAGATCGGTGCGTTCTTCATGAAGGCCGGCGCGTTCGTGTTCGGCTCCGGACTCGCGATCGTGCCGTTCCTCTATGGCGGCGTCGTTACCGAACATCACTGGCTGAACGACAAGCAGTTCGTGGATGCCGTCGCGGTCGCGATGATCACGCCCGGCCCGGTCGTGATCACTGTCGGCTTTATCGGGTACCTCGTGGCGGGCCTGCCTGGCGCATGCGTCGCCGCGCTCGGGACATTCCTGCCGTGTTACCTGTTCACGGTCATTCCCGCGCCCTACGTGAAGAAGTATGGGCACCGTCCAGGCGTCAAGGCATTCGTCGACGGCATTACGGCTGCGGCAGTCGGCGCGATCACGGGCTCCGTCCTCGTCATCGCGAAGCGATCGATCGTCGACGTCCCGACCGCACTGCTCGCCGTCACGACCGTGCTGCTGCTGTGGCGCTTCAAGAAGCTCCAGGAACCGGTGATCGTGACGGCGGCCGCCGTCATCGGACTCGTGGTTTTCCCGCTTCTCCACCCCTGACTCGCGTCACCGGGAAACGAACATGACGTACCAGGCCAGGACGTTGCCATGCGATCGTCGTTCTCATGTTCGAGAAGGCGACGCGAGCGACCGTGCAAGGAGCAAGCGATGCGAACGTGTTGCGTGATTGCGCTGGCGATCGCGCTGTCCGTCGCGCTGCCCGGTTGCGACAAGACTGCGCCCGATCAGGGGGCCGGCGAGATCGTGGCGCTCGAGCACGCGCCGGAGGCGGTGAGAGCAATGATCGAGCGTCAACGGCAAGGCGGCAATGTCGGCGTGATTCAACGGCGTGTGAAGAATGGCAAGGCACGCTATGTCGTCACCATCGTGCAGGGTGACCAGGAGCAACGCCTGAGCCTGACTGAGGACGGCCGGCTCATCAGCAGCCGCCCCGCCGGCGACGACGAAGAGGACGACGACTGACCTTGACGCGTCCAATCACCGTACCTTGTTCGCGCATCATGCCCACGATGCTGCGGCTGCCGGCCGGCTTCGGCCTTCAATGAACCACGCGTGCACGCGACTGCGTAGTGCCATCCGCTCACGGTCGACAGGCGTTGCGTTTCATCGGCGACCTCCTCACCTTGCGTCGAAGTGAGCGTGCGGGTCAGCGGAAATGGCCTTGTCCGATTCCTGCAACGCCAGTTCCGCCGCAACGGCATTCGCCCCGGCCTTGATGAACACGTCGAGATCGGCCGTGGGCAGGAAGCGCTTCATGATCGCCTCCAGTTCGGCCTTTCCGGCATCGTCCAGACTGCGATTGCCGTTGGCGAGGCGGGCCACCGCCGCGCGATAGCACCCGATATAAGCACGCTGTGCGGCAATCATGTCGAGCGGCTTGCCCGCCTGACCGTGGCCCGTATGGAACAGTGCGATGTCGCCGGACCGACGTTCGAGCGCATCGAGGCTGCGCAGCCAGTCCGCCGTATGGCCGTCGTTCATGAAGGAATGGACGCCGTTGAACACCATGTCGCCGACGAAGGCGACACGCTGGTGGGTTCCCACGGCCCAGACCAGATCCCAGTGCGATTCGCCAGGGCCGAACTCTCTTGCCTCGAACGGCACGCCATCGAAATGCAGCACGTCGCCGTCACGCACGAGGCGATTCGGGAAGGTGCGCCGTGCCGGCCAATCGTCGCCGAACACCGACTGCCACTGGACTGCCTTGGCATCGTCGACACGGCGCATCGCCTCGTCGACGCCCCGCGTCGTGATGACCGGCACATCACCAAGATCGCGGATCAGCTCGCCGATGCCGTTGTAGTGATCGGGATGCCCGTGCGTGATCAGCACCGCGAGCAAGGGTTTGCGCAGTGCATCCAGCCGGTGACGCACCTCGCGCGCATCCGATACGGTCATCATGGCGTCGATAGCCACGACACCGTTCGGCAATTCGACCAGAAAGGCGTTGGTGAGAAAGGTGCGTGCACCGGACGTGCACGTCACCACATTGATTTCAGGCCCGTTGAAACCGATCATTTGAAGGCGCTCTTTTAAGAAGCTGTTGCTTTGAATGGGTCGGACGCTCCGGCCCGTACCGCGTATGCGGTTCCCGAAGGCAGGATCTTTGATGTGAATCGCATTCGCCACACACTCGGCACGGCCGCCGCGATGGATATCGCGCCGGACAGTATCTTTGTGTCGCGCCCGGAATACAACTCCCGGTAATCCGGAAGCAAGAGCGATCGATTACGCGGCAAGCGGACTGGAGATGGCAAACATGCGCGTTGCCTTCATTGGAAGTAGCCCGCGAATGCTGACCTGAGGCGGAATTTTGTGACCAATCAGGCAGTGAGTCTCTCGTCGATATTATCGGAATCCAGCCAGGCTCGACGGACCGTGGCCGGAAGTTGGTAGCGACGAGCGCTGTGGGGCCGGCGCTCGTTATAGAACTGCCACCAGCGTTCGATGAGCGCCTTGGCCTCGGCGCGACCGCGGAACTATTCGCGGTTTAGCAATTCGTCTCTCAGCCTGTCGCAAGACGCATGAGCGTGCGATTGCCGACATCCTGGTGCCGAAACGGCAGAGCAGCAGAGGTTCGCTTTCCGACGCGACCATTTTCCAGTGTATGACCTGCTTAATCGCTCGCGCCCCAGATCCCTGGATATGGGGCGCGACTGGCCAGGTAGAGGCGGTTCGTCCGCGCGGCGAGGCGCAAGACTTGTGAATCCTTCCCTCAAGACGCCTAAAATTCAGTCATGGGTGTTTTCCACATCCACAAGGAGGCTGTCATGACTCAGTCGATGATTGGTTGGGTGGTTGGGCTTGCGGCGATCGCGGTGATTGCAGTCGCGTTGGCGCGCCGTTACCAGAGCGAACATTCAAGGATGGAAGTCATTCAATGGCTGGACTCCCATCACTTGGGGTGGACGCATCGCAAACATTGACCTCTCGGCGCTGGCGGCGATAAACCCGCCTCGCCGAAGTTGCCCGGGAGCCAAACACATGGATGCAGGCAGGCCGGTGAAGTCTGCCATGTCGTTGTCTCGCCAGGGGTCTTGGCAAGGAAGGCATCATGGACGATGAAGTGTGTACGACCCACACGCACGTGGCACGCATTCGCGTGATGCAGACCACGTCTGGGCGCTATCGCGGAATCGTCCACTTGCACCGCATCGGAGAGGATCCCGGCACCTCCGAGCAACACGATGCCGAAGGGGATTTCGCATCGGACGTGGACGCACGTGACGCCGCACGAACGCTCGCACGCAGATTGCTCAAAGAGCAAATCCAGGGGCACGAAAAGGCGCAAGGCATCGATTGAATCTGCGTCGGCGGCCTGGTTGCTACGCAACGTCGATCGGCAACGCGACGTCCATCAGCGCGTAGCGCGCCAGTCGCACCATGCGGCCGCTCGTCCGTTGATCTGCCTTGAAAACACGGGACAGCAAGGAATATCGGTGTTACGACGCGAGTTTCCCGCCGACCGGCAGCATGGCGTCGGCTCGCGCAATTTCAGATCGGGACGCGTGTCTCCGATTGATGCGCGCTCCGATGCATTGCTGTTCAACCGCGAGCCGTGTCAAAGAACTGCGCCGAACATCCCATGTTCGCCTCGGTTCTGATCGATGATGTCTTCTGCGTAACGTTGCGAAGCCCGGCGTGCGTCACCGGCACTGGCAAACGGCGAACCGTCGACAAGCTTGAAGGTCTGGCTCCGGGTCAGCGTGGTGTCAGTGCCGCGCAGGCAAACCTTGACCGCCGCGTCGAAACCGGCTTCGTAGTTGTGAGCACGGCCAGAGCCTGTGTGAAAGTGAGGATAAATCAGCGGATATATTTCGAATCCGCGATAGGTACGCATGCTCATGATGAACTCCTGGTGATTGACGGCGACGAATTGCGTAGACGAGCGCAATCAATCTTCTATCGGCGCTACGTGGTTAGCGTCGAACAAATCGGTTTCGAGGCACACCGGGCGAAGCCCGTTCGTCTTTGTGCCGGAAATTGATACGCCCTTTGGTGAGGTCATAGACCGACAATTCCAGCTTGACCCGGTCGCCAGCGAGAATACGGATGCGGTGTTTGCGCATGCGGCCCGATGCGTACGCCGCAACGACCGCGCCGTTTTCCAGGGTGACGCGAAACCTGCTGTCCGGGAGCACCTCATCCACGACGCCGTCCAATTCCAGCAATTCTTCCTTTGCCAAATCAATTTCTCCAATCAATGTGACGTGCCGCAATCACAGCGGCGTGCGGATATCCGGTCCCCGACAGGGAGCGGTTTGCGTGCAAATATCGAAAACGCCCATGCGTGGCCGGCGCGTACCGACGCGACATGCGGGCCGCGCCTCGTCCGGGCGTTAACGTGCTCGTTATCGTGTCTCGGTGGAGCGCTTCTTGCCGCTCGATTTGGTGGGCGCAGAGGGTGCCTTCGGTGGCACCCAGTTCAGCGCCGCGCCGAGCACCGGCCAATCCCTGGCGCGCCGTGGTCTCGCGAGTGATCTTTTGTTGCGCGATTGACTCTTGGTCAAAGTTACCTCGGTATGCGTCGATCGCGAGCTCACGATGAATGAGCCGCCCGATCGTTCGCCACCGGATGCGCCGCATCCCCCACTTTCTTCCTTGGGGTGTACGTCTTGAGGCGAAACGGTAGCCTCAGCAGGACTGTGGGCGCCTGCGCGCGGGACCGATTAATGATGTGGATTACTGAGGAACGATGTTCGAAGCCTGCAGCCCCTTGGGCCCGTTCTTCGTCTCGTAGCTGACCTTTTGACCTTCGGCCAGCGTCTTGAAGCCATCGCCGCGAATCTCCGAGAAGTGCGCGAACAGATCATCGCCGCCGCTGTCAGGCGTGATGAAGCCAAAACCCTTGTTGTCGTTGAACCACTTGACGGTACCGGTATCCATGGAAATTCTCCTGATATTGGACAAATGTATGCGCCCCGATAGCGGGGGCACGAAAAAGGATCAAGGAGGGAGAGGACAACGAATACCGCGTTCCGCGGTCAGTGATGAGCAGCAATCGCGCTTCTTGAAGGCTTCGGACACCCACCCTACGCGGGGCCAAACACCGTGTCAAGCTGTTTCGGTCGGCGCATTTCGGGTGGCAGCGCAGGAACACGCCGCGACCGGCGAGGCTCGCCCCGGTTGTAAACCCTTGGCGCCGTGGTTTTGATTTGCTTCGAATGTCTAATTGAAATTTCGACGATACCGTCATGGCGCCCTCTCCCCGCGTATCGGCGATTGTTCACACGCGGCTGAACCGGTCCGGCCCGCGCACAATCGGGGCGGCATGCCATGCGGCGGTTCGCGCAGAACTTTCGCTGTACAAGTTCGCCAATGGGCGTAGGATAGGTCGGTTGACTGACTCACTACCGATTCCCGCGCCACTCAAGGCGCCCCCTCCGAACGTGATTGGGCCTCTCATCGAAACCGCGCAATGCGGACGAGCGCGCCGCGTATCGGCTGCGTATGCGAAGCGCCTGATCGATGCCTGTCTACAGGACACGAGCGTGCTGGATAACGCGTCCTGATCCCTTCCTCGGTCCATCCTGTTTCTGCGTCCGCGGCGCCGCCACAGACTCAAACACGCCTGGCGCATGGCGCGCCGGCAACGTCGGGAGGCTGGATATGAACAGGAAAGACCTGTTGAAGTGGATTCGACGCGATGGTTCTGGTGTCATCGAGCAGTTCCTGCCGTATGACGCTCGTGCCGAGATGGACGGCGTCATTCTCGATCGTCGTCATGAAATCGATGAGGATGCCTTCCTGATGTTTTTCTCGATCCGCGCGCTGTTGCGCAAAAGCGGAATGGCGAGCTGCGAATCGGACCAGGAAGCAGGCCAGATCATGGCACGCCTCAAGCTTTGACTGTTCTGGTCGCGACGATACGCTTTGCGGTGGCCACGGGCCCCGCGGCAACTGAAGGAGGAAAGACAATGCAACTCGACTCAACCCGATTCCATATCGACCCGACACCGCGCAGGGCCGACGGGGAATACATGGCACACGCGCGGATCAGCATCGATCGTGCAGACGGCAGCACGTGCGACGTTCAACTGAGCGGAGACCTGGCTGGCTTCGACGTGCGCGAGGATGCGATTGCCTTTGCGAAAAACTGGGCGCGCGAATGGCTCGCCGCGCATTTGGTCGACGATCTCCCCGCGTTGATGAATTGAAATTCGGGTGGCACGCCAGCCGCCCGAGCAATCGGGGCGTCGTCGGGATCGAGGCCGACGGCAATACATGCTGCTGTCAAAGCAGGCTGACGTGGTGTCGAAGGTCGGTCGAGAGGATGGCCATGCTTGGTGGGCCACAGACCAAGGCAGCAAGCACGCCCTTCAACGGTCTCGTCACCGCCAGATCGGGCCGCATGCGTTCCGCACCCTCGTAGTCCGCGACTCTCGTGAGCCGAACCTCCTCCCAAGTGCGGCGCGTCGCGTCGGGATATCACTCCAGTCGATCGAAGGCACCCGCTTCGAGATCTTTCCTGAAATGCTGTAGCCAGTCGCTTTCGTCGCCGATCACGTATTCCTTCGTAATCTGCGTCGAGAGCCTGGTGATGGTGACATAGCCCTGCAGACCGAGGTTCTCATCACCCTTCGGGTCGGTCGTATCCGTTTCCTGAAGATCGAAATCGCCCTCTGCCAAGCCACGTCGCGCCAAGGTCGCCAGAAAGTCTCTGTGTTCATCCGGTTCGATCAGCCGCATATCCGGCCCCCTCGTGTTCAGCGGAGATGCCGCGAGGCCGACGGCACGCGTTCGAGCGTCGAAATCATGCACACCGAACTCATGCGGAATACCTCACGGTCCCCCACATACGACGCTACCGGAAAGCAAGCGTCACGGCCTGCAGTCTTATCGTCTGGGTCCTTTCATGCTTTCCGACTCCATGGCCGCATTCCACTCCTCGCTCGCCTCGATAGGGTCCATCGCTTCGTCAACCGACGCCGTTGCGCGCTCGGCGGCCGCTTTGGTTTCGTCCTCCGAGGCGTCGACATCGCTGTTGCCGTCACCCGGGGGAAGCAGCATGTCCTTGAGCATCGCGCTCAGTTCCGGCGTGTCCCATGGCAGGCCACGCCGGGTTCGGACCTTTATGTAATGTTTCACTTCCGCGTCCTGCTCTGCGGTTAGCGGCAGTCCCCGGAAGGTGCTTTGGGGGTCGGAGTCTGTCATCGCTGTCTCCTCCTGCTATGGCGTCTTCAGTGTAGTCCCATTGCGACCATGAGAGTCGTGACCGAAGCGCTCATTCGTCGAATCAAATGCCGTGCGTCGCTGCGGCAGGCCGCAGCCGGCCATCGGCTGTCGTTGGCGGCCTACGTCGCCAGGACATTCGACCGGTTGAATCCACCTCAGTCAAACGACATTCCGTTCGTCCATGACCGACCGATCATGCAGGAATGCGAATTGATATGAGCATGCACCCGGACGATATTGGAGCGAAGCCGACCAGCAACGGCCCATGGCTGAAACTGACCGACGCGGTTCACGGGATGCAGCGGCGATGCAGGCAATGACATGGCGTACGTCGCGCCTTAACCGATCCATATGTGCGTAGCATGTTGACGTCAACGGAACAGGACACCACGTCGAACCGCTACTGACCGGCTTCGGCTTGCGGCTGCGGGCACGCCAGAGAGCGAACATCGAGCGTGAGAAGGAGTAAGGGCAGACACCACCGATCACCTATGCTGGAAGCTCACGAGGAGCCGACTATGACGCCACATGACGTGATGATGATTTTCGAGCGGGGGAACGCAGAGGGAAAGGCGGCCGCCGATCTGGACCATGCTTGTGCCGGATTCGCCGGCTGGTTGGCGGAGGCATGGAGTCGATTGAGTGAGGATGAGATCGCAGTTCTGACGTCGATCGGCGCCTCGCTGTATCGCGAGGGGTATGCGAGGCGCTACTAGGCGGGCTCGGGGGCCAGCGTGAATATATGGGCGGGGCGGACCGAAAGGGCGTATAAAGTTCGAATGACTATCCCCTCCGTTACCGCCGAGTCGGTCCTGGGCCTGTTCCGGCTCATTGCCGGGAGGGAGGAGCGCCGGACTTCCGGCGAATCGGCAAGGATGGCGGCGCTCCTGGCTCTGGCCGAGCAGCTTGCACGCAACCATCAGGCAATGACGGAAGATAGTTGGGATGCAGCCGTCCGTGTTGGCGGTCTGCTGTTGCGAGCGGAAATGATCAACAACGACGCTGACACGGTTGCGCTTGACCTGCTAAGCCGGCTGCGGCGGCGGAAATGAAAAGCGCGTTCGAGCGTATGGCGAGTCGCCCCCTGCGGAGTGGCCAACATGTCGACACACCTGCTTCTTCTCTACAAGGGGTACGAACTTCATCCCCTCGTCTTCGCCCGTACATTCAGTCGCTTTGACGGACATTCCCGTTACGCCGAAGGGTACGACATTGCGGTACGGATATGCCGCCCGGGCGCGATAGCAACCTCCACCGCGAGCCGTATTTTCAGGCTGGCCCAACCGCATACATACTCCGACTTCGGTATGGCAAGGCGTGCCGCCCGGCAGCAGGGAAAGGACATCGTCGACGGCAAGGTGAGTGGAGCTTCGGTCATCGACATGTAGTTCGGTCAAACGCAGCGGTCGGCCACGACGACGCGAGAAACTGAACGCACGCATTCCTCCTCACCGGTATCGTCACCATGCAAAGTGATCGTAATGCGATTCCGTACTACCTCGTCTTACGGACTGACTGCCCGCCGTATGTTCTGAACGCTGACCGCCACGTGCTGCGCCGCGCGGCAAGCCCTCTCCTGCGAGCGTTCGCGAGAGCCCGCGGCGCGCCGACCTCGATCGCGGACGACGCATGGAGCGACTTTTCCGGCTCGGAATCCATTTCGCCTCTCGAGCGCGTTGAGATGCGGGCCTACGCACTGGTTCGCGGAGCCGAAAGCGAACATCAACTCCGGTTACTGGCTGCTCTCTGACTGCACCAACGTCCGCATTCCTTGCGGACGGCGAGCTCGGCAGCCTATTCGAAACGAGGTCTGTTTGCGAAGGCATTCGGTCCGAAGAATCGTCGAAGGCGGCGTGACTGGAGGTACGCACGTCTTCGATCGATCGTCCCCCGGTGGGCATGGTCATGGCAGCCTCATGCCGAGCGGTAGATCAGCCGCTGTAGTCACGCCCCTCGTGAACACCTGTCGAGAAGTATCGATCACTTCCTGGATCCGCGTGATCTGCGCCACCATCCCGCGCCGTTCTGCAGCCCGATGGGTTAACCATCGGCTGATCTAGCCGCCACTGCACGGCAACGTACCGACTTCCCCTTCCCGTTCGCCCATCCTGTAGTCAACATCCGTGCATCCGACCGCGATCCTGTTCGAGCGATCCGACTCGATGCGGCCCCTCGCTACGCGAGCACACCTCTCTTCGGAGGAGCCATGAAATATCATGCAAGCACATTACCCGATCGACGCGACCAGGTGACCCGACAAAAGGACCGCGACGATCTGGCCCGAGCCGATATCGAACGGGCCGAAAAGCGTACCCGCGACTATGCCGGCATCGATTCCAATGCGAGCAAGTGGCGCTATTCCGAATCCGACCGTCAGGTGAAGTAGTGGTGCAGCGTTGCTCCCGATACCGCCAGAGGTTGGCGCTCGCTCCTCGCGTTGTTAAGCGCCGATCCCGCATGACGCGTCGCGGACGTTCCGGGATCAGGTACACCGCCGCAGGCGTATCGAAAAATCGGCGATCGCGGTGACATCGCTTTGCTCCGCCTAGCGGCACCAATTTTGCAACAGGGCCGGCAATTGTTCGCGCGATGCGTGTGACCACGCCCATAGCTCGAGCAAAGCCTCATGCCTCTCCACGTGCACGCGTATTCGCCGGCTGGCATTGCGGCTCATGTGCGCGCCTCATTCCGTCCCCGACAACGGACATGGCGGCATTGCAGGCGTCGTGCACCGACGACGGCGAGGGAACCTGGAGGTTCACTGATATCGCCTGGCCGACATCGTGTTCGGTGCTGGTCTTGCCATGCCTCCCCACGCAACTCGTCGAAAAGATCGATGCAGTGGCGAAATCGCGCCATATGACCCGCGAAGCGTTGGTAGCCGCGTGTATGGAAGGAATTGGCGACCCGGCGTTGCGGTCCTCCTGCCACGAACTTGTCCTGGCGTAGCGGCCGAACGCGACGCGGCGAATTCATCTGCCCGGGTTGCGTCGCTTCACCGATGCGGGAAGGTGATGCATGCGCCGTTTGTCGTCACGAGCGACGCGCCGAAGTAAAAAGCCGGCGCTTGGCCGGCTTCGAGTTCCGCCTTGCTGGGGCGGCTCCACGTTCTGTTTGAGAGCGAGGAGTTTTGCTGCACATACGCTACAGGTTCGGCAGAAAACCCATGCCCAGACGTTTCCTTGCATCGGAAATACGTTGCCTGGATGTAACGGCTTTCCACGAATGGGCATGGCTTCTCTGCCGCTCCGGGTGAGCCACGGGCATTCCATCGTCGGTCGCGCGTGCCTCCGCCTGTTCTTGTTGCTCGTCCTTCACATTTTTTTCCCATTTCGGGCAATCGTTCATCAACATGCTCCCTCCACAACCCCGGTTTCGTCATTGATTGGCTCGCGCCGCCCGAGTCGGGATAAAACCGCGCAAGCGATACGGATCGCGACGGTCCACTTCGATCACGGCGTTTACATCTCGATGAAGTCTGCGGCCGATCTGGTGTCCGTGCGTCATGTGTCAGCCTGCGCGTGCGAGCGTCTGAAGTCGGTACGCTGCCGTACGGGCGGGATGGCTTGGATGCAGGTCTGGCATCAGCGCCGTTTCTCAAGGCGCTTCAAATCAGGGAGCAGGCGATCGAATTCTCGCCTGACCACGCCGTAGCATTCGCACACGCGCTTCTCGAGCCCGGAGCGATCCAATACCTCGATGTGCCCATAGTTGTACCGGATCAACCCGGCATCCTGAAGTTTCAGCGCAGCTTCCGTCACGCCCGACCGGCGGACACCGAGCATGTTGGCGATCAGTTCCTGCGTCATTTTCAGTTCGCTCGATGGCAGGCGATCGAGGCTGAGCAGGAGCCACCGACAGAGCTGCTGATCGATCGAGTGATGTCGATTGCATACGGCTGTTTGCGCCATCTGTGTGATGAGCGCCTGGGTGTAGCGCAGCAACAGCCGCTGCATCGAACCGCCTCGACGGAACTCGTCTTTCAGGATGCGCGCATCGAGTCGGTAAGCGTGTCCCGCGCTTTGGACGATCGCGCGGCTCGGGGTTGTTTCGCCCCCCATGAATAGCGCGATGCCGATCAACCCGTCGTTGCCGACGATGGCAATTTCGGCTGACGAACCGTCTTCCATCACGTACAACAGCGACACGATGGACGTCGTCGGAAAATAGACGTGACTGAGCGCACCGCCCGACTCGTACAGCACCTTTCCCAACGGCATGTCGACCAGCACGAGCTGCGGCGAAATATGCGCCAGATCTTCTACCGGTAATGCTGCCAGCAGATGATTCTCGATCATGGATGGCTGACCCGACATATGTCACTCCTCCAGTGGCTGCCGCCTCTACCCAAGACGCCCCAACGACACGAAGCGTCATCGGCTTGAGACTCGAACGCGCGAAGCAGACCTTGCGCGAGAAGCCGGGCAGAGCCGGATATAGAAGATAGCCCTCGGCCGGATGCAGATTTCCGCTCGAAGGGTTGCAGCGCAGTGCCCACCGCTGGGCGCCATAGGATTTCCACGCCGACAGGCAGCGTGAGCGTTCGAACAGGATTGCCGGATGGGACAGATCGAACCCTGTGTGGGCGGCAAGGTGCCTCAGCGTAACGCGTTGTAGCGCATGGCCAGGGTGTCCGCGGCTAACGGCAGAGCAACGTGCGGTGCGCCGTGAAATACCCGAAACGGATCCGGCTGGGTTGTCCGGTCGAGCCCCCAGGGCCAGGAGCGCAGAAGTCGAGACGGTGCTTGCTGCGTTCGTGATAATCAAGCAGCGCATGCCTTGACCGATCCATGCCCCCTCGGCCCCGGAATACCCGCACGCGCGGCGAGTGCAGGTCAGAAAGAAGACGCACGTGGGGTGCGCGCGCAAACGGGGGCCGACCTCACGAGATCGTGTACCGGTTCTGGGGCCCACCCTTGTAAAGGTCTCGGGCGAGCCCCAGAATCCGGTCGCGATTGCGGTCGAAGGCCGCAAGCAAGGCGGGCTCGCCAGAATCCATGTCGGAGTTCAGTTTCGCCAGCATCGCATCGTCGACCAGAAAGGTAATCTCGCGAGAATTGTCGTAGCCCCAGAAACATACACAGTGCCTGGAAGAGTCGTAGGAGCGACTGGGATTCGGAAAGTTGAGCGTCACGGTGCTATTCGCCATCTAGCTCTCCTGACAGATATAACGCCACTTGCTCGCGTTGACATCGATGCGGGCGTCATTTTCGCGCCGCTTCTCGGCACGCTCGCTGTCCGCGCGCTTCAGTGCCAAGGCACGCGCCTTTTTCACGTCGACGTAATCGCTGTGGCTGGCGGGCGTGGCTGGCTTCAGTTCGGTTTGCTTAGGCATGCCGGTTCCCAAAAAGAGAATTTCAAATTTCAGGACCGTCGCGGTGACTGAATATCGTCGTCGGCCGCCCCATACGAGGACCGGACGACGACCCGCGGGCTTGCCGCCGACGGCATCTCTCGCGCACGGAACTGCCGGATCAAACCTCGGAGGGAGGCTCGGTTGACGCGCGAAGTTCGCAGCTTCGACGTTCGCGCGCAGGATCGTCGTGGTGAGCCTTCTGCTTAGTTATGCGGACAGGGGGAAGCGTAAGGTAAGGAGTCGGAGCAAAACCATCGGTCACGCACATCGAACCTCACGAGAATGCGCCCTATACCACGGCCATGCAAGCGCTATCTCGCGTCATGGCCATGATCGGCACGATCCCCCCAAGCAACACTACCGTCATCAACCTGGGCGTAACGGCCGCCAGCCAGCGCTTTTTCTCAGTCCCATCCCACGACCAGGCGACGCGCAGCGAGCGCGGCGGCCTGTTCGGAGGGGCGTGCAACTGCCGGCGGAGAATGACGTCTCGACGACCGGGTTCCGTCACGCGCTGAATAGACTCGATGCCCGATCGGACAAGACGGTGGCCACGATCGACCTCACGTTGCGCAACGCGCAACTGGAGATCAAGAAACCCTGTAAGGAACTGCACGGACGCATCGATGCCGTGGGCTCTCAGAAAAGGTGTCTTTGGCCCCCTAGACAGATCAAAGACTTGGACATCTTTTTTGAGAAATCTACATGCCTCTCGTCTCAAAAAAGATGTCCGTGGCCCCGGGATTTCTCAGAAAAGTCGTCCTTGGGAATGTCACGGCCCCGCCTAGATGTCTCGACGGAACTTAGCGACAAACAGCGCCATGGACGGGCGTTTCAACGGCCAGCACAGTCGACACTGCTTGTGCTATAAATGTGCGCATAGTGTGCACCAAGAAATCTGCCGTGAACCCCAATCTGGCCCGAGATTCAACGCCACCCCTCGATTTCGACCAGTTCATGGCGTCTTTGAAGGACTCGGAGTGCATCGCGCCGATCATCTCGGCGCGACGCTTCGCGTCTGCCCTGCATATCGATATGCAAACACTCGCACGGCTAGCCCATGTACACCGCAATACGGTAAGCCGCTTGGCTGGCTCCGAAAGCGTGCAACAGTACCTTCGAGACGCGCTCCGGGTCATCCGAGCTGCAACCGATATCTCCGGAGACGTACGAAGCACGCTGTTTTGGTATCGCAATGAACCGCTGCCGACCTTCGGCTACAAGACTGCCGAAGAGTTGATATCGGAGGGGCGCACCGAAGACCTGCTGCGCTACGTCACATCGCTCGAGGCCGGCGCGGCTGGATAGGGTCGGGTACACACGTTGCAGGTCTGCAAAATAGCGGCTACTCTCACCTCGTAGCCAACCTATGTTCGGCGAAAGAAAACAGGGTGCGGGGCTTACCGGCTTGGAGGTGGTTCCGCGGTATGATCTCGCCCCACCTCCTCAAATGCCCGCCCGATGAGCGGGCATTTTCTTTTTCGCGCGCACCTAACCGTACGCCCACTCGAAAATTACGTTCTCGAACCCGCGCGCACTACGAGCGTATTTCGTGGACCTCCATTTCAGCTGTAGCGCGCAATTGCGACAACGTCGTGATCCGGCACCCGTATCCGGCGGGTACCTATTCAATGGAGCCGCCGATACCGCAGCGCAGATCAACGTACCGGCAGCCTTGGCGTCGCGTGGAAACTGCAATATGCGACCGAAGTTCAACGACAAACGATCGCTGCCGTATCGAAGCTTGTCTATATCGACTTCGACGGGCGACAACTGCATTTTCCGATGCTCGAACCGGGCGACGCACATTTTCATTCGATCGAGAAGTACACGCTTGCGCGGCTCGATGACGGCGAAAACGGACCACGTTATGCGGTTCGCTTTCCGAATGGGATTGTCGAGACCTACGAGCGCCACCCGGTTGATCCATCGCGCTGGCAGCTCCACTTGTACGAGACGCGAGATGGCCAGGCACTCACGCTTTCCTACTCGCCGACCGGTAGCCTGCGTGAAATCCGAAACAACGTCCATACAGTCGCGTGCCGGCACGATGAATTCGGCCGTATCATAGAAGTGCATTGGCTCGATGAGCACGGTGATTCAAAGCGCAAACTCGCCACGTATAGCTACGACGACCGCGGCGATATGATCCAGGCGGTCGATCATGGCAACATGATCTGGCGGTACTCATACCACGAGCACCTGCTCTCGAGCTACGAAACACCGACCGGCGCAACGTTCGTGTCCGAATGGGACGGCGTTACCCCGCAGTCGCGTTGCATACGTACCTACGCCTTCACGCGCGACGACAACGGCAAGCCGCTGATCACACGCGACACGCGATTCGACTATCAAGCTCGGCTGCAGATGACACGCGTGACCAACATGCTCGGAAATACCACGATATACCGGTACAACGGATTGTGGGCGGTGGACCATGTCACGCATCCTGACGGCAGCACCGAGACCACCGAGTTCGACGAAACCGGAAATGTCGTAGGCCGCACCGATGCTCTTGGCCGCACACCCAAATCGGTGTGTGATGCGCAAGGCAATCCGGTTGCCATTCGAGATGCCGCCGGTCACCTGACACGCATCGAGTACAACGAACACAACCTGCCGACGCGAATCACTGATCCCGCCGGTCAGATCTGGCAGCGCGAATACGACGCGAACGGAAATCTGATCAAGGAAGTCGATCCGCTCGGCAACGTGAACGAAACGGCCTACGAAAACGGCTTGCCGAGCATGCATACAGACGCGCTCGGCAACGTTACGCATCTGCAGTTCAATAATGCAGGCCAGCTGATTGCCCACACCGATTGTTCCGGTTACATCACCCGGTATGCGTATGATGAGTTCGGCCAATTGACTGGTCAAACGACAGCGGTAGGGCAAACAGAAAATCTCCATAACAACGCTGCCGGCAAGCTTACTGCGGTCCAACCCGCTGGGCTTGGCATTTGGAAAACCGAATACAACCAGGCTGGGCGGCCAATCGCGCACATCGATCCGCTCGGCCGAACGACACGCGTCACATGGGATGCATACGGCGAACCTGTCGGTGTCCTCGATCCGATGGGTAGCGAGACGAAGTTTGGATACGATGAGCTCGGTCGACTGACCAGTCTAATCAACGCGAAAGGCGAGCGCTGCACGTTCAGCTACGATGCGTCAGGGCGCATCGTAGAGCAGATTGGTTTCGACGGACGTCGCCAGCAGGTCGTGTATAACTCCGCAGGCGAGCCGGTTGAGCAAATCGATCATGGTCAGGAAGGCCAACTGCGCATATCGATGCTGTACGACAGTCTCGGCCGCCTGATCGAGCGGCGGCTCGGAGACGGTACGCGTACTGCATTGGTCTACGACGAAAGAGGTTTGCTTACGCAACTGCGCCATCAGCCGACAAACGGCTCTGAGTCACAAGTCACCTACGAGTATGACGCGGCGAGAAGACGAACCGGGGAAGTGCAAGCGCACCACGGTCGGGTCTGGCGACTCCAGCATCAACTCGACGCTGCCGGCAACCGCAGCGAGACTCTGCTACCCGGTATGGGCATGCTCACCTGGCAGCGCTACGGCACCGGGCATATCCACGGACTGCTGCTGAACGGCGAGCCACTGGCGAACTTCGAGCGCGACGCGCTGCATCGCACGGTCACGACCACCCAAGGCCCGATCGCTCAGCTGTTCGATTACACCGACGCCGGCTATCTGAAATCACAACGTCTACAGGATCTCGATGAACGTGGTCAGCCGCGCACGGATCCGCGGCCGTGGCGTACGTGGAAATACGACCCCTCTGGTCAACTGACGCAGCAGGCCGATGCATGGCGCGGTATGCGCCATTATCGATATGATCAGCTTGCTCGATTAACAGGCGTCACTCGCACGCCTGGCGAGGCGAAACTTCGAGTTTCGAGCGAAACGTTCCACTACGATTCGACCGGAAATCTGTTTGCACGTGTCGCTGATGAAATCGAAGGCGACAATCCGACAGTTGAACACTTCACGCACGGAAATCGGTTGTCTCAGTTCGTAGACACCAACGGCGATAAGCGTTCGCAGCTCGCATTCGCATACGATGGGCACGGAAATCAGGTCAGCCAATCGATACAGCAAATCCGCGAGAGCGTTACGCCTGCACCACCACTCAAACTACTTGATCGAGTGTTCTCGAGACAGAGTGAAACTCAATCCATCCGTACCGCCGAAACGACAGCAGCGATGACAACACGCTACCGATACGATGGTGCGCATCAACTCGCAAGCATCGAGCACGCGGACGGCAGCCAAACCGAATACCACTACGATGCAATCGGACGGCGCATTGCAAAGATCCACAAGCCAGCGCGCGAAACGCCGCGTACAACGCTTTTTGTTTGGGACGGCGACTGGATGCTACAGGAGATCCGCGCGGGTGCGTCACCACGCGAGGATGTTGCCGTCACTTACATCGCACACCCTGACCATTCCGGTCCATTAACGAAACTGGAGGGTGGCAAGCGCTATCATTTCCTGAGTGACCATCTGGGCACACCGCAAGAACTGGTAGATGACGATCGGAAAGTTGTGTGGGCGGTGGATCTGAATGCCTACGGCGGTGCACCTACACATATCGTAGATGAAATCGACAATCCGATCCGGTTCCCCGGGCAGTATCACGATCTGGAATCGGGGCTGTACTACAACCGTCACCGATACTTTGATCCGCAGATTGGACGGTACGTTAACCAAGATCCGATCGGAATTTACGGCGGGGTCAATTTCTACGCATATGCTGCGGGAAATCCGCTGAGCTATACAGACCCGCGCGGCCTCGACAACCCGGGCATGGGGCCCTATAGCGTGCGTCCTAATCAATATGGTGCTTATCCAGATAAGAACGGAATTTATCCTCTCGCCCCAACAGGCAGCAAATGCGTCCAGAATTTCTTGCGCGCCAACTACGGATCGACCGGAGCGTGGGTAGCGAATGCAGGCAACATCCAACAGTACATCCCAAGCATGAATGAAGGATACGTTGAATCGCTTAAGACTGCGGGTGAAGTTGGTGCAGAAAAGCTAACCCTTACGAAAGGACCCGGTCTTGTTGGAAGGGCCATAAGTGGCATTTTCCCAGCGACTGCTGGCGTCTTAGGTACAGTCTCGTCATTTCTTTCCGGAGCAGCTGAGTTGGCCGGCGCGGTCTTCACTCCGTTTGGCACGGCTGCAATGGATCAGGCTCAGCACGCTTGCACGTGTCCCAATTCAGCATTCAAGAAATGAGAAACCAATGCCATTGATTACCATGCAACGAAGCCGATATTTCCCGGATGCCATGGGTTTGCTTGTCCTCATGATCCTTGTGGCGATCCTGTCGACTTTTGTATCGGCCTCCGAAATTTCCCGACCCTTGTGGGTTCCTATCTATGCCGCTTGGGCTGCGAGCGCGATTTTTGTCTGGCGCAAGGTTGAACCGGAAACGAAACCTTGGCTCATGATCGGATTGTGTTCGATAGGTGGCGCACTTCTATGGTACGTCGTGACCCGAACTGCCAGTCACTGGATATTTGGGGCCACGGAATCCGAGCTTTCCAAAGTCTTCGACCTACTGGTTGCACTGATACTTTCCCCCGGTCTGACGTTTGTTGCGATTGCTGGTTGGGTTCGTGCGGTTATACGGCGGAAACAAGGTTGATCTCGCTCAATGTGCAACTTGTTCACCCGGGCCGCCCAAGGAGCCGATTTGACGGGTGGTCGGATCGGTATGAGATCAATTCACTCTTGAACCAATAAGACAGGACGCCATCGCATGCCACCGCTCTCCATTGCCGAGATCGCGAAGCAATTCTTTGCGTTACAGAACAACCGGTTGTTCACGATCAAGACGCCGCTGTCGGGCCGGTCCGAACTCGTGCTCACGGAATTCACGTGCGAGGAAGGCTTGGGGAAACTGTTCGAGATCTGGCTCACACTGGCCTCGCAAGATCCGAACATCGAACTCAAGAAGCTGATCGGTAAGCCCGTCACGATCACCCTGCAGCTTACCGACGCACTCGCCAGCACCGACGAGCGATACTTTCACGGCTATATCACGGACTTCGAGCACATCGGCACGGATGGCGGCCTCGCCCGATACAAGGCAATCGCCCGTCCTTGGATCACGTTCATGGACCGTCGGCAAGACATACGGATCTTCCAGGAACAGACGGTCACCGACATCCTCGGTGCAGTACTGCAGCCCTATCGGAAATTCGGTGAAGTGGAGTTTCGCCTGCAGAAACCGACTGTCAATCGCAGTTACTGCATTCAGTACAAGGAAACAGACCTGACGTTTGTACTGCGGCTGATGCAGGAGGAAGGACTGTTCTTCTACTTCGAGCACGCGAAGGATGCCCACAAGCTGATCATCAGCGACACATCCGTCGATGCGAAGCCGATTGCCGGACGCAGCGCGAGCTTGCGCTACTCGACAGACGAAATTCTCGACGACGAACAGGTGATCACCGCATTCGCGGCACGTCGACAATTGACCTCCGGAAGTACGACGCTCAAGACCGTCGACTACAAAGCCCCAGCAGCACAACGGCAGGTTCAAGACGACACCGGTATCAATCAGGGTGACGTAGAAAATTACGAAGTCTACGACTACCTTGGCGCACATGGCTTCCCCGACAGTAGCAGAGGCGAGCAACTCGCCCGCTTTCGGAGCGAGGCACTCGCTGCGCATAGCAAGATTTTTGTCGGCAAAAGCTACTGCCGTCGCCTCACACTCGGCCATTACATCCAGGTCGAAGACCACTACGATCACGAACGAGTCCAGCCCGAAGACCGGCAGTTTCTTCTAACCTGGATTCGACACCACGGCACAAACAACTATCAGGCTAAACCTGGAGTTGCGACTTACACGAACGAATTTCGGTGCATCCGTAAGAAGATCGCATTTCGGCCGTTGCAAACGATCCCGCACCCGGTCATTCATGGCATCCAGACTGCTGTCGTGGTCGGCCCTAAGGGGGACGAAATCTACACGGACGAACTCGGCCGAGTAAAAGTCCAGTTCCATTGGGACAGACTGGGTAAGAAAAACCAGGCAAGTTCTTGTTGGATTCGCGTTGCCCAACCATGGGCAAGCGGCGGTTTCGGGATGATTCAGTTGCCCAGAATCGGCGACGAAGTGGTCATTGTATTCGGTGACGGAAATCCCGATCGGCCTCTGATCATCTCGTCCGTCTATAACGCGCAAAACATGCCGCCGTGGCAACTTCCGGCAAACGCGACACAAAGCGGGATTTTGACCAGATCTACCACGGGTGGAAGCTCCGACACCGCGAACGCACTGCGCTTCGAGGATAAAAAGGGGCAAGAAGAAGTCTGGTTACATGCCGAGAAAGATCAGCGCATCGAAGTCGAAAACGACGAATCGCACACGGTTGGTAACGATCGCGGCAAATCGATCGGCAACGACGAGAACGCGGCGATAGGTCGAAACTGGACACTTTCTACGGGTGGCGTCAAATTCGAGACGGTCGGACTCGGGAAAATGCTCAACGTCGGGCTCGCCTATAACGTCAACGTTGGTGGCCTGTATCGTGGCCGGTGTGACGATCATCGGCGGCGCTGTAATCATTGGGGGCGGTGCGCTCTACAATGCCATAACTGGCAGCAGCTCGCAGAGCCAAGCGAAAGCAAAACCGGCTACAGATGCAGCGCCTTGTCCGAACGATCCATGCAAGCAGTTGAACGACGAGGTGAACCGCGCAAAAGATGTCGTCGGCAAACTCGGCGGGTGTACACCGGCTATGAGAGGTTACGACTTGACGGTTCGTTACAACGCTTGGCTTGGTCTTGCGAAGGCGAGGTCACAACGCGAGCAACGGTGTTGGAACGGTGGGGACCAAGGCCACCAACAAGCAATGGCAGATGCATGGGCGATGGTAGGAAAATGCAAACAGCTGATGACGGGCGTTTAGTGATGGAACGTATTAGACAAGCTTTTTCCGAAAGGAAGAGGCCGATGTCGGTCGTTCCAACAGTCTCACCGGACACGAACGACTACTACGACGCATTACACTTCTCAAACCTGCTCTGGGACGAGACGACTGCTTACGACTGGACAAAGTACGCGGATGCTATCTACAGATTCACACCCGAGGCGTTCTGCTACTTTCTGCCCGGTATCATGCGTGTCTCGATCCAAGACAATCAGGTCGCGTTGACGGTCATCGAAAGTTTGATGGGGTCGCTGGACAGGTCGCCGGTTGTGGAATACTGGGATGACTATTTTTTGCAGCGTTGGCCCAAGCTGACAGACGTCGAGTGCGACGCTGTAATCGAATGGCTTCTCTGGCTCAACGAACATCCTCTATCGCCATTCTCGGAAGACACGATTCTTCGAGCGTGCGAGACCTTGGAACTGGTAAAGAAGCATCGGACGGAGTAGCAGCCACATGAAGGCTATTGTTCGCAAGGGCGATTTGACGGACCACGGCGGTGTTGTTCTAGAAGGCTTCTCTAGTGCCGACTTTAGTGGCAGACCCGCCGCCGGACTCGGCCATATGGTGTCCTGCCCAAAATGCGGCGGTGTATATCCAATAGTCCAAGGCTCGAGTCAGTATTCGATCGAAATGAGACCAGTCGCACTGCACGATATGAAGACGGCGTGCGGCGCCTCATTAATTGCCAGTCAGCAGGAATTTCTGGCAAGCGAGTAAGCGCGACTTAGTCTTCGAATTCAGATTGCCAACGATATAGCTCGCGATGTCGAACGTCCGAAACAGGCGCCGAACTAAGTCAATCGATCTGACGCTGTCTGTTTGATCTAGTCCAGCCTAGCTAGCGTCGGAAGAACGCGTTGAGGACGGGTACCCGCACGGTCAGCACTGTAGCGCATGTCGTTGACGGAGGGTGGCCAATATGTGGCCTATGTCATCGCAGGCATGCCACTTCAGACGAACGCAATTGGAGGAGGCCTGGCCGAGTTACGCTCTGCGTAGCTTAGTGTTAGCCGTTCGCGCTCCCCGCTCCTGCCTCTGCCGATAAGCGTTCGAAGTGAAGTGGCGGTTGAGGCCCTCAGTGCGGCAACAACGACGCGATGATGTCGATCTAACATTGCGTCAAAATCCCACACTGCCAAATATTGACCCGCCGATTCTCGCAGAGCGAGTCAGATCTTATCCCGAACGCGCGGGACGCCGCCTTTTATTCAAAGACAACTTATTGAGACTGCGGACATCTTTTTTGAGAAACAACAGCCGTGGCGCTACCAAGCACGCTAGCAAGGCCCCCGTACCGGCAATCGTCAATCAAACTGTACCGGTACTGTACAGAAAACCGTCGCTAAACTGACCTCCATCCCAGTCCAGAACAGAATGGAGAATCCGCGATGGAATTCCTCACCCTGAGCGCGCTGCCCGCCGGCATGCTGTTTGCGCTCGTCACGTCGATCACGCCCGGCCCGAACAACACGATGCTGCTCGCATCCGGCGTCAATTTCGGTTTCCGCCGCACCGTGCCGCACCTGTTCGGCATCAGCACCGGCGTCGCGATCCTGATGCTCTGCGTCGGCTTCGGCCTCGGCGAAGCATTCAAGCGCCTGCCGCTGCTCTATACGATCCTCGAAGTCGCGAGCGTCGCGTACCTGCTGTACCTCGCGTGGCGCATCGGCACGTCGGGCGAAGTGAAGGCACACGGCGGCAAGCCGCGGCCGATGACGTTCATCGAAGCCGCCGCTTTCCAGTGGATCAATCCGAAGGCATGGATGATGGTGCTGACCGCCGCGACGACGGTCCGCCTGTCCGGCGACTACGGGATGAACGCCGCGTGGATGGCCGTCGTATTCATTCTGATCGGCTTTCCGTGCATCAGCCTGTGGGCCGCGTTCGGGCTCGGCCTGCGCCGCTTCCTGTCGAAACCCCGCGCGCTGCGCCTCTTCAACGTGACGATGGCCGTACTGCTGATCCTGTCGCTGTACCCCCTGATCGCGCACCTGCTGCCGCAGTGAGCGCTCACGGCGCGCCCGTTGAGATTCGTGCCATGCAGGCGTACCCTTTTGGTACGGGCGCGCGCAACCGCTTCGCCGGTTGCGCCGCTGCTGCCGGGAGAGTGCCGATGAAGCCACTGCTGAGGGCGGGTGAACACATCGAGGGGATGCACTGGATCGCCGAGTATCGCCCGCTCACGCACGAGATTCGTGTGTTGCGCGAAGACATCGAGATCGGCATCTATTGCGCGCCGCCGACGATGTTCGGCGAAGAGGAAGACATGGGCGCCGCGAACCTCTCCGATCATCGCAGCCGGGAGGCTGCGCTGCGCGCGTATCTGCGCAACTTCGTGAAGGAACACGACGCGGAAGAATAACCGGCGGCCCGACGGCCGCCGTATCGGCGGGCCGGCGCATCGCACCGGCCCGCGCGTCGCTCAATGCCCGAGCGATTCGATCTTGCCCGCCGGCTGCGTCACGCCATGCGGCCGCGCCATCTGCTTGATCAGCAGCGCGACACACGCGAGCAAGCCCGCGACGGCGATCGTCGCGAACACGCCCGCGAACGAAAAATGCCGGCGCGTCAGCTCGGCGACGAGGAACGATCCCGCAATCCCGCCGAAGCGGCCGACGCCGAGCATCCACGCAACACCCGTGCCGCGCCCCTCGGTCGGATAGAACGCGGCGGCGAGCGCCGGCATCGACGATTGCGCGGTGTTCATCAGCACGCCGGCCACGAACACGACCAGCACGAGCAGCCCGACGTTGCCGGCCGCCTGCCCGATCGCATACACGCTGACGGCCGTCAGCGCGTAGCACACGGCGATCACGCGGTTCGCGTTGAAGCGGTCCATCAGCACGCCGCACAGCACGGCACCCACACCGCCGAGCGGAAACAGCGCGGAGATCAGCGTCGCGCTCTTCGGCGTCAGCCCGGCATCCTTCAGCAGGATCGGCATCCAGTTGATCGACGCGTAGAAGATCACGAGCCCCATGAAGTACGCGAGCCACAGCATCACCGAGCCGACGATGTACGAGCGCGACAGCACGACGCCGAGGCCCTTGCTGCCGGTCTGCGGCGCGGCTTCGGTCATCGCGAACGAACCGGCGTTCAGCGCGTCGCGCGAGATGCGCGCAAGCGTTGCGCGGATCTTGTCGACATGCTGGCCGCTCGCGACCATGAAGCGCACCGATTCCGGCATCTTCAGCAGCAACAGCACGCCGAGCAGCAGCGGCGTCACGCCGCCGAGGATCAGCACGCTGCGCCAGCCGAAATGCGGAATCATCCACGCGGCCAGGAAACCACCGAACGCGGCGCCGAGCGGGAAGCCGCAGAACATCAGGTTGATCACGGTCGCGCGGCGCTTGTCCGGGCAGAACTCGCCCATCATCGTGACCGCGTTCGGCATCGCCGCGCCCAGCCCGACGCCGGTGATGAAACGCAGGATCGTCAGGTGTCCGATGGTCGTCGAGAATGCGGACATCAGGCATGCGACGCCGAACAGGAATACCGAGCCGAGCAGCAGCGAACGGCGGCCGAGCCGGTCGGACAGCGGGCCCGACACGAGCGCGCCGCACGCGAGGCCGAACAGCGCGGCGCTGAGTACCGGTGCGAGATCGGGCTTGGTGAGGTTCCATTCGCCGAGCAGCGACGGCGCGATGAAGCCGATCGCGGCCGTATCGAAGCCGTCGAGCAGCACAATCACGAAACACATGAGGAACACGAGCCATTGAAAGCCGCCGAACGGCTGCTCGTTGATGAAGGTCTGGACATCGACCACGGGTGCGCGATTCATCGCTAGTCTCCTGTGTCGATCCAAGCTGGCGCGTTAGCGCCTACGTGGATCCCATGCGTCGTGGTCGACCGGCGTTGGCGCGTCAGCGCTTACTCCGGTCCCATGCAACGCTAATAATGTATGAGCAATACGGCATGGCAGCCGCGCCCTTCCTTTGTTCGTCCACCAATCATCCGGTGTGCCGTGCGCCGATGCTCTGCCGGCGCGTTCATCGATTCCGTCGTCGACGGCCCGCTTGCGACAGCGGGCCACGCGATCGGTTGCGGCCGCCCTCAGCCGGCCGCGCCTGACCGACCGTCTTACGCGGCCGCGTCCTGTTCCTTGAAGATCTTGTCCGCGAGATGGAACGCGGAATTCGCGGCCGGCACGCCGCAATAGATCGCGGTCTGCAGCAGCACTTCCTTGATCTCGTCGCGGGTCACGCCGTTGTTGCGCGCGGCGCGCAGATGGAGCGCAAGCTCCTCGCCGCGATTGAGCGCCACCATCATCGCGATGGTCAGCAGGCTGCGCGTATGGCGCGGCAGGCCGTCGCGCGTCCAGATCTCGCCCCATGCATAACGCGTGATCAGGTTCTGGAATTCGTCGGTCACCTCGGTACGGTTCTCGATCGAACGATCGACGTGCGCGTCGCCGAGCACCGCGCGACGCACCGTCATCCCTGCTTCGTAACGTTCCTGGTCGTTCATCGCCGGTGCCTCACGCGGTCAGGAAATCGAGCAGCGCGCGGTTGAAGCCGTCGGTGCACTCGATGTTCGAAATATGCGCGGCGTCGAATTCGACGTGCTGCGCACCCGGAATCGCGGCGGCGAGCGCGCGGCCCTGGTCGGGCGGCGTCGACATGTCCTTCGCGCCGGTCACGACGAGCACCGGCAGCGCGATGCCTTTCACCTCTTCGCGCAGGTCGGCGGCATTCAGCGCGTCGCAGTTCGCCGCGTAACCGTCCTTGTCGGTATGCACGAAGGTGTCGCGGATCGCATCGAACAGGCGCGGCTCACGCTCGACGAATGCGTCGGTGAACCAGCGCGGCAGCACGGCGTCGGCGAGCGCGGCCATCCCTTCGGCGCGTGCCTTCTGCGCGCGCGGCGCCCACACTTCCGGCGAACCGATCTTTGCCGCGGTGTTCGACAGTACCGCGCGCACGATGCGCGACGGGAAGCGCGCGGCCAGCGCCGCGCCCGTCAGCCCGCCCATCGAGATCCCGCAGAAATGCGCGCGATCGATGCCGACGTGGTCGAGCAGGCCGATCACGTCGCCGGCGAGCTGCTCGACCGTGTACGAACCTGCCGGTGCATCGGAATGGCCGTGACCGCGCGTGTCGTAGCGCAGGATGTTGAAGTGCTGCGTGAGCGGACGGATCTGCGGTGCCCACATCTGCAGGTCGGCGCCGAGCGAATTCGAGAAGACGAGCCACGGCGCGTCGGCGCGCGCGGCACGGTCGATCCGGTAATGCAGTTTCACGCCGTTGACAGTGGCGAAAGGCATCGAGGTTCTCCTGGTTATTGCGTGCCCGCGTGCAGCGCGAGCACGGCGTCGACGCAGGCCTGCGCCTCGCCGACGTAATGAGCGGGATCAAGCAGCCGCGCGAGCGCGTCGCGCGACAGGTGCGCCGACACGGTCGCATCGGCGGCGAGCACATCGAACAGCGTCGAGCCCGTGCGTACGGCTTCCTTCGACGCATGCTCGACGACGTGATGCGCGTCGAGCCGGCCGATCTTGTCGCCGAGCGCGAGCATCACCGCTTCGCCGAGAATCAGCCCGCGCGTCAGGTCGAGGTTCGCGGCAAGGCGCTCGGTGTTCACGTCGAGGCCCGCGACGATCTGGGCGATCTGCGCAAGCGCGCCGCCGGTCAGGCGCGCGAGATCGGGCAGCGCGTCCCATTCGGCCTGCCAGCCGCCGAGCGCACGTTCATGTTCCTGGACCATGCCCGCGAACACCGTCGCGACGAGGTTCGGTGCGCGCACCGCGGCGGTGAGCACCGCCGCGCAACCGACCGGGTTGCGCTTGTGCGGCATCGTCGACGAGCCGCCCTTGCCGGCGGCGGCCGGTTCGCCAAGCTCGCCGACTTCGGTCTGCATCTGCAGCGACACGTCGCGCGCGATCTTGCCGAGCGTACCGGTCAGCATCCCGAAGCAGGACGCGGCTTCCGCGATGCGGTCGCGCTGCGTGTGCCACGGCACGGCCGGTGCGGCGAGCTTCAGGTCCGCCGCCAGCGCGGCCGTGACGCCGGCCGCGTGCTCGCGCAGGCTCGCGAGCGTGCCGGCCGCGCCGCCGAACTGCAGCACGAGCGCGCGTTCGCGCAATTCGGCGAAACGCGCGCGATGGCGCAGCAGCGCGTCGAGCCATTGCGCGAATTTCAGGCCGAGCGTGATCGGCAGTGCCTGCTGCAGCCACGTGCGGCCGATCATCGGCGTCGCGCGATGCGTGCGCGCGAGCGCCGCGAGCGACGCACACGCTTCGTCGAGCATCGGCTCGAGCACGTCGAGCGTGTCGCGCAGCTGCAGCACGGTGGCGGTATCGATGATGTCCTGGCTCGTCGCGCCCCAGTGCACGAACTTCGCGGCCTCGGGGTCGTCGGCCTTCACTTGCGCGGTGAGCTGCTTGACGAGCGGAATCGCGAGATTGCCGCCGAGCGCCGCGCCGTGCGCGAGCGCGTCGGCGTCGAGCCGGCTTGCGTCGCACGCGCGTTCGATCGGCGCGACCGCGGCGGCGGGAATCACCTGCTGCGCGGCGAGCGCGCGCGTGAGCGCGGCCTCGACGTCGAGCATCCGCTGGATCGTCGCGCGGGGCGACCAGATCCGGTTGAGCGGCTCGGTGCCGCAGATGAGGGAGGTCAGGCGGGCGCTGTCTTCGAGCATGGCATCAGATTGGGGAAACGGCGTGCGCCTATTGTCCACCCAAGCGCGCCGGCATGCGCGCAAACGCACGCGCCGGCACGTCGGTGGTTCAGGCAGCCGCCTTTTGCGTCGCGTCGATCAGCGGCACGCCGGTCAGCTTCTGCAGTTCGTCGAACGACAGGTCGGTGAAGATCTCGCTCACGGCCAGCCCGTCGGCCGTCACGTCGAGCACGGCGAGATCCGTATAGATACGGCTCACGCATTGCACGCCGGTGACCGGATACGAGCACTGCGCGACGATCTTGCTCTCGCCCTGCTTCGTCAGGTGCTCCATCATCACGAACACCTGCTTCGCGCCGATCGCGAGGTCCATCGCGCCGCCGACCGCCGGAATCGCATCGGGTGCGCCCGTATGCCAGTTCGCGAGGTCGCCGTTCGCCGATACCTGGAACGCGCCGAGCACGCAGTAATCGAGGTGGCCGCCGCGCATCATCGCGAACGAATCCGAATGGTGGAAATACGCGCCGCCGGTGAGCAGCGTCACGTGCTGCTTGCCGGCGTTGATCAGTTCGTCGTCTTCCTCGCCGGGCGCGGGCGCGGGGCCCATGCCGAGCAGGCCGTTCTCGCTGTGCAGGAAGATCTCCTTGCTCGGGTCGAGGTGGTTCGCCACCAGCGTCGGCACGCCGATGCCGAGGTTCACGTACGCGCCTTCGGGGATGTCCTGGGCGACGCGCTTGGCCATTTCATCGCGGGTCAGTCGTTTCATCTGAATATCTCCCTCAAGCGGCTTGCGATGCAGCATGTTCGGCAGCCAGCTCGGCCGCATGCGCGGCCTGCGGCACCTCGACGACGCGCTGGACGAAAATGCCCGGCGTCACGATGTGTTCCGGGTTCAGCGCGCCGAGCGGCACGACTTCCGACACCTGCACGATCGCGACCTTCGCGGCGCTGGCCATGATCGGCCCGAAGTTGCGCGCGGTCTTGCGATATACGAGATTGCCCCAGCGATCGCCCTTGTACGCCTTCACGAGCGCGAAATCGGCGTGGATCGGCGTCTCGAACACATACGGCTTGCCGTCGATCACGCGCGTTTCCTTGCCTTCCGCGAGCTTGGTGCCGTAACCCGTCGGCGTGAAGAAACCGCCGATGCCGGCGCCCGCCGCGCGGATACGCTCCGCGAGGTTGCCCTGCGGCACGAGTTCCAGCTCGATCTCGCCGGCGCGGTACAACCCGTCGAACACCTGCGAATCGCTCTGGCGCGGGAACGAGCAGATGATCTTGCGCACCTGCTTCGCCTTCAGCAGCGCCGCGAGGCCCGTCTCGCCGTTGCCCGCGTTGTTGTTGACGATCGTCAGGTCGCGCGCGCCCTGCTCGATCAGCGCGTCGATCAGCTCGGACGGCATGCCGGCCGTGCCGAAGCCGCCGATCATGATTGTCGCGCCGTCGTGGATGTCGGCCACCGCCGACTGAAGCGATTCGAAAATCTTGTTGACCATGTCTCTTCCTGATACGAACCCGCGGCTCGATGCGCGGCCTGTCGAGGGGACACGCGCGTGCCGCGTGTCGCGCCGGGGCCGATCTCGATCCCGGTATTTGTTCGCTAATCGAACCTAGATTCGATTAGCGAACGATGGGCCGATCATAGAGTCGCGCACAGCGCGTTGTCAAGGCGGGTTCCCTCGGGGGCCGTCGCGTCGTCGAACGGCAGCCCGACGTAGTTTTCGGCGAGCGACTGCGCGGCGGCCCGCGAGCGCGTCACGTATTTCAGCTCGGCAAACTTCAGGCGATTGACGAACGGCGAATCCTCCGGCGACGAGTGCAGCATGTTCGTCATGAAGTACGAGAAGTGCTCGGCCCGCCACACGCGTTCGAGGCAGGTCGCCGAATACGTGTCGAGCAGCGTCGCGTCGCCGTTGCGGTAGCGCGCGCCGAGCGCGCGGGACAGCGCGCGGACGTCGGCCACCGCGAGGTTCATCCCCTTCGCGCCGGTCGGCGGCACGATGTGCGCGGCGTCGCCGGCGAGAAAGAGGCGCCCGTGCTGCATCGTCTCCGACACGAAGCTGCGCATCGGCGTCACGCTTTTCTGCGTGATCCGGCCCTCGGTCGGCGTCCAGCCCGTGTCGTTCGAGAAGCGCGTGTGCAGTTCGTCCCAGATCCGCGCATCGGACCATTCGGTGAGGTCCTCGTCGGGCTTGCACTGCAGGTACAGGCGCGTGACCGTCGGCGAGCGCATCGAGAAGAGGGCGAAACCGTTGTCGTGATGCGCGTAGACGAGCTCGTCGAGCGACGGCGCCGCGTCGGCGAGGATGCCGAGCCACGCGAACGGATACACGCGTTCGAACGTGTTCAGCCGCTCGGCCGGGATCGTCTGGCGCGCGATGCCGTGGAAGCCGTCGCAGCCGGCGATGTAGTCGCAGTCGATGCGGTCTTCGCGGCCGTCGGCATGCTTGAACGTGACGAACGGGTGCTCGCCCTCGACGTCGTGCAGCGCGACGTCGCTGACTTCGAAATGCATCTGGTGGCCATGCTCGACGCCCGCCGCGATCAGGTCGCGCACGACTTCATGCTGGCTGTAGACGGTGATCGCGCGCCCGCCGGTCAATTCGGACAAGTCGATGCGATGGCGCTGCCCGGAGAACAGCAGCTCGATGCCGTGATGCTCGAGCCCCTCGCGGCGCATCCGGTCGCCGAGGCCGGCGTCGTTCAGCGTATCGACCGTGCCCTGCTCCAGCACGCCGGCGCGGATGCGGTTCTCGCAGTATTCGCGCGAACGCGCTTCGACGAGGATGGAATCGACGCCTTGCAGGCGCAGCAGATGGGAAAGCAAAAGGCCGGACGGGCCGGCGCCGATGATGGCGACCTGGGTGCGCATTGTTCGTCTCCTGAACATTAATTCGAATCGTCGAACACATTTGAGCGCTTTCCCGACTATGCGGCAACGCGATTCAGGAGATATGTTGTATACGTTTTCAAGATACTGGCCTGGCGATGGAAGCGCTCGATCTGAACCTCATTCCCTACCTCGTCGCGCTCGACGACACGCGCAACGTGAGCCGTGCCGGCGACCTGCTCGGCGTAAGCCAGCCGCGCGTGAGCACGGCGCTCGGCCGGCTGCGCGAGTACTTCGGCGATCCGCTGTTCGTGCGCACGTCGCGCGGGATGGAACCGACGCCGCGCGCGCTCGCGCTGCTGCCGGCCGCCCGCGACGCGCTCGCGCAGATCGAGCGCGGCCTCGTCGCGCCGCACGACTTCGACCCGGCCGCGAGCACGCATACGTTCTCGATCGCGCTGTCGGACGTGGGCGAGATCGTGTTCCTGCCGAAGCTGCTGCAGGCGTTCGCGATGCGTGCACCGCACGCGAACCTGCGCTCGGTCTCGCTCGCGCACGACGAAGTCGGTCGCGGCCTCGAAGCCGGGTCGATCGATCTCGCGGTCGGCTACTTCCCCGATCTCGACGGCAACAACTTCTTCCAGCAGCGGTTGTTCACGCACCGGTTCGTCTGCCTGATGCGGCGCGGCCATCCGTTCGAACAGGCGCCGCCGTTCACGGTCGAACAGTTCCTCACCTGCGGGCATGCGGTGGTGCGTGCCGAAGGGCGCAGCCAGGAGGTCCTCGAGAAATATCTCGCGAAGCAGCGCATGCAGCGCCGCGCGGTGCTCGAGACGCCGCATTTCATGAGCCTGCCGTTCATCCTGAGCCGCACCGACCTGATCGCGACGGTGCCGCATGCGATCGGCTATGCGTATGCAGCCGAGCACGCGTTCATCGTGCCCGTCGAGCCGCCGCTCGCCCTGCCGCGCTTCGACCTGAAGCAGCACTGGCATCGCAAGTACCACAACGATCCGCGCACCGCGTGGCTGCGCGGCGTCGTCGCGTCGCTGTTCAACGACGAGCAGGACGAGTGGCCGAAGTGAGCGCCGGGCCTCGCACGCGACCTGCGAAAGCATGAAACAATGCCCGGATTCCGCGCCGCCCCGGCGGCGGCATTCGATGGAGCAGATAGATGGCTAAAAAGAAGTCCGCGCGGCCCGAACCGGCCGCATCCCGTCCGAGCCGCGAAGAAGCGGAGGACGCCGTTCGCGTGCTGTTGCGCTGGGCCGGCGACGATCCCGCACGCGAAGGCCTGATCGACACGCCCGCGCGCGTCGTGCGCGCCTACGAGCAGTTCTTCGCCGGTTACGCGCTGGAGCCGCGCGACATCCTCGCGCGCACGTTCAGCGAAGTCGACGGCTACGACGAAATGATCGTGCTGAAGGACATCCGCTTCGAGAGCTACTGCGAGCACCACATGGTGCCGATCATCGGCCGCGCGCACGTCGCGTATCTGCCGAACCATCGCGTCGTCGGCATCTCGAAACTCGCGCGCCTCGTCGACGCGTTCGCGAAGCGCCTGCAGATCCAGGAAAAGATGACCGTGCAGATCGCCGACACGCTGTTCGACGTGCTGCAGCCGAAGGGCGTCGGCGTGATCCTCGAAGCCGCGCACCAGTGCATCTCGACGCGCGGCGTGCACAAGCCGGGCGTCGAGATGGTGACGTCGCGCATGCTCGGCACGTTCCGCACCGATCCGTCGACGCGGCGCGAATTCCTGTCGATCGTCGCGAATCCTTCTTCAGTCAACCTGACGAATACGTAATGGAGTCGACGAAGCAAACGGCGCACGCGCCCGTCGTGCTCGTGACCGGCGCCGCGCGCCGGGCCGGGCGCGCGTTCGCCGAGTATTTCGCCGCGCACGGCTATCGCACCGCGGTGCACTACGACCGTTCGGCCGATGCGGCGCAGGCCGCGGCCCGCGCGATCGCCGAACGCGGGCACGATTCGGTTGCGTTGCAGGCTGACCTGTCGGATGCCGAACAGATCACCGCGCTGATCGACCAGGTGTATGCGCGCTTCGGGCGCCTCGACGTGCTCGTCAACAACGCGTCGGTATTCTGGCAGGACCATTTCCCGCGCTTCGACCTCGCGGCGTTCGACCAGGCGTGGGCCGTCAACTGCCGCGCGCCGATCCTGCTCACGCGCGCGTTCTACGAACGGGCCCGCGCGGCCGGTACGCAGGGTGTCGTCGTGAACGTGGTCGACCAGAAGATCAAGGAAAACTTTCACCGCGACCATTTCAGCTATACGGTCGCGAAGGCCGCGCTCGGCAACCTCACGCAGATGCTCGCGCTGTCGTCCGCGCCGGTGCTGCGCGTGAACGCGGTGTTCCCCGGGCTGATGCTGCCGAGCGACGACCAGACGCAGGCCGACTTCGAACACGCGAGCCGCGCATCGACGCCGCTCGCGCGCATCGCGGGCCCCGACGACGTCGCGAGCGCGATCCTGATGCTGACGGGCAACGCGTACAACGGCGTGGATTTCGTCGTCGATGCGGGGCAGAACCTGATCCGCGTCGACCAGGACGTGCTGTACAAGCACCGCGCGCCCGACAGCAAGCACTGACCGACGCGCGCGGCGGCGGGCGCCCGGCGCCCGCGCGCCGCGTTACGGCTTCTCGGTGCTCCCGCCTTCGCGAACCTTGCCCTGCGCGACGCTCGTGCCGGGCGGCACGCTGTGCGTGAGCCACACATTGCCGCCGATCACCGAACCGCGCCCGATCGTCACGCGGCCGAGAATCGTCGCGCCCGCGTAGATCACCACGTCGTCCTCGACGATCGGGTGCCGAGCGTTGCCCTTGACCAGCGCACCGTCGCCATCGGCCGGGAAGCTTTTCGCGCCGAGCGTGACGGCCTGGTACACGCGCACGCGCTCGCCGATGATCGCCGTCTCGCCGATCACGACACCCGTGCCGTGGTCGATGAAGAAGCTCGGGCCGATCTGCGCACCCGGGTGGATGTCGATGCCGGTGGCCGAGTGGGCGATTTCATTGATGAATCGCGCAAGCAGCGGTACGCCAAGCTGGTGCAGCGCGTGTGCGAGCCGGTGGTGCATCATCGCCAGCACGCCGGGGTAGCACAGCAGGATCTCGGTGATGTGCTGCGCGGCCGGATCGCCCGCATAGGCGGCCTGGATATCGCTGACGAGCAGCGCGCGGACCGCCGGCAACTGCCGGCCGAATTCGCGCGCGATCTCGAACGCGCGTTCGTCGAGCTCGGCGAACGGCGTATCGGCATGCTCGGGCAGGAACGGCAGCGCGCGGCGAATCTGTTCGGACAGGATGCGCAGCGTGCTTTCGAGCGTGTGGCCGACGTAGAAATCGACGCTTTCGTCGGTCAGGTCCGGTGCGCCGTAGTGCGTCGGAAACATCGACGCACGCAGGCCGGTCACAATCTTGCAGATCGCATCGCGTGACGGCAGTTCGCGGATGCCGCGCGGATGGCGCGTGCGATGGAGTTCCTCGCGCGACTCACGCAAGCCGGCGACGATTTCTTCCAGGCCCCACTGACGGGCGGGTGATGTCGACATATATCAATGCAGGCGGCCGCGCTCGGTCGCACGGCCGCTAATAAAGTGACGGGTTCCGCAAGATTACCGCGTTTTGTGCCCGCCAGCGGCACGCCGGGGATCGGCCGGACGGCCGAGGGCACCGAATCGCGGCGACGTCAGATCGTGATGCTGCTGGCGTCGATCCATCGCACGGCCCAGTCGCGCGCGTGCGCGATGGCGTCGCCTTCGTCGTTGAACTGGAGCTCGATCGGGAAAAAGCGGTTCGCGACGAGCTCCCCGTCGCTCGATCGGGAGATCACGACGTAGGGCTTGAACGAACCGTCGCTGGCACGCGCGGGCGCGCAGTTCAACAGATAACCGCGGTGCGTGAAGGCAGTAGTCGCTTGCATGAATCCGCCACCTCTAGTCCCTTGCTTTGTTGTTCACTGCCCGTCTTTAAGGGTGCTGCGGCGCCCCGGCGCGGGCAGAGGCGGCGCGACTCAATCCCCTGTCGCCGCTTCGCAGGAAAAGAATCATACTCTGTAGAAAACGCGTCTTCTAGCTGAAATAAATCACGACAAATCAGTGCGCGTCGCGCGACCGCGGCGATCGCCCGCGCGCCTTTTCCCGTCATGCCCGGAACGGGATTTGCTTCGATCCGGAACGCTTCGCCGCGAGGAGAGCCGCGATGGAATCATCCGGTCAAACCGAGCGCTTGCGCCCACGCAGCATCGAGCTCGACAACGACGACACGCACGACAGCACGGTCGACACCGACGGCAAGAACCGCGAGGCGTCGCGTCTCGCCGGCGGCGGGCCGATCTCGCCCGACCAGATCACGCGCAGCAACGCGTCGCTCGTCAATGCAATGCCGGAAGCCGGCGACGGCTTCGCCGGGTTCGACAGCCGCCCCGGCGGCAACCATCCGGCGTTCGCGCTGCGTGCCGGATACATGGTGATCGAGAAAGGCTTCGACGCGCCGCCGGCGATGAGCGATGCGCCGTTCGGCCCCGTCCACCGGATGTACGGCAGCACGTACTGGCCCGGTCACCAGCGGCGGCCGGAGCGCGTATTCGAGCTGACGGCCGTCCCGAGATAGCCGGCGCGGCGTTTGAATCGATCGTTCGTTTGCCAACCGGTATCGGCCGACAGCCGATGGCCGAGGATCGGCGCACGCGACAGTGCGCCGACCGTGGGCCGGCAACCGCGCGATGCAGGAACGAACGATTCCGCGCGACGGCGCCGGCGGTCTCATGCACGCCGTGAATCGCACCGATGCAGATGCGTTGATCGAGGTCATGTCGAAACGGCGCGATTGCGATTGAATGGCGATGCGGGCGATGCATCCGCGTGACCGTCGCGCGGTGTCGCTTCGATCGGCGCGCGTGGCGATGCACGTGCATGCGCATGTGCCGCGCGCGACAACGCTGCCCGCGCATGCGTTTCCACCGACGATGCGGACGACGGCGGCGACCACGCCGCACGACACGTCCCGCACGTCACTGCATGCACCCTGTGCATGGCGTGCGCCGCAAAATCGGAGGCGGCACCGCCGCGCGGCACGACCGGCACCTCGCTGCAAAGTCCCGGCCATTGGTTTACCCTGCCTCGCAGCATCTCGCATCGCCCAGCCCGATCGGCCATCCGGCCGACTTCGTTTCAACCCGCCACTCGGAGACACTATGTACAAGCGTATTCTGGTTGCCGTCGACGGCAGCGACACGTCCCGCCATGCGTTCGATGCCGCGCTGGCGCTCGCGAAATCGCACGGCGCCGAGCTGCAACCGTTCTACGTCGTCGAGAACGCCGCGATCTACTACAACGTGCCCGGCTACGATCCGTCCGTGCTGCGCGACCAGCTCGTCGCGCAGGGCGACGCGCTCGCGAAGGATTTCACGGCGCTGATGCAGGCAGCGGGCGTGAAGGGCGAGACGCGGCGGAGCGAAGCGACGTCGCTCAACGACGTATCGTCGCTGATCCTGGACGGCGCGAAAGCGTTCGGCGCCGATCTGCTGGTGCTCGGCACGCACGGCCGCCGCGGGTTCCGCCGTCTCGTGCTCGGCAGCATCGCCGAGCAATGCGTGCGCCACGCGACGCTGCCCGTGCTGCTGATCCCGGCGGCCGCCAACGCCGACGAGCCGGCCGCGTGAACGGCGTTCGGCATACGCGGCCGGTCGCGACGTTTTGTCACCCGACAGCGGCAAGTTGCGGTGGGACAATGATTCCGTCGATTCAATGCCGGAGTAAACGATCATGCTGACGCCCGTCGCCACACGTCCCGCCGCCACGCCTCATGCCGGTAGCTGGGCGCCTCGCCAGGCCGCCCACTGCTCGACGTGCGCGATGCGGCACCTGTGCATGCCGCAGGGGCTGGCGCCCGAAGCGCTCAGCCGCCTCGAATCGGTCATCTGCGCGGCGCGCCCCGTCAAGCGCGGCGAAGCGCTGTTCCGCGAAGGCGACGCATTCGACAACCTGTACGCGGTGCGCTCGGGTTCGCTGAAAACCGTCGCGACGCGCCACGACGGCCGCGAGCAGGTCACCGGCCTGCATCTCGCCGGCGAAGCGCTCGGCCTCGACGGCATCTGCGACGACACGCATCCGCGCACCGCGGTCGCGCTGGAAGACAGCTCCGTCTGCGTGATTCCGTACAGCGCGCTCAAGGCATTGTGCTCGGAAGCCGGTTCGATGCAGTTGCGCATGCACAAGCTGATGAGCGAACAGATCGTGCGCGAAACGTCGCAAACGATGCTGCTCGGTTCGCTGAATGCCGAAGAGCGCGTCGCCGCGTTCCTGCTCGACGTATCGTCGCGTTACCTGAAGCGCGGCTACTCGCCGTCGGAATTCAACCTGCGGATGACGCGCGAAGACATCGGCAGCTACCTCGGCATGACGCTCGAAACGGTCAGCCGCACGCTGTCGAAATTCCAGAAGCGCGGCCTGATCGAAATGCAGGGCCGCCACGTCCAGATCGTCGATTTCGACGGCCTGCACCACGTCTGACGTAATGCGCGCACGGCGCGCATCTCGCGCGCCGCGCCGCCCGCGCCACGCGACCGGTCAATCGAGGAACAGCGCGGCGCGCGCCTTCAGCGCCGCGCTGAAATCGTCGAGCCAGCCGATCGACAAACGCCAGCTCTGCCAGTAAAGGTCGATATCGATCGTTCGCCCGCGCGACATGTCGACCAGTTCACCCGCCGCCAGCTGGCGATCGACCATCCGGTCCGGACACATCCCCCATCCCAATCCCGTCTCGCATGCGCGCAGATAGCCCGCGACGTGCGGTATCCAGTGCTGCGGCGGATCGAGATCCGCGCGCGTCACGCGCCGGATGAAACGCGCCTGCAGCCCGTCCTTCGGATTGAACATCACACACGGCGCGCGACGCAGTGCATCGCGGGTAATGCCCGCGCCGAAGTAGTGTTCGTAAAACGCTGGCGAGCATACCGCGCGATAGCGGATCCGCCCGAGCCGCTCCGACCGGCATCCCTGGATCGGCTCGGCCTGCGCGGTCACGGCGCCCTGCACGCTGCCGTCGCGGATACGCGAAGCCGTGTAATCCTGATCGTCGATCACGAGATCGAGCAACGTTTCGCGCTCCGTGCAGAACGGCCCGACCGCGTCGATGAACCACGTCGCGACGCTGTCGTCGTTGACGGCCACGCGCAACGTCGGCCATGCGCTCGCGATCTGGCCCGGCAGTGCCGGCATCCGCCCGCCCAGCTCGGCCTCGAGCAGCTGCACGCGCTCGGTGTGACGGCACAGCAGCGCACCCGATGTCGTCGCGACGCACGGTTGCCCGCGCTTGACGAGCACGCTGCCGACCCGCTCCTCCAGCAATTTCACGCGCTGCGACACGGCCGACGGCGTGACATTCAGCTCCTTGGCCGCACGCTCGAACGAACCGTGCCGGATCACCGCCGCGAGGGCATCGAGCAACGCGTAGTCGAGCATTAGATTTCCTTAATCTGCATTAGGTGATTTAGCTTCTCTTATTTTCATGCTGACCGCAGACTAGCGCTACCCGATTCATCCGTCTACTGCTTCTCCTGCTGTCATCCATCATGAACTGGCTCGCTTTTTCCCACGGCGCCGCGCTCTGCGGGTCGCTCATCGTCACCATCGGCGCACAGAACGCATTCGTGCTGCGGCAGGGCATCATGCGCTCGCATGTCGGCAAGATCGTGCTGCTGTGCGCACTGTCCGACATGATCCTGATCGGCGCAGGCGTCGGCGGCGCATCGGCACTCGTCGAACGCTATCCGACCTTCGTCCATGCGGTGCTGTACGTGGGCCTCGCCTATCTCGCGTGGTTCGGCATCAACGCGCTGCGCCGCGCGTTCAAGCCGGGCCACGAAACACTCGACGTGCGCGGCGATGCGGTCGCCCCGCCGCCGCAGAGCGGGCTCGCGATCGTGCTGATGACGCTCGCGTTCACGTGGCTCAACCCGCACGTGTATCTCGACACGTTCCTGCTGATCGGCACGGCCGGCGCGCGTGAACCGGAAGGCGCGCGGCTCGCGTTCGCGATCGGCGCGATGTCGGTCAGCGTCGTGTGGTTCCTCGGGCTCGGCTATGGCGCGCGATTGCTCGCGCCGTGGTTCCGCAAGGCAGTCGCGTGGCGCGTGCTGGACGGCGCGATCGGCAGCATGGTGCTGTTTCTCGCGGCCGTGCAGTTGCGGTAGGGAGGGGAGCGTCGCGGCAGATGCGGTCTGCCGCGACGTGAGGTCAGCCGGTCGCGATCGGCGTCAGGCCGTCGATGTCGTGTCGGGCAGCGTGCCGCCGATGGGCGGGTTGCCGGCCAGTTGGGGTTCGCCGGCGGCCATCGGATCCTGCTGCCTGGCCGGATCGGCCTTGGCGATTTGCGTGGCGGCCTGCTCGGCCTTGTCGCCCTCGTAGCGCCAGTACAGGAACTTCTTGCCGCGCTTGCCCATGAAGTACTGGCGGTTGACCGTCCAGCGGCTCAATTCCGCAGCGCCGACGTAGCCGTCTTCCATCTGCTTCTTGAAACCTGCAATCGAATCGTGCACATAGTGGTCGAAGAACTTGTCGAACGTCGCGCGCGTCGCTGGATCGAGGCTACCCAGCCAGTTGCCGGCAACCCGGACGGCCGCGTCGATGGCTTTTTCCTGTTCCGAAACAGAGACAGTCAGGTATCCGCCGTTTGCATGACGCAAGCGATCCGTATCTTCATTCCACTCGCGATCGGTAATGGCCATATGATCGTCCACGCCACCGGGTGGCTTCAGACGGCCGTCCTTCAGGCGTCGGCTTCTGCTGGCGCGCCACTGATAATAGCGGTTCATGTGCCAGATGACATGCGCCTCGAGCCTGTCGCTGTTCGGCGCCACGCCCGCACTTTTGCTGCCCCCCTGGCCCATGTAGACATTCCATGCGGCCTCCAGCTCCCTGGAAATCTCGAACTGTTGCCCAGCGTCCGCAAGCAGTTCCTTTGGTGAACGAAACGGAACGCCGGCCTTCCATGCTTCGATATAGAGATTGTTCAGCGCAACGTTGGCCAACTCGTTGGTTCGACCTTCCTGGTAGTTGCGCTCGTAACCACCGCCCACGTCCGAGTGCATGCCAGGGTAGTACACCTCGCGGCAGTTCGCGGGAATCTTCTGGTCTTCCCGCACCGAGTCACCGGGGAATTTTTCCCGCACCTCCTGCGACGCCACATAGTGAACACATTGCCGCACGTAGCCCGGAATGCGAATATCGTTCGCCCATTCCGCGTGACCGCCTTTGTCGATGTAGTAGAGGTAACCGCCGGCGAGCGGTCCGAAAAAAATGGTAGCGATGGCCGGTCCCGCAGCCTCGACGCGGCTGCCGCCGAAGCCCGTTGACGAAACCGTATCAAGAATTCCAAGGAAATAAACGACCACTTCGGGGCGATGCCCCTTCATGTTCTTCTTGTTCCACCAAAGCCTCCCGCCGATATTCTCGGCGAGTTGCTCGGTCAGCATGCGAACGAAGGCACGCGCTTCCGTCGCGCCCCGCGAGAAACCGAATACGGCCAGGTTGATCTGGCTCACAGCGGGCATGTGACCGGTGACATGCTTGTCGAGTTCGTTGAGCATCCATCGGATGCGCAACTCGCCTTTTCTCGCGGCAGCCATGCCGAGTGCGTTGTCGAGACCTTTTCCGGTATCTCCTACTTTGTCGCACGGCGTGCCGACACCTTCGACATAGCGTGCAACAGTCCGGGGGAACGCGTTGTCTTCAGCATGCGCAAACCGCCAGAGCTTCGCGATATTGCTGTACTTGGTCAGCTTGACATCCTTCAAGCCACGGCCGTCCAGGTCGAAGTTGTTGCCCGTTCCGTCGAAGAATGCCGTGAACCACACGGGCTTCGGGCACTCCTTGCATTGCTCGATCCGCAGCGGATCAAGAATTTCTCGCTGGGCACTGCGGATGGCGTCCTCGGCGGGGGTGAGATCCGAGATGCGTCTGACAATGGGGGGATTGCTCATGGCAGTTTCGCTCCTGTTTCGGCAATGCGCCCGGCGTCAGTTCCATTGGGCCGGCTTCTTGCGGCCATAGAACGGATTGGGAATTTCCTTCAGGCAGGCACGACCGGTCAGCTTGCGCTGCTCGTCGCGCATTGAAAGCGCCACCTTCGGATCCGGGCCATCGACCTGGAAATTCATGTCGCCTTCCACATGGCCATCGGGGAAGAAGTGCAACACAATGCCGCCGCTCTTGCCCTTGACGGGCGAACGCGTGATCGTGATCTCGCCTTCACACCATGCCATCCCGGGCCGGGTTTCTCGATGCGTGTATTCGTCGTAATCCGGAGACGACGCTTCCAATGCGCGCTTGTCGACCACCCGCTCCCACCACACCTTGAACTTGCGGGGCGTGGTCCATCGAAGATCCCACGCGAGGCTCGGTCTCTGCCCGCCGCCGCCCGTCCAGCGTGTCGCGTTCCGCGGCGTGGCACTTGCTCCGTCCGCGCTTGCCGCATCGTCGAGGCTGTTCTTGTCCGGCGGCAGGAGATACACGCCGTAGATATCGTAGTCCGTATAGTTGAACGACCCCGCCGTAATAACGTCGTAGTTCGGGTCACTCCACTTGTTCGCTTCGCCGGGTGCCAGGCTTTCCTTTTCGGCATCGCCCGAGGTCTTGCTGCATGCGGCCGTGGAAAAAACCATCACGGCCAGCAAGGTGATCCAGCAGCGGTTCATGTTGAACATCCTTCTTCCCAATCGATTTCATTCAGGGGTCGGTCACGTCCATCCAACCAACCCGACAAAGGCAACGCGCCGCGCCTGCGCCGCTAACCCGCCGCTTCCCGCATCTCCCGCCAGCCTTCCACCGGCACGAGCCCCAGCGCCTCCGGAAAGTCCTGCCCTTGCGCCACCGCATCGAAAACGGCAACCATCGCCGGATGCTCGTCGAAGCGCGGGCCGTACCGCAACGCCAGTTCGCAGTAGATCAGCAGCGACACCGCGCTTTCCGCGCCATGCGCCTGGCACCGCGCCAGCTGATCGCGCACGAAACCGTAGTGCTGCGCGGCCGGCAACGACGCCAGCAACGCGGGCTTCTCGGCGCGCAGCCGCTCGATCATGGTGTACGGATAACAGGCAGCCAGCAGGTCGTCCTCCTGTACCTGGGACAACTGCAGCGGAAACTCGGCAACCTGCTTGACGTTGGCAGGCGCTGTGATTTCCGTCGCCTGGATCGTCAGTTCCGTATCCAGATGAAGCCAGCGCCGCACGCCTTGCGCCAGATACGCACGATGCGCCGCAGGCAGCATGTCGAGCCAGAACGGCAGCACGCGCGGATCGAAGAAACGCATCAGCATCGCGCTCTCCATCTGCTCGAGCTGGACGTCCACCATCGGCACGAGATGCGCAGCCAGTTGCGCGAGCGTCAGTGGTGAAACAAGCACGCTCGCCGCCGACCATGGAATGTCACGCGGATCAGCCTCGTCCGCTGCGTCGGCGCTGCCGTCGGCAGGCTGCCATTCGAACAGAAGCGGCCCGACGATCCTCGCATCGTCATCGGCGTTGTCGAGCAGCGATGCGGCGACGAAAGCCGGCCACGACGCCCTTTCTTCATCCGGCAACGTCGCCAGCAACGCACCGTCGATCAGGACGTAAGCGCGCAGCCCGTCCTGCGACGACAATGCGGCCTGAAGCACATCGACAGCCTGCGCGGCCTTCAGCTCGTTCGTCATTCGTTACCCTGCCTCACGCCTTGGCCGCGAACGGCGACGCCATCGATGCCGCATTGACCATGCACGGCGCGCACGCCGTGCCCGGGAACGCGCGCGCGGGCACCGGCAGGCTGTCCGGCCCCGTGAACGTATGCGACGCGGCATGCGCGGTGAATTCGCCCTTGGTCCCGTGCACGATGCCGCTGCCGTTCCAGCGCGTATAGCTGGTGCCGCCGTTGATCAGGACTTCTTCCTTCGCGGTGATGGTGATGCGGTTCGCATCGACCTTGACGTCCAGTTTGGCCAGCACGTTGATGCTGTCCTTCAGCGCCTGGATGTCGATGTCGGCGGCGGCGGCCACGAGCCGAATGCCCTTCTCGAACGCGGCGACGCGCACCGCCTCCTGCGCGCTGACCAGCATGCTCTTGCCCGCGCCGATGCTCGTGTGGGCGCCGCTCGTCAACGCGACGTGCTGGTCGCTCGCGATGTGGGTCGATCCTGTCGTCGTGGCAAGGATGCCCGCCGGGCTGGCGAGCGCCAGGAACGGCTGCGCGAACTCCGGAAACTCGCCTTGCCGAGGATTGCCGCCGGTGCCTCTCAGGCCGTCGTTCTGCGTGCGGAGCGCCTGATGGACGGCATCCTGGTCGCCGGACTCCTGCGCCTTCACGTCATGCGCGGAACCCGACAACGATTCGTGCAGGTCGTGCGCCTTGTCGAGGCGCGCGACGGTCTCGCCGATATCGGTCGCGTGCGCACGCGCGTCGTAGCGCGCCTCGCTGGTGACGAGCAGGCCCTTGGCCGCCCGCACCGCGCCGTGCGCGTCGGTCCGCAACTCGAAACCGCGGGCGCGCTGGTCGGTGCGCCCCTGTGTCGCGTCGATGCGGACGTTGTGCCCGAGCGTCAGTTCGCTCGCGTCGGTGTCGCTGCGCAGCTTCAGTTGGAGCTGCTGCGGCGTGTCGTCGAGCAGCACGTGATTCGAGCGTCCGCCCGCCGCGTTGCCGCTGTCGCCCGACAGTTCGCGGCTGCGCAGGCCGGTCAGCACGTGCTGGTCGGGTAGCGCCCACGGCGGCATCCGTTCCGCGTTGTACGTGGTGCCCGACACGACGGGCCGGTCGGGATTGCCGTCGAGGCACATCACGAGCACCTCGCTGCCCACGCGCGGATGCGCGATCATGCCCTTCTCGCCGCCCGCCCAGCCGGCGGCCACGCGAATCCGCGCGCTGGTCTGCGCCGCACGGTCCCAGTGATAGACGATGCAGACGCGACCGTATTCGTCGACGTCGACGCTGCCGGCCCCCTTCGCGCCGGCGACGGTCGCGGTTTGCGGCGCCAGCACGCGCACGGGTTCGCTGTTGAAGCCACGGCCCGGGCGCCAGGGCGTATGCCGATGGCCCGCGACGAAGCGGTTGCGATACTCGGGCTTGCCGTCCGCCTGCAGGTAGTTGTTCGCTGCTTCGTGACGGGCTTCGAGAATCAGGTACTCGTGATCCTGCGGGCTGCCCGACGCCGCGCTGAAGTGATCGGCCAGCTGGAACCAGCGTCCGGGCAGGATGCCGTGATGGTTGCCGGCCGCGTCGAAACGCGTCGCGGCCGCCTCGATCTCCTCCATCCGCACGCGTGCGAGCGCATCGCCGGCGCGCGTCTGTTTCGCGAAACCGTAGTGCCCCACGTATTCGTGATGCTCGACCTGCGGCGCGACGCCCGGCGGATGCAGCGTCGGAATCTGCGCATTGGCCGCATGCGGCGCCTTGAAATCGAACGCGGTCGCGCTGTAACTGCCGGCGGACAGCAACCGCACCGCGGACCATTGCGAAATGGCGTCGGCGGCCATCGGACCGTCGTGCGTCTGGAAACGGATCACGGGCGAGCGACCGTCGACGGCCGGGCACTGCACCGTGCTGTCGTCGCCGACGATCAGCTTCAGGCCTTTCTCGTCGTGCTCCCACCAGTACAGGCACCCGACGGCTTCCAGATGGCGGACGATGTAGTTCCAGTCGCTTTCGCCGAGCCCGCCGCCCTGGACGTTCATCGTGCGCGCGGGATCGTCGCCGCGCACGCGCCACTCCCACGACGGCGCGAGCCCCTGGTAATCGGCGAGCAGCGTGCCGATCTGCTGCTGAAGCGATTGGCCGAGGAACAGGCGGTTGTTCACGCGGGTCCGCAGGAAATGGCTCCACGGGCGCAGCACCGCGCGATATTCCGCAATCGAATCGTCGTTGCGGACCAGCGAAAACTCGGTGCAGTAACCGGTGAAATGACGCAGGCCGCCGTCGGGGCGCACCATCGACACCGCGAGCAGCTTGCCCAGCATGTCGTCCAGCGTGACGCCCGCCTCGCCGGACAGCAGCGTCAGTTCGAACGTGAAGTCGATCCCGAGCCCCTCGTGCGCGACGAGCCGCTCGGCGACCAGCCGCGCCGGACGGTGCCGGCCGTACGAGTCGGTGACCGAGGGTGCGTCGTCGTGGGGGAAAGACAGCGTGAGCAAGCGCTTGTCTTGCAGGAAAAACGGAGGGCGAATAAATGCTGCAAGGTCAGCCATGACCGCCTCAGAATGATCTTTCGTTCGAATGGCAGCGGCGCGCTGCCTCCCTATTTTTGGGATGAAAGGATATCGTAGAGCGCGACCAGCGACAACGCCGACACGACCCGGCAATTTCTTCGCCTCTCGCGAAAAATCGGTAACAAATACAGTATCTTGCGGCGTACCGGGCGACGCTCGAACGGACGGCGCATCCATGATGATGCCGCTTGATCCGGCATCCCGACACACGGCCTCCGAACACGTCGGTTTGTGTGCTGCAGGAGGAACCTCGTGCTGCGCTTCGCCGTCTCAACGCGACCGGCTTCATCTCCCGCAGTCCAATCCCCTAATCCCGCAGCACCCGGAGAGAAACATGGCACACCGCCCCCTCGGCACATCGAACATCCAGGTTTCGCCGCTCGCATTCGGCGGCAACGTCTTCGGCTGGACCGTCGACGAGAACACGTCGTTTGCGCTGCTCGACGCGCTCGCCGACACCGGCATCAACTTCATCGACACGGCCGACGTTTATTCGGCCTGGGTTCCCGGCAACCACGGCGGCGAATCGGAAACGATCATCGGCAAGTGGCTGAAGCGCTCGGGCAAGCGCGAGCAGGTCGTGATCGCGACCAAGGTCGGCCTGCTCGCCGCGCGCGCGGGGCTGTCGAAAGACAACATCCTGAAGGCCGTCGACGATTCGCTGCGCCGCCTGCAGACCGACTACATCGACCTGTATTTCTCGCACCGCGATCTCGCCGACACGGCCCCGCTCGAAGAAACGCTCGGCGCGTATCAGACGCTGATCGATGCGGGCAAGGTGCGGATCATCGGCGCATCGAACTACAGCGGCGCACGCCTGCGCGAAGCCGCCGCGATCAGCGCGCGCGACGGGCTGCCCGCGTACCAGGTCATCCAGCCGGAATACAACCTGCTCGACCGCGCTGACTACGAACGCGATCTCGAGCCGGTCGTGCGCGACCTGAAACTCGGCGTCGTCAACTACTACGCGCTCGCGAGCGGATTCCTGTCGGGCAAGTACCGCAGCGAGGCCGACCTGAAGAAGAGCGTGCGCGGCGACCGCGTCGCCGGCTACCTGAATGAACGCGGGCTGCGCATCCTCGCGGCACTCGATGCGGTGGCGGCGAAACACGGCACGCAGCCGGCCGCGATCGCGCTCGCCTGGCAGATCGCGCGGCCGACGATCACCGCACCGATCGCGAGCGCGACGTCGCTCGCGCAGCTGGAATCGCTCGGCGACGCGATCCGCGTCACGCTCGATCAGGACGACATCCGCCGGATCGACGAGGCCAGCGCGCCCTGAACTCGTCGGCAGCGGGCCGGCCGACCGGATCGCGCGGCCTGCGCGGTTCCGCGACCGGCCCGTGTCGTGTGCGCGCCCTTGTCACCGCATACGCGGAGGCGGGGCATTCGGGTGGGGCGGATGGATACAATGGCGGCGCACGGGCGGCCCGCCGCACGGCTCGACACGGCCGGACCGATATCCGTGACGCCCGGCCCCACACCTCGCACAAAAAACGCCCATGCCCCGGAACACCCGCCGCGCCCGCTACGCCTCCCCGTTCGCCGCCATGCTCGCCGTGCCGTTCGCCTGCGTGCCGGCCGCGTCTTATGCGGGCTGGTACGAAGTCGTCAACTACACCGGCACGGTCGGCACTGCGCCGGTCCACGTATCGCTGCAGACCTACGACGCAATCAACCGAAACGACGCGGGCCGCTGGCGCGTCGACGGCAGCTACTACTACGACGCGCATCGCAAGCCGATCCCGTTGCAGGGCCGCCGTGAGCCCGATGGCCGCATGACGCTGTGCGAAGCATCGCCGCCCGCGTCGAACGCCGACTCGCCGGTCGTACCGGCCGCGTCGCCGTCGCGGCCGAAGCCCTGCCCGATCGCGCTGAACGTCGCCGGGAAAACGGCAACCGGCACGTGGGACGACGGCCGCAAGACGCTGCCGATCACGCTGGACGAAGTCGGCCGGCTGAACGACACCGACGACCAGCACCCGCAGCTGGACGGCAACGTCGATATCCCGATGTGGTATCGCACGAAGACGCACATGCTGGTCGGCGTCTACGCGCTGTCCGACAAGTGCGGCGTGGCGATGCAGTCGCTGCGGGCCGTGAACATCGCGACGGGCCGCGTCGACCGCACGATCGCGCTCGACTGCGACGCGGGGATGGTGATGACGTCGATCTACGCGAACGTCACCGACGCGCGGCGGGCCGGCCAAGTTAGCGTCGAGTACCGAGGCGGCAAGATGGGCTACGAGCAGGACGTGTCGCTCGGGCTGCCGTCGTCTTCGTCGAAGTAAGCCGGCCACGCTTAGCCCAAAGCCGCATCCGTGTCTTGACTCGCACGGCCGCTTTCGTTGATCCGAACGGACATCGATCGCGCAATCGCCCGCCGCGCCCCGCTGCAAGCGCGTCACGCGCGTGCCCCGGGTCTTTCACGGATTGACCACGCGCTCCGGCGTACCCGAGACTGCGCCGCTCAGGCGGTCATCGGGAGAACGTCATGCCGGACACCAGCACGGAGATCGCCACGATCTCGACGCGCGCCGTGCGCGGCCACGAACGCGTCGACTACTGGGTCGACCATGTCGCTCGCACGCTCGTGCGGATCGAATGCAGCGGCAAGTCGTCCGAAGGGATCGATGCGTCGCTGCGCAAACGCGATCTCGGACTGTTCCGCGCGTGCGACATCGTCGCGAACCGGCACGCGGTCGTGCGCACGCCGCACAACATCCATGCGGACCAGCGCGACGCCGTGTTCATCTGCCTGATGCACGCAGGGCAAGGCTACACGTTCCAGGACGTCGACTGCATGCAGCACGGGCCCGGCGACCTCGTGCTCTACGACACGTCGATGCCGTACGGCCACGGTTTTCCCGCCGACATGGCGATGACCGTGCTCGACGTGCCGCGCGACGTGTTCGAGGCGCGCGTCGGCCCGTGGCGCTACCGCAGCCTCGTCAAGATCGACCGTGACGACGGCGTCGCATCGTGGGCCGTGCGGCAGGTGTATGCGCTGCTCGCCGCGCCGCAGGAGCCGACGCCCGGTGCGCGCGAACGGCGCGCCGCCGCGATCCTCGATCTCGTGCAGTCGATGCTGCGGCTGCGCGACGGCGACGCGTCGCCGACCAGGTCGATCGTCCACACGCTGTCGCGCGCAAAAGCGTTCATCGACAGCCATCTCGCCGACGATGATCTCGACAGCCGGTCGGTGAGCCGCGCGATCAACCTGTCGCCACGCCAGCTCTCGCGCGTCTTCGAGCTCGAAGGAACGCCGCTCACGCGCTACATCCTTGCGCGGCGGCTCGAACGCTGCCGCGCCGACTTACGCGACCGGTCGCTGAAGCACTTGACGGTCAGCGAAATCGCGTTCCGCTGGGGCTTCAACAACAGCGCGCACTTCAGCCGCACCTATCGCGCGCGCTTCGGCGAGACGCCGAGCGAGTCGCGCGCGTCGGCGCCGGCGCCGGCCGACGCGCGCTAGCCCGCCACCGTCCACCCGCCGCCGTGTCCCGGCGAGGCAAACACCCCGTCCGTCCCGGTCAAACGGGGCCGCATGGCGGCCGCTAAGCTGGCTTCCTGCGCGGCGGCACTCGTTTCGCCGCCCGACAGCAAGGAGAAGAAGCGGGATGGAGACGTACGACCATATCGTCGTCGGCGGCGGCTCGGCCGGCTGCACGGTCGCGCACCGGCTGGTGAAGGCCGGCAGGCGCGTGCTGCTGCTCGAGGACGGCCCGAAGGACGACAGCCTGTTCATCCGGATACCGGCGACGTTCATCCGCGTACTCGGCACGCGCCGCACGGTCACGTTCGAGAGCGAGCCGCAAGCCGGTGCGGCGGGCCGCAAGACCTACGTGCCGCAGGGCCGCACGCTCGGGGGCGGCAGTTCGGTCAACGCGATGCTGTACGTGCGCGGCACGCGCGACGACTACGACGACTGGGCCGCGCTCGGCTGCACGGGCTGGGGCTGGGACGACGTGCTGCCCGTGTTCAGGCGCGCCGAATCGCACCTGCGGCTCTCCGAGCCGTTTCACGGCACCGACGGGCCGCTGAAGGTCGGCGACACGCGCTTCAGGCATCCGCTGAGCCTCGCGTTCGTGAAAGCCGCTCAGGAAACCGGCATCGCCTACAACGACGATTTCAACGGCGCCGCGCAACATGGCGTCGGGTTCTACCACACGACGATCTTCGACGGCCGGCGCGGCAGTACCGCGGCCACCTATCTCGCCGACGCGCTGCGGCATCCGAACCTGCGCGTGCTGACCGGCTGCCGCGTGACGCGCATCCTGTTCGACGGCCGGCGTGCGACCGGCGTCGAATGGCGGACGGCAAGCGGCGCGACGGGTTCGGCCGCCGCGCGCGCCGACATCGTGCTCGCAGCCGGTGCGCTTAGCACGCCGAAGCTGCTGATGCTGTCGGGCATCGGGCCCGGCGCGCACCTGCACGCGCACGGCATCGACGTGCGGCACGACAGCCGCGACGTCGGCGCAAATTACCAGGATCATCTCGAAGTCTCGATCTACGGCCGCAGCCACGCGCCCGTGAGCCTGCTGGGCGAGGATCGCGGGCTGAAGGCATTGCGGCACGGGCTGCAGTGGATGCTGTGCCGCACGGGCCTGCTGACGTCGAACGTCGTCGAATCCGGCGCGTTCGTCGACACGACCGGCAGCGGCCGCCCGGACATCCAGTTCCACGTGCTGCCGACGCTCGTCGGCGACGTCGATCGCGAGCCGCTGCCCGGCCACGGCCTGTCGATCAACCCGTGCCTGCTCAGGCCGCGCTCGCGCGGCTCGGTGCAACTGCGCGGCAACGATCCGGCCGCGCCGATCCTGTTCGACAGCGGCGCGCTGTCCGACCCGGCCGATGTCGACGGTCTCGTGCGCGGCGTCGCGCTCGCGCGGCGGATCATCCGCGCGCCGTCGCTCGCGCGCATCGTGCGCGAAGCCGAGACGCTGACCGAGTCGGCACTCGCCGACTACGTGCGGCGCCGCGCGAAAACCGTCTATCACCCGGCCGGCACCTGCCGCATGGGCAACGACGAACACGCGGTCGTGACGCCGCGCCTCTCGGTGCAGGGCGTCGACGGCTTGCGGATCTGCGATGCGTCGGTGATGCCGCGGATCGTGTCCGGCAACACGAACGCGCCGACGATCATGATCGCGGAGCGCTGCGCCGAATTCATGCTGGCGGAATGACGCGGCGCGGCGCATCTGCGCCGTCGTTCACTGCGCGAAAAAAAACGGCGCGTGGGACACGCGCCGCCGCTCCATCCGCATCGACTGCCGGTATCAGCGGCCGGCCGCGTGCGCCGCATCGCGCAACGCCATCGGCGACGCGCCGTAGCGCTCGCGAATCGCCCGGCTGAAGTGCGCCTGGCTCGAGAAGCCCCAGCGAAACGCGATCTCGCCGATGCTCGTCTTGCGCAGCCGCGCATCGGTCAGCTCGCGATGCGCGTGCGCCAGCCGCTCCGACCAGATGTGCTGCGTGATCGACTCGCCTTCGGCCGCAAAGAGCCGGCTCAGGTGGCGCAGCGACAGCCCGACCGCGTCGGCAACCGCCTGCGGCCCGAGCTCCGGGTCGCCCAGGTGCGTCGCGACGTACTGCTTCGCGGTCAGCAGGTACGACAACGACGCGCGCGACGCGCCCGCGCCGTTCACTTCCGCGTCGACGAGTTCCGCGATCAGCGTGCGCGTGTGCTCGGCGAATCGCGCGGCATCGCGCTCGAGCGGGTCCTTCATGAACCGCTCGACGCTCGCGCGCAACGTTGCGCCGAGCATCGCGCCCGCGCCCGGCTTCGGCGCGATCCGCAGCGGCAGCGCCGCCAGTTCCGCATCGAGCCGGTCGTCGAGCGTCGTGACCGGGATATCGATCAGCAACTGCCGCATCGGTGTCAGGAATCCGAACAGATAAGGCACACGCGTGTCGTAGACGACGACATCGCCGGCTTCCGCGAGCAGGCACCGGTCGTGCTGGATGAAATACGCACGCCCGCTCAGGATCTGGCACGCGAACAACGACTCCTTCGGCAACTGGCGCACCAGCGCGGGGCTGCGTTCGATCACGTGATCCTGGCCGCTGATGTCGGCGATGCCGAGGCCCGGCAGCGCGATGTCGGTCTTCTCGACCTCGAGCCCGGCCGGCGACAGCGACGAGCAGCGCAGGCCGACCAGCGTCTCTGCATTGAACGCGTCCCAGTACGCCATCCGGTCGCGCACCGGCACGTCGGCCGTCGAGCCTCGCGTGCGTGAAAAAACGGTCGAATTCGTCACGTCGCCTCCTGCTGGCGCCCGTCGTGCGGAGCGCCATGCATTGCGGAATTGGGGGATGGATCGTTTAAACGTCGTGCGGTGCGATGTCCGGCCCGATCAAGCAATTCGTCCAGCCCAGTCAAGAGCGGCGCGCACCTGCTGGCTAAAGTCGAGCCCACGACACTCATACACAAGGAGACGAACCGTGGTCGACCAAGCCGTAGCCGAATTCTGGCAAAACATCCCGCCGATTGCCAATCCGTTCAAGCCCGATGCGCTTCCGGAAGCCTACATCGCGAACGCGGCCACCGACGACGAGCGCTATTACGTTCCGTTCACCGAAACGGTTTCGTCGCGGCCGCTGTGGATCTCGCCGTCGCAGAACAAATGGTGCGACATCCTGATGGCAAAGGAAGCCGGGCTCGTGAACCGGCACTATCACCCGCACGAGGTGTTCGCTTACACGCTGTCGGGCAAGTGGGGTTACCTGGAGCACGAATGGACCGCGACGCGCGGCGATTTCGTATACGAGACGCCGGGCGAGGGCCACACGCTCGTCGCATTCGATCACCCCGAGCCGATGCGCGCGTTCTTCATCGTCAAGGGGCCGCTGATCTGGCTCGACGACGAAGGCCAGCCCGACGGCTATTTCGACGTGCACTCGTACATCGCGATGTGCAAGGCGCACTACGAGAAGGTCGGCCTCGGCGCGCAAGCGATCGAGAAGCTGTTCCGCTGACGCGCGGCGAGGCTCACCATGACATCCCCTTCCTCCTCCAGGCCCGCCTGGACGTACGAGAACAGGCTGCTGCTGATCCTGTTCATGACGTTCGGCTTCGTGTTCTTCGACCGCCTCGCGCTGTCGTTCCTGTTCCCGTTCATGTCCGCCGAGCTGCACCTGACGAATGCGCAGCTCGGCATGGTGTCGTCCGCGCTCGCGCTCACGTGGGCGCTGTCGGGCGCCGCGACCGGCGCGTGGTCCGACGCGCGCGGCACCCGCAAGCCGCTGCTGATCGCCGCCGTGATCGGCTTTTCCGTGTGCTCGGCGCTGTCGGGGCTCGTCGGCGGTTTCGCGAGCCTGATCGCGTTCCGCGCGCTGATGGGCATCGCCGAAGGCCCGGTGCTGCCGCTCTCGCAGTCGCTGATGGTCGAGAGTTCGACGCCGAGCCGCCGCGGGCTGAACATGGGCCTGCTGCAAGGCTCTGCCGCCGGCCTGCTCGGCGCGATGATCGGCCCGCCGGTCGTGATCGGCATCGCGACCGCGCACGGCTGGCGCCACGCGTTCTTCGTATCGTGCATTCCCGGCTTCCTGATCGCGTTCTGCATCTGGCGCTGGGTGCGCGAGGTGCCGCCCGGCGGCGCACGGCATGCGCAGGCCGACACCGTCGGCGCACCGGCCGCGGGCGGCGCGGCGATCAGCCGCTGGGCGCTGCTGAAGGAACGCAACATCCTGCTTTGCGTGCTGATCAGCTGCTTCTTCCTCACGTGGTTCGTCGTGGTCATCTCGTTCGCGCCGGTGTTCCTCGTCGACAGCCGCCACCTGTCCCCTGCCGACATGGGCGTCGTGATGACCTGCCTCGGCGCCGCGTGGGTGTTCTGGGGTTTCGCGGTGCCTGCGATCTCCGACCGGATCGGCCGCAAGCCGACGATGATCGTGTTCGCGCTGATCGCCGCCGCGTGCCCCGTCGCGATGATTCACGCGAATTCGCTGTGGGCGCTCTGCGCGCTCGTGCTCGCGACCTACACGGGCCTCGGCTGTTTCACGCTGTTCATGGCGACGATCCCGGCGGAAACGGTGCCGCCGCGCGCGATCGCGAGCGCGCTCGGGCTGATCATGGGCGCCGGCGAGCTGATCGGCGGCTTCGTCGCGCCGACCGTCGCCGGCTTCGCCGCGGACAAGTACGGCCTGCAGTTCGCGATGTGGACGTCGGCCACCGGCGCGATCCTCGCGTGCGTGCTGTCGTTCGGCCTCGTCGAAACCGCGCCCGCCGTGCTGCGCAAGCGCGCGCTCGCCGGCACGGCCGCGAACCGTCTCGATACACAGAACCTCGGAGGACGCTGACATGCGTGCACTTCAATGGCATGGCCCGCGCGACGTCCGTCTCGTGGAAATCGATACGCCGCGCCCCGGGCCGGGCGAGGTGCGCATCGCGGTCGCGTATTGCGGCATCTGCGGCAGCGACCTGCACGAATACGCGGACGGCCCGCACGCGATTCCGGTCGAAACGCCGCATCCGCTGTCGCGCCGTACCGCGCCGCTGACGCTCGGCCACGAATTCTGCGGCACCGTCGTCGAAGTCGGCGAAGGCGTGACGACGCTGAATCCGGGCGATTGTGTCGCCGTCGAGCCCGAATATCGCTGCCACCAGTGCGCGTACTGCCGCTCGGGGTCGTACAACCTGTGCGTGTCGATGGGCTTTGCCGGGCTGATGGGCGACGGCGGGATGGCCGACTTCGCGGTCGTGCCCGCCTACATGCTGCACCGGCTGCCCGACGGCGTGAGTCTCGAGCAGGCCGCCGTGTTGGAACCCGCGGCCGTCGCGCTGCATGCGCTGCGCCGCGCCGAGCTCCGGCTCGGCGACACGTGCGCGGTATTCGGGCTCGGGCCGATCGGCCTGCTGCTGATCCAGCTCGCGAAGCTGCAAGGTGCGACGACCCTCGTCGCGGTCGACGTGTCGACCGAGCGCCTCGCGGCCGCCGCGCGCTTCGGCGCGACGCACACGTTCAATGCGCGCACGCTCGACGCGTCCGTGCTGCGCGACGCGATCCACGAGGCATCGGGCGGGCTCGGCGTCGACGCGAGCTTCGAGGCGGCCGGCTTGCCCGCCACGTTCGAGGCGGCGATGCAGGCGCTGCGCAAGGGCGGCCGCGTCGTGATGGTCGGCCTGATGCCGCAGGCGGGCTTCGACGCGTTCCGCGCGGTCAACGACGAACTGACCTTCACGGCGAGCGTCGGCTACCGGCATGCGTACGAGGACCTGCTGCGCATCGTCGCGTCGGGCGCGCTCGATCTCACGTCGATCGTCACGCGCACCGTGTCGCTGGAGGACGCCGTCACCGACGGCTTCGACGCGCTGCTCGCCGATCGTACGCAGATCAAGATCCTGGTTTCCCCCGCGCAGCGGCATGCGCGCGCCACCCACGCCGTCGAGAGTGTCCAACATGAGTCGCCAGTGGTTATTTGAGGGGAAAACCGTCGTTGTAACCGGCGGCACATCGGGCATCGGCGCAAGCACGGCGTGGCGTTTCGCTGAAGCCGGCGCATCGGTCGTTGCGCTCGGGCTCGACGCTACCGGCCCGCATGCGCCGGTGCATCCGCGTGTCCGGTGCGTTGAGCTCGACGTGACCGACAACGCGGCGCTGACGCGCACGATCGCCGCATTGCCGCGGCTCGACGTGCTCGTCAACGGCGTCGGCATCAGCCGGCACGCCGACGAATACCGGATGGACCAGTTCGAACTCGTGCTGAACGTGAACCTGACGTCGGTGATGCGCGCCTCCGACGCCGCATTGCCGGCGCTGTCCGTACAGGGCGGCAGCATCGTCAACGTCGCATCGATGTACACGTACTTCGGCAGCAAGGACCGCCCCGCGTACAGCGCGAGCAAGGGCGGCATCGCACAGCTCACGCGCTCGCTCGCGCAGGCGTGGGCCGATCGCGGCATCCGCGTGAACGCGGTCGCGCCCGGCTGGATCGACACGCCGCTCAGCAGCGGCCTGATGGCCGACACGCTGGCGTCTCGACGCATCCTCGAACGCACGCCGCTCGGGCGCTGGGGCACGGCCAACGAAGTCGCGGACGTGATCCTGTTCCTGTGCTCGCCCGCTGCGTCGTTCGTGACAGGCGCGGTCGTGCCGGTCGACGGCGGGTATTCGACGGTCTAGCGCGCGCTCGACAGGCATAGGCGGGTACGCGGTTCCAGTGGATGCCTGCCGCGCACCGGCTCGCTCCGGTTGCCACCGAACCGGGAATCGCCCGGCTCGGGTTTGTTCATATCAATCAGTAGTCCAATCAAAAATATCCGGCCTGACCGGAAACATGTGAGGAGCACATTGGAGATGACGAAAAAGACCCTTGTGGCGCTCGCGGCATGCGCCCTTCCCGCCGTGTCGTTCGCGCAGAGCAGCGTGACGATGTTCGGGCTGATGGATGCCGGCATCAGCTACGTCAGCAACGAAGGCGGCCACGGCAACGCGAAGTTCGACGACAACATCTTCTTTCCGAACCTGCTCGGTTTCGAAGGCAAGGAGGATCTCGGCGCGGGCACGCGCGCGATCTTCCGGCTCGTGGACCAGTATTCGCTCGGCAACGGCTCGATCATCGGCGGCGGGCTGTTCGCACGGCAGGCCTACGTCGGGCTGGAGAACGACCGTTACGGCAAGCTCACGCTCGGCAACCAGTACGAGTTCATGGTCGATGCGCTCGCCGCCAGCGGCAACGAGATCGCGCAGGATCTCGTCGGCCTGTACGGCTTTCGCAACGGGCCGTTCGACAGGCTCGCGTTGCCGAACAACCCCACCGGCGCATTCGACTGGGATCGCGTCGCGGGCAGCAATCGCGTCGCGAATTCCGTCAAGTACACGAGCCCGTCGCTGTCGGGCCTGACCTTCGGCGCGTTGTACGGCTTCGGGAACGTCGCGGGGTCGGTCGGTGCGAACAACACGGTCAGCGTCGGCGCGAGCTACGACAACGGCCCGTTCGGCGCGGGCGCGGCCTATACGAACCAGAAATACGGCGCGTCGGCGGGGCTCCCGCCGACCAGCGTGCGCAACTGGGGCGCAGGGGTGCACTACACACTCGGCACGGTCACGGGGAAAGCGCTCGTGACGACCGTACGGAACTCGGCGAACGACGCCGGCGCGTGGTCGGCGGAAGCCGGCGCGTCGTGGCATCCGTCGCCTGCGTGGGTGGTCGGCGCGAGCTACACCTACATGAAAGGCAACGACACACTCGACAATGCGCACGCGCACCAGTTCCTGGCGGCCGTCCAGTACTGGCTGTCGAAGCGCACGATGGTGTACGTGGCAGGCGTGCATCAGCGCGCGAACCACGGCAGCAATGCGCAGATCAACGGCGTGATGGACGCGAACGGCGCGTCGAGCGGCGCACTGCAGTCGATCGCGCGGGTCGGATTCAGTACGCGGTTCTGACACGCAAGGCGGCCGGCCGCGCGACCCGCGTGGCCGGCCCGAAGCTTTCGTTGCGGCACACGCTCGACTGCAACGACTTCGGTACGACGAGGGTCGGCTTCACGTAGAAGCCATCGCGCGCATCGCAGCCGCGCCCCCGGGCCTGTCGCCCGACCGGCTGGCAAGCGCATCGAACGTATCGAGGCGCACTCGCCGCAACCGACCATACGCCGCAGAACTGGGTGCGGGAATACGAGCTACAAGCGAAACACGGCGGTCGACACATGCAACGGGAATAAATCCGGGCCGGCTCCGGTATATCGGAGGTCGCCACGCCGTTCGCGCCCCGGACGTGCGGGCGGGCGAACCCCACCCGAAACAGCGAGACCGCTCATGTCACAGCCCAACCACCCCACCTACGCACGCTTCGCGATCGCCCTGCACTGGTCGATCGCGATCCTGATCCTGTCGAACCTGTCGATCGGGCTCTACATGGATACGTTCCCGCACAGCTCGCCGCAGTTCAACGGCATCCTGTTCTATCACGCGTCGATCGGCAGCCTGATCTTCATGCTGACCGTGCCGCGCCTCGTGTGGCGCGCGACGCACACGCCGCCGCCGCTGCCTGGCAGCGTTCCTGCATGGCAGGCGCGGATCGCCGGCGCACTGCACGGCGTGCTGTACCTGCTGCTGTTTCTCGTGCCGCTGACCGGCTACGTGCACCGCCTCGCCGGGGCGCATCCGGTCAGTTTCTTCGGCATCGCGGACCTGCCGATGCTTGTCGGCCGCGACGAACCGTTGCGACTCCTGACCGACGCGCTGCATCGTGCACTGGTGCTGACGCTCGGCTTGCTGCTGGCCGTGCACGTCGCGGCCGCGCTGAAACACAAGTTCGTCGATCGCGACGGTGTTGCCGCGCGGATGGGTATTTGAGCGGACGCGCCGCAATCGAGCCGGCTCCCGCCGCTTGTCGCGCATCCCGTCAGTCGCCGTCCTTCTCGAGCACGTTCTGCGTGAGCGCGACCGATGGAATCGTCGGCTTGAGCGACGCGCGGTGCGCACGGCCGCTCAGCCACTTCCAGCCGGCCACGAGCAGCAGCGCGACGAGCGGGATCGACGCGATCGTCCACGTGCCGTTCGGATAGTCGAATGCCATCAGGACCAGCACGCCGAGCAGGAACAGCAGCGTCAGCCATGACGTCACGGGCGCACCGGGCATCCTGAACGACACGTCGTCCACCTCGCCGCGCGCGACCGCCGCGCGGAACTTCATCTGGCACACGACGATGAATGCCCACGTACTGATGATGCCGAGCGACGCGATGTTCAGCACGATCTCGAACACGCTCGACGGCACCAGGTAGTTGAGCAGCACGCCGACCACGTAGATCGCGACCGTCACGAGAATGCCCGCGTACGGCACGGATTGCCCGCTCATCTTCCCGAGGAACGCCGGGGCCGAGCCGCCCATTGCGAGCGAACGCAGCACGCGCCCGGTCGAATACAGTCCCGAGTTGAGACTCGACAGCGCCGCGGTCAATACCACCAGGTTCATCACCGAGCCGATGCCGGGCACGCCGAGCGCGCCGAAAAACGTGACGAACGGGCTCTGGCCCGCCTTGTACGCGCTCCACGGCAGCAGGCAGACCAGCAGGACGACCGACGCGACGTAGAAGATCGCGATGCGCCAGATCACGTTGTTGATCGCGCGCGGCAGCACCTTGCGCGCGTCCTTGCATTCGCCGGCGGCAGTGCCGACCAGTTCGACGCCCGCGAACGCGAACACCACGCCCTGCACCAGCACCAGCGCCGGCATCAGCCCGTGCGGGAAGAACCCGCCGTTGTCGGTGATCAGGTGCATGCCCGTGTCATGGCCTGCGACATGCCCGCCGGTGCCGAGGATCGCGCTGCCGATCACGAGAAACAGCACGATCGCGGCGACCTTGATCAACGCAAACCAGAATTCCATCTCGGCGAACCACTTCACGCCGATCAGGTTCATCGTCGCGACGATGCACAGTGCGGCGAGCGCGAAGATCCACTGCGGCACGCCCGAAAACGGCGCCCAGTAATGCATGTAGAGCGCGACCGCGGTGATGTCGACGATGCCGGTCATCGCCCAGTTCAGGAAATACATCCATCCGGCGACGAACGACGCCTTCTCGCCCAGGAATTCGCGCGCATACGACACGAAGCTGCCGCTGCTCGGGCGATGCATCACGAGCTCGCCGAGCGCGCGCAGGATCAGGAAGGAAAACACGCCGCACACCAGATAGACGATCGCGAGCGACGGCCCGGCAGCCTGCAGGCGCGCGCCCGCGCCGAGGAACAGGCCGGTACCGATTGCGCCGCCGATCGCGATCATCTGCACCTGTCGATTGCCGAGGGTCTTGTGATAGCCGGCCTCGTGGGATTCGAGCCAGTTCCGTTTGCTGGTGTCGCCGGTCGGCGCGGGTTCGGGAATCGATGCCATGACTGCATCCTCATGTGCTTGCGTGATCTCGTTCGGACCGTACCGCGATCCGGGCCCGTCGGCGCCCGCAGCCGTGCGACGCGCCGTCACGCCGCGCATCGAGGCCGCTGCGCGCCGGACATGGCGCGCGGCACCGTCAACCGCGAACGTATGCAGCCGTAATTCCGTTCACAAACGCTATGCAAATTTCGACTGTCCCGGCATCGAATCGCGCATGCGGCATGGATGGAAAGCATTTTGAAATACGTCAGGATTTCGAAAGACGAAAGCGGGAGCACGAGATGAAACTACGCCACGCCCGACGTCGCGCCCGGCACCCGGCGCCGCTGGCTGACGACCGGTCAGGTCACGGAAACAGCCGTGCCGGATTCAACTTCGCTTCGCTGCGTGGCCGGGTGCACCACCCAGGTTCCACCGGCACCGGGTAAAGCCGTCGTGCACCAAAACGCAGCCAGAAATGAGCGACGCCAAACGCATGCGCACCGGCGCCGCGAGCGGCTCACGCAACCCGCGCGCGGCCGACGCGCGCATGGTTGCCGCGCCGCAGGTCGGGCGGCATCGACGCATACGCCGCATCGCGAATCAACGCATGGCGGAACGAATAGACCACGCGATCGCGCCGATGTTGCGCGTACAGGATCCGTTCCTCGAGCAGCAACTGCAGGTGCGCGTCGAGCGTCGCGCGATCATGCGGCGAAGCCGCGACGAGCAGTTGCGCATCGACCTCGAGCCCGATCGTCGCGGCGAGCTGCGCGGTGTCGCGCGCGTCGTCGATCCGGTCGAACGCTCGACCGAGCATCCCGCCGAGACTGAGCGGAAGCGGGCGGGGTTCCGTCGTCAGCAGCCCGGCGAGCGTGTCGTCCGCGCCGCCCATCGTCAGCTCGCGCGCGACGGCCTCGATGAACAGCGGAATGCCCGCCGTGCGCCGGGCGAGCGGGTCGAGCCAGAGCGGATCGAGCTCGCCCGGGCCCAGGCATGCCGACATCAGGCGCTGCGCGTCGTCGCGCGGCAGGCGGCGCAACACCAGGCGCTTCGTCGCGCCGCGCCAGCGCGCGAGCTTGTCGGGGCGCGACGTGAGCACGATGCCGAGCGCCGCCGCGCGCGGCGAGCGCCGCAGGTACGCAAGAAAATCCTCGGTCGTGCGGTCGATCCACTGGACATCCTCGACGACGAACAACACCGGCGCGCCATTGCCGAGCGACACGATCAGCTGCTCGAGGACGTCGAACAATTCGAGGACGTCGAACAATGCGTGTTGTTCGCGCGCACTCGACCATGGGGCCCTCGTCCCGTCGCAGGGCACCCCCAGCCAGGTCGCGAGTGCGGCACGGGCCGCCGCGTGATCGCATTCGAGCGGCGCGATCATGGTGTCGATCGCCGCGAGCGCGAGACCCGCCGGGTCGTCGGCGTCGATATGCCAATGCGCGGCGATGAATCGCAGGACCGGAAACAGTGCGTGATTCTCCCGCTCGGGCAGGCACCCGCAATACGCGCACGCAGAACCCTCGCCCCGGACGGCCTCGCACAACTCGTGTACGAGGCGCGATTTGCCGAGCCCCGCGTCGCCGACGACCAGTCGAGGCACACCGTGTGGCACAGGCTCGCCGCGCACCACGCGACGATGTCGTGCCAGCGTTTCATGCCATGCGCGCAACAGCACGTCGAGTTCGCGCGCGCGGCCGATCATCGGTGCCCGCATGCCGGCGTCGAGCGAATCGAACGGCGTATCGGCGCGCCGCTCGCCGAGCAATTCGTGAACCGGCTGCGGCACGAGGCCCGCCCGCGCGAGCCGCAACGGCGTCGGCCGACAGTCCGCATGCCGTTCGAGCGCCAGCCGCGCATCGTCGCTGATCAGAATCTGTCCGGGCCCGGCAAGCCGCAGCAACCGCGCAGCCGCGGCAGGCGTCGATACGCCCGACATATGCGACGCATGGGCGAGAACCTGCCCGACGTGAATCGCGGCAGCCACTTCGACGCGCCAGCTTGCGCCACCGGCGTCGCCGCCGGCCGCCGCGGGCACCGGCAGCCGTGCGCGCCCGGCCACCCGCACCATGTCGAGTGCCGCGCGCGCCGCGCGACGCGCCGGCCGATCGATGTCGCCTTGCAGGCCGAAGTGGAACAGCAGCGTGTCGCCGAGCCGTGCGTCGACCTGCGCGCCGTAACCGACGGCGATATCCGCACACTTCGTCTGCCATTGCTCCTCGTAGCCGTCGAGCAAGGCGTCGTGATCGACTTCGGCGCGGCGTCGCCGGCTTTCCCCGGTGATCGTCACACAACAGCACAGCGTGGTGATCTGACGGTACCCGCCCGCCGTTGCGATCGGCTCGCCGTGCGGCGCGAACGGGCGCGGATGCGTCGGTCCGCTTGCGCGGCCGGCATCGAACTGGCCGACGAGCGCCGCGAAGTTGAGCGCGCGAAAAGGTTCCGCGAGTTCGTCGGCCGACGCGGCGCGCTGCTCCGGATTCTTGCTCAGCGCGCGCCGCAATACCGCGCCGAGCGGATGCGATGCGATCGGCGGAGGGAACGCGACATTCACCGGGCTGAGCTGCTGATAGAGAATGTCGGCCACGCTCGCGCCGCGCATGACGACCTCGCCCGTCAGGCATTCGATCACGACCAGGCCCCACGCATACAGGTCGCTTCCTGGCGTCGGCGGCTCGTTGCGCAATTGCTCGGGCGCGCAATAGGACGCCGAACCAAGCACCTCGGTCGCCAGCGTCAGGGTCTGGCGCCCGATGTCTTCCGCGCCCGGCAGCAACGCACCGATGCCGAAATCGAGGAGCTTCGCGTGCGGCCCGTCGTCGGCCATCGCGATCACGATGTTCTGCGGCTTCAGGTCCCGATGCACGATGCCCCGGCGATGCGCGGCCGCGAGCGCGTCGAGCACCTCCGCCATCAGCCGGCCCGTGTCGACGGCCGACAGCGGCCCCTGTGCCGCGAGCCGGTCGCGCAAGGTCCGGCCCTGCACCAGCTCGAATACGGCGAACAGCCGGCCGTCGGGCGCTTCCCCCTTGTCCAGCAATGCCACGATGTTCGGGTGCCGCAGCGCCTCGCACAGGCTCGTCTCGCGCTGGAAGCGCGCACGCTGGCGCGCGCGCTCCGTCGCGGTCCGCGCGGCGTGATCCCGCATCAGCTTGATCGCGACGGCTTGTCCCGTTTCGCAGCAGGTCGCGCGAAACACCACGCCATTACCGCCTTCGCCGAGCAACGAACCGAGCCGGTAACGCCGCTTGCCGGCCAGTTCCGCAAACGGCGCGAAGGGCGCGCGGGGCACCGCCGGTGCCGAGACCGGTTCTCTCGCGTTCATGAGCAATGGACTGCCGGGGCCGGCGCCGGACGATGCACGCCGATGCGCGGCTGAGCGGGCGGCACCGACTCGCATTCGAGATGCGCGCCGCGCATGACGCGGAACGGGAAATCGCCGAACCTGACGCTGCCGCGCCGGCGCTCGACGAGCTGGCTCGCGCCCAGCCCCGGCAGGGCCGCGAACTGGCTCCGGGCGCGGTGAATCTGCACGTTGACATGAGACGTATCGATGCCGAGCATGCGCGCCAGCCGGTCGAGTTCGATCCAGCCTTGCGTGGCGGCGTCGTAGCCGGCCTGCATGTCGGCCGAACGTGCACGGGCAAGCGTGACGAGACTGTAGTGATGCGCGCGCTCGCCGAGATCGACCACACCGCCGCGAACATGCAGCAGCATGCGCACATGCTCTTCGTCCCGGCTGACGAGGAATTCGAGCAGTTGTGCCGGCACGGCCGGATCGGCGGGCGCGGCGAGCCTCATCGTCGAACCGTTGCGCGCGAGTGCCAGGCGCCACGTGGCGTCGCCGGTCGATACTTCGTCGCCGTCGTGGAGCGCGCGCGGCGGCAACGTGTCGTCGCACAGCCATTCGCCGGCCGGCGACCGGACGATCGTGACCGGCTGCGCGGCGCGTGCGGCCAGGATCTGACGCGGCGCGAGCACGATCGGATGCGCAGCACCTCGTATCGGCCACAGCGTATCGGCCGGATCGTCGAGCGCTTCAACGCGCCACGGCGCGATGCCGGCCCTGCCGAACCGGATCACGTCACCCGGCTGCAGTACCGCGTGATCGCCGTGGCGCAACGGCACGCCGGACAGCGACGTGCCGTTGCTGCTGTGATCGTGGAGTTCCCACAGCCCGCCCACCCAGCGGATATGGGCGTGAACACGGGACACCGACGCATCCCGGATGACCGTATCGCAACGCGCGGCGTCCCGGCCGAACACGTGATACGCGCGGAGCAGGCACGCTTCCCCGGAAGAATCGTTCATGAGTATCGCCATGGCTGCCCCGTATCGAATCCGCCCGGGTCGCTCGAGTGACGCATCGAGGCCCAGGCAAACGATTGCTTCAATGAACGCGAACGATGTCGCCCGTTCGCCGCCTCGTTACCCGTTTCTTCGTCAGCTTCCTTTCGGATCGTTGCTCATCCGGCACGCGTTGTTTCGACTGATTGAATGGCCGGCTGTATTGTTGTCTTTAAATCGAGCAACCTGATGAAAATCCTGCCAAATAAAATCATGCATCGCAATCGAAACGCTCAAATTATTCCTTGATATTGCAATGCTTTACATTTTCGACCGATTTTCAGGTCGCATATAAAGGGGCGTAAATTTGAATCACCCACAGAGCCCCGCCAGGCTTATGCGGAGCGGAAGCAGTCACATTGAATGACGAGGCGAACTTAAATACCTTTGCCGGCACGGATGTTTTGTTTGATTAAAAGGAAATAAATTAAATAGTTTCTTCCGCTTAAATAATTCCATCCGATGTTTTGGCGGATTGCATTAAAAGAGTTACTGCGGGGTTAAGGTGTCGCATCCGATATTTCGGCGGGTGTCGGCGGGCAAGCGGGTACCGGCACGCCGCCGCGTCACGATCGATTGCCGGCAACGGCTGGAAGCAGGCAAGACGTCGACGATCCCATCGCCGTGATCGCCCGGCCAGAAGGTCGATGGAACGCATCGGCAACAACCGCCGCTGCAAGCGGCAGGCTCGCAAAAAACGGGGCCGCTATCGCCCGTGCAACTCACGGCTTGATCATCCGGCCTGCGCGTAGCGACACTTTGTCGGGAAGAAGTCGCGCGGCAACTCCGATTCTTGCGATGGAACGGGAATGCGCCATCGTGAGGGCCGGTCCGTTTTATGAGCGCACCGCACTGCCTCACGCACGATCCAGCTTCCCGATCAACTTGAAGTCAAGCGCATACCGCGCTCCGTGAGGTTGGCGGGGCCGAACCGCGCAATCATTCCCCGCCGTCCCGGACGCTCGAGATGCCCGGTGTTCGGCGGCGCAAAGCCGACAGACCACATGTCCGAAAATGGCGCACGTCGCGGGCGCCCGGGATATACGATGTCACCCATGCCTACCCCCATCGACACCCCCGACAGCGACGCCTGCTACCTGGCGCTGAAGGCGCACGACGCGCGCTTCGACGGCTCCTTTTTCGCGGCCGTCACCAGCACCGGCATCTACTGTCGTCCGGTGTGTCGCGTGAAAACGCCACGTCGCGAGAACCTCCGCTTCTACCGTCACGCGGCAGAAGCAGAAGCGGCCGGTTTCAGGCCCTGCTTGCGTTGCCGCCCCGAATTGGCCCCGCGCGCCGCATCCTGGAGCACGGAGGACGCTTCGCGCATCCTGGCCCTGCAGGCCGCAAGGTTGATGGATGAACCCGACGCATGGCGGCACATGACCTCCGCGCGCCCGACCTTCGGGCAGTCGAGCGGCGGCTTGATGCCGCGCATTGCGCAACGGCTGGGCGTGACCGACCGCCATCTGCGCCGCATTTTCGACGCACACTTCGGCGTGTCGCCGCTTCAGTACCTTCAAACACGCCGGCTGTTGGCAGCCAAGCAGCTGATTGCCGACACCCGATTGCCGATGAGCCAGGTGGCGGCGTCCAGCGGCTTTTCCAGCGTCCGACGCTTCAACGATGCATTCTCGCGCCACTACGGCCTGAATCCCAGCGCCTTGCGCCGGGCCAGATCCACGTCCGATGGACAAGGCGTGACCGTGCGACTCGGCTGGCGACCGCCCTATGACGTACAGGCAATGGTGGGCTTCTTGCGCCTGCGCGCGTTGCCCGGCGTGGAGCAGGTCGCGGGCCTGGAATACACGCGAACGCTGCGGCTTGTACAAGGTGCGCAGGCGCGCAGCGGCTGGTTGCGCGCTCGCTTCGACGAAGATCGCGCGCAGGCCATGCTGACGATCAGCGATTCATTGGCCGCCGCCCTGCCAGCGCTGATCAACCGTGTGCGCGCCGCGTTCGATCTGGACGCCGACCCGATCGCCATCCACGCGGCTCTGCACGCCGCGTTCCCGTTGGGCGAAGGCTTGCGCGTGCCGGGCGCACTGGACGGCTTCGAGCTGGCGGTGCGCGCCGTGCTGGGCCAGCAGGTCACCGTGGCCGCTGCACGCACACTGGGCGCGCGACTGGTTGCGGCCTTCGGCGATCCGATCGAAACGCCTGTCGCGGGTCTGGATCGTCTCTTTCCCACGCCTGCTGCCCTGGCGGCCGCCACCGGCGACGAGCTCGGCCGCCTGGGCATCACGCGGCAACGACAGACCGCGCTGCATGCGCTGGCGCACGCCGTGCAGGACGGGCGCATCGCTTTGCATCCCGGCGTAGACGTCGCTGCGACTTGCGCCGAATTGTGTGCGTTGCCCGGCATCGGCGACTGGACGGCGCAGTACATCGCCATGCGCGCGCTGCGTTGGCCCGACGCCTTTCCCGCCGGCGACGTCGCGTTGCAAAAAGCCCTGGGTGTGGGTAGCGCCCGTGCCGCGGCACAAGCCGCCGAGAAATGGCGGCCCTGGCGCGGCTATTCGGTGTTGCGTGCGTGGCATGCAATGAATCACGGTGCTTCTGCCTGACGACGACTCATATCGACATCTTTCCCGGCCGCGTGACTCGTCACACCGGAAGCGATCAACTTGCACGATGAATTCAATCACACGGCTCCCGAGCACGGTACCTGCTCAGAGCGATTTGTTCGGAAGCAGCGACGCCGAATTCTCGATAGACGAGTCCTTTCGATCGGCAAGGCGTTTCGATCTCGACGCCCATTCCTGGATCGACATCGTGCCCGGATGGATTTCGGGGGCTTCGCTGCTCTATGAGCAGTTGCGCAACGGCGTTCCGTGGCTCGAGCACGATCGGCGCATGTTCAACCAGGTGTTCCGCGAGCCGCGCATGACGGCGGTCTACAAGCATGTCGCCGACGTGCCCGACGCGCGCCTGCTGGAGGCTGTGCGCGCGCTATCGCGTCACTACGGCGTGGAATACGACGGCATGTGGATGAACCTCTATCGCAACGGGCAAGACAGTACAGGCTGGCATCGCGACCACGGGTCGTGCCGAAAGCTCGACTGCATCGTGCCCGTCCTGACGCTCGGCACGATACGCCGGTTCCTGATCAAGCCGATCAAGGGCGGCCGCTCCATGACCTTCAAGCCGTCTTCCGGAGACCTGGTGGTGATGGGAGGGCGCGCGCAGCAAGACTGGGTGCACTGCGTGCCCAAGGAACCGGAAATCGACGGCACGCGGATCAGCGTCAACTTCATGAGCTCGGCGCAGGGCGTGAGGGATTAGCACACGAAGCTGCCGAGATCTGGCGGTGTGACGCCTCTCGATACCAAGGCAATCCGCATGGGTATTCATCCGGGCCGCGTGCGCGTGGATGCCGCCGGAAGCTTGTCGGCGACCTCCCCGCAAACCAGCCTTCGGTATTGAGCAACATCGATTCCGCTACGCGTACTTGTCGCCGACCGTACTACGAATCGGATGGGTGTCGTAGACGATGATCATCCGTTCGATGAGGCCCGCGATGTCGAACTCGAACACGTCGACGCACTCGAAGCGCGCCGCCGAGCCGTCTTTCAGGCCCCAGTCGTAGATGAAGTAACCTGTCGCACGTCGAGCCCCGCTCGCGCTGACGCAGATATCGATCGGTGTAATCTTGCTTTCTCCCGACGCGGCAGCGACCTTCGAAAAGAAGGGCTCAGGGTGCATCCAGCCGAGAAATGGCGAGAAAATCTGCGCGTCCGGCGTAAATAGCGCGCAGATGGCACCGATATCGCCTCGCTCCAGTTCCCGAAGGTACGCGCGAACCTGTTCCGTATATAGTGATCCCGACGTTGAGTCCAAGATTATCCTCCGATCATTCGTCGACAACCCCGTTCATTCGCAAGAACAGGGCATCCGGTAGACGCACGATAGCGACGCACCGATGACCGAACAATCGAAAAATATGCAATCCGGGTATGCAGCGCATGCATATCCGCTGGCTGACCTGACGCGGCCCCTCCCACCGCTGGCAGCGATTCAGTCATTCGTCGCCGCGGCGCAGCTTGGCAGCGTCAGCAAGGCTGCGGCTCATCTATGCCGTACGCAAGGCGCGGTGAGCCGCCAGATACAGCAGCTGGAAACGCATTATCGATGCGCGCTCTTTGTGCGCCATGTATCGGGGCTGACGTTGACGGCGGAAGGAAATGGACTGCTGACGGTCGCGGTCAACGTGCTCACGCAATTGGTTCAGCACGCGGACATCCATGCACGGACGACCTCGGTTCTCACCTTGACGTTGCCGTCCACGTTCGCCATTCGCTGGTTGCTCCCGCGGCTGCCGGACATTCATCGCGCCATGAGCGGGACGGAGCTTCGTATTTCGACATCCGCGGACGATACGCCAGATTTCACTACGTCCGACGTCGATGCCATCATTGTGCGAGGCACGGGACAGTGGACCGGTATGGAAGCGCTACCGCTGTTTTCCGAGACGCTCACGCCGATGTGCGCGCCCGCATTGGCAACATCACTGCGATCCGTTGCCGACCTTGCGCATGTCGATTTGCTCCATCCCGGGCCCAGCCACGCGGAGTGGAGATGCTGGCTCGATCATGTTGGGGCGCTCCAGATCGATGCGGAACGTGGACTTGTATTCGATACCCTCGAATTGACGCTCGCGGCATCGGCGGAAGGACACGGAATTGCAATCGGCGACCCACGAATGGCACGAGACCGGCTCCGTGCCGGATCGCTGGTGACGCCGTTTGAGGAGGTGGTTCACGACGGCCTCTCCTACTTCCTTGTATATCCGTCCCAACGTGCGGCACAACCGAAAATTCGAGCCCTCGCCGACATCTTGCTGCGGCTTGCGCGAGAAGACTGACCTGCTCTTTTCCCGTCGCGCCGGTTTGGTCAACGCTTGTGGACAACCGAGTCGAGCACGAAGCTGGTCGTCATGTTCTGCACACCGTCCATCGCACTGATCGTCGCCCAGATGTCGCTGATGCGCTCGTGTGTGGCGGCCTCTATCTGTACGAGCAAATCGACCTCGCCGCTGAGCACCGCGCAATCGCGCACCTCGGCGATCCGCTCGAGTGCGGCAAGCACGTCCGCACCGCGCATCCGGTCCTTGCGGTAAACCAGCATCACGGCGCGCACCGGCACGACCTCGTCGGGCAATGCGAGCCGCACCGTATAGCCTGCAATGATGTTCAGCGCTTCGAGCCGGTCGATCCTGTTCCGGACCGCCTGCCTGGACAGACCGATCCTGTCGGCCAGCACCGCGAGCGGAATCCGCGCATCGGCACACAACGCGTCGATTATCTTCTGGTCCAGGCTGTCGATCTTCATTCGCCGAACCCGGTATGCCGGGCACCGCGTGCATCGACCGCGTCGCGTAATGCCGCGATGTGGCCGGGGCCGATTCCGCAGCATCCGCCGACGATCTGCGCGCCCAGCGCGAGCCACTGCTCCGCCCATCTTGCATAGCCGGGCGGATCGATGTCGCCGCGCAAACCGTGGAGTTCCTCGTTCGCACGCGCATCGGCGCGCTGAGGCGGAAACGCGTTCGCATAGGCGCCGATCACGAGCGACGTTCCCGTTTGCGCAAGCCCGCGCTGCACCGTCTCGATCGCCGCGCCCATCGCCTCCGGCTGGCTGCAGTTGAACAGCAGCGCGGTCGCGCGCGCGGACACGGCGGCGTCGATCGCTTCGTCGAGCGTCTGCCCCGATCGCAATACCGGCGTGGCGCCTGCTTCGACGTCATCGCGCAGCGTGAACGAGACCCAGAGCGGCTTCGGATTCTCACCCAGCGCTCGCCGGACCGCGCCGATCTCGTCGGTCAGGCTCTGCGTCTCGGCCAGCCACAGGTCGACGTAGGGATCGAGCCCATCGACGAGCGTCGCCAAGATAGCATCGGCGCGCGCTGCGTCGAACAGGTCGGGGCGGTAGGAACCGCCCGTCGGCGGAAGCGATCCTGCGACGCGCACGGGCCGCCCTGCGCGGTCCGCCGCTTGCCGAGCGAGTTGCCCGGCAAGGGCCGCGAGCGCGACTCCGTCACGACGGAACCGCTCGTCGCCGATATGGAACGGCACGACCGCATAGCTGTTCGCGGTGATCACGTCGGCACCCGCCGCGACGAATGCGTCGTGCGCAAGGCTGACGTAATGCGGCGCTTCCATCAGCGCGAGTGCCGACCACTCCGGCTGCCTGAACGGCGCCCCCATCCGCGCCAGTTCGCGCCCCATGCCGCCGTCGAGTACTGTGATGTCATGCATAGTCCGTGCTCCGTCGTTGCAATCCGCGCATCTCGTGCCCGAATCGATTCAAAGGTTGGCGCGACGCGCGCGAGTCGTCGATCGAGCGTGCGCGCTGGTCCGTGTCAGATCTGCTCCAATGCTTGCGCGACATCGCTTTTCAGGTCGTCGATGTGCTCGATGCCGACCGAATAGCGGATGAAATTGAGCGGAATGTCGGCAGCGCGCATTTGCTCCGCCGACATCGTGCCCGCCCACATGGATGCCGTATGGATCGCGAGCGAATCGACGCCGCCGAGATTGCCTGCATTCAGGGGCAAGCGCAGCGCCTCGACAAAGCGCTGCGCTTCGCCGTAGCCTCCCCGCACGCCGAACGCCACCACACCGCCGAAGCCGCGCATCTGCCGGCAAGCGAGTGCATGCTGCGGATGGCTGCGCAGGCCCGGATAAAACACGCGTTCGATCTTCGCGTGCGCTTCGAGGAATTCGGCGAGCGCCTGGGCGTTCGCGTTGATCCGCTCGACCCGCATCGGCAGCGTGCGCAGCCCGCGCAGCAGCAGCCACGCGTCCATCGGGGACAGCACCGAGCCGAGCGTGATGTGCGTATGCCAGATCTGCTCGGCGAGCACGCGGCTCGTACAGATCACGCCGCCGGTCAGGTCGTGATGGCCGCCCAGATACTTGGTCGCGCTGTGCACGACGATGTCGACCCCGAGCCGGTGCGGCTGCTGGTTGACCGGCGACGCGAACGTGTTGTCCGCGAGCGTCAGGATGCCGCGCGCCCTTGCGATTTCCGTCACCGCGGCGATGTCGGTCACGAGCAGCAGCGGATTGACCGGCGACTCGAGCACGATCAGCCGCGTGTTCGGCCGGATCGCACGATCGAACGCGCCCACGTCGGTCTGGTCGACGAACGTCACCTCGACGCCGAACCGGCGCAGCATGTCGTCGAGCATTTTCGTGGTGCTCATGTAATGACGCGTCTGGCCGACGACGTGATCGCCGGCCTTCACGACACTGAGGATCGCGGTCGCGATCGCGCCCATTCCGGATGCGGTGACGAGCGCGGTCTCGGTGCCTTCGAGCTCCGCCATGACCGCCTTCACGCGCTCGTGAACCGGATTGCCGTAGCGGGTGTAGTTGCGCGGATGCTGCGGCACGCTCGACATCTCCGCAAACTCCTCGCTGCCGGCTGCCTTGAACACCGCCGAATAGTGAATCGCCGGCGCGACCGACTTTTCGTCGGTCACGTCGCGGTCCGCAGCCAGCGCCAGCGTTTCAAGCTTGTATCCCATGTCGTCCTCGGATCGTTCGTTGTGTCGCGTTATGCAGCGTCCGTCACGCACGCGCGCTGCCCAGATGGCGATTCAGCAGACCTTCGACACGTTTGAGCACGGTCGAAAGTACCGCAGTGATACCGACGTACACGATGCCGGCCAGCATCAGCGCGTCGGTCGTATAGGTTTCGATGGAGATGCGGCGCGCGACACCGGTCAGGTCGAGCACGGTGATCGTGCTGGCCAGCGCGGTCGACTTCAGTTGCAGCACGATCTCGTTGCCGAGCGTCGGTGCGACGATGCCGATCGCGCGCGGCACGATCACGAACCAGGTGAGCATGAAGCGGCTCATCCCGAACGCGAGCGCGGCTTCCTTCTCGCCGGCGGGGACGCCGGCAATCCCGCCCCGGATGTCTTCGGCCATGTACGCCGCGAGATTGAGCGTCAGCGCGCACAACGCACACGAGAACGATCCGCCGACCAGCAGCCACAGAGGCGACGCACGCACGACCGAGAACTGCGCAAGCCCGTAATACAGCACGAAAATCTGCACCAGCAGCGGCGTGCCGCGAAACACCGACATGAACAGGCGGCTCGGTGTCGACAGCCACGGGCGTGCCGACGTGCGCGCGACCGCCAGCGGCACCGCGAGCGCGAATGCAAGCGTGCACGACAGCACCAGCAGTTCGAGCGTGATCCATATGCCGCGCGCGATGTCCGGGCCGGACTGCACGATGAGGGAAAGAAAGTCGTTCATCGCATGGCCCTCCTCAGGTGCGTTTTGCGTAACCGCGGCCCGCGATGCGCTCGAGCCACGCGAACACGGGGTTGGATGCGGCGAGAAAGCCGAAATAGACGATGCCGACCGTCACGTAGAAGACGAATGGCTGCTTGGTGAACTGCGCGGCGATGTTGGCCTTGCGCAGCATGTCCTCGAGCCCGACGATCGACACCAGCGAGGTGTCCTTCAGCAGGTTCTGCCACATGTTGTTCAGGCTCGGCAGGCAGATGCGCCACGCCTGCGGCAGGCGCACATGCCACAGTGTCTGCGCGCGTGTCATTCCATACGCGCGCGCCGCCTCGATCTGTCCGGCCGGCACCGCGATGAACGCGCCGCGAAACATCTCCGACGCGTAGGCGCCGAACACCACGGCGAGCGCGATCACGCCGGCGGAAAACGGGCTGATGACGATGGCGCCATCGAATTGCGCGTTGAGCAGATGCGACAGCCCGAAGTAGCAGATCAGCAGGATCAGGAACTCGGGAATGCCGCGCAGGAAATTGGTCAGCGCATAGGTCGCATGTCTGAGCCACCCCAGGCTCGACAGCTTTGCCGATGCGCCGGCGATGCCGAGCAGCATGCCGACGCACAGCGCGGCGACCGCGAGCTCCAGCGTGACGAGCGCGCCAGCCGCGATCTGCGCGCCGTAGTTCACCAAGATGTCCATCGTTATATCGCTCCTTGTGAGCCCGATTCGCGCGGGCCGCCGTCCGGCGACCGCGCGGTCCCGATGCGCGGTTATTGCGGCGCGATGCTGAACGGGAAATAGCGCTTGTTGGCTGCGGCGAACGTGCCATCGGCCTGCACCTGCGCGATGCCTTTGTCGAACAGCGCCTTCAGCGGCGCGTCGCCCTTGCGTACCGCGATCGCCGTACCGTCGCCGAAGATCTCCGCATCGGCAATCGGCTTGCCGACGAAGTCGAAGCCTTCCTTCCTGCCGGCCTTCGTCAGCCAGTCGTACGCGACCGTGTTGTCGGCGAACACCGCATCGACGCGCCCGGCCTCGAGATCGAGCCAGGCCTCGTCGAGCGTCTGATAGACCTTCACGTTGACCCCCGACTTGCCCGCCGGCAGGCGGCGGCGCAGATAGGATTCGTGCGTCGAGGCCGTCTGAACGCCGATCGTCTTGCCGCGCAACGTGGCGGCGTTGTCCGTGATGCCCGAGCCCTGCTTCGCGACGAGTTGCACGGGTGCCGTCGTGAAAATGCGCGTGAAGTCCACCGACTGCTCGCGCTCCGGCGTCTTCGACATCTGCGCGAGCACCGCATCGATCTGTTTCGCCTTGAGCGCCGGAATCAGCGCGTCGAAATCCATCGTCACCCACTGGCACTTGACCTTCATCGTGTCGCACATCTTCTTGCCGATGTCGATCTCCATGCCCTGCAGCTTGCCGGATGCATCCTTGTATTCGAACGGTGCGTAATCGGCGAGCGTACCGATCCGCACGACCTGCTCGGCATGCGCGATCGATCCGAGCAGTGCCGCGCCCACGCACAGCGACTGAAGCAGCTTCTTCATGGTTTCCTCTCCGGTTGACAACGAATCCGCATCAGATGATGCTGGACAGAAACTTCTGGAAACGCGGCGATTTCTGGCTCGCGAACACCTCATCGGGACTGCCGTCTTCCTCGATTCTTCCCTGGTGGACGAACACGACGCGGTTCGCGACTTCGCGTGCAAACCCCATCTCGTGCGTGACGACGAGCATCGTGCGTCCCTCGTCGGCCAGCGAGCGCATCACCTTCAATACTTCGCCGACGAGCTCGGGATCGAGCGCGGACGTCGGCTCGTCGAACAGCATCACGTCGGGGTCGGTCGCGAGTGCACGTGCAATCGCGACGCGCTGCTGCTGGCCGCCCGACAGCTGGTTCGGATAGTGTTCGCACTTGCCGGCGAGCCCGACCCGTTCGAGCATCGCGATCGCCTTGTCGCGTGCGTCGCGCTTCGGCACGCCGAGCACGCGCGCCGGCACGAACATCACGTTCTGCAGCACGGTCATGTGCGCCCAGAGATTGAACTGCTGGAACACCATCGCGAGCTTGCGGCGCACGCGCATCACCTGCTGAGCGTCGGCCGCGACGAGCGCGCCGTCGCGGCCCGCCGGCTTCAGCGCGAGCGTTTCGCCGTTCACGCAGATCCGGCCGCGGTCCGGCATTTCCAGCAGGTTGATGCATCTGAGGAACGTACTCTTGCCTGACCCGCTGCTGCCGAGGATCGATACGACCTCGTGATTCCTCGCGGTCAGCGAGATGCCCTTCAGCACCTCGACACCGCCGAACGACTTGTGAATATCCTCGACCACCAGCGCGTCCGCCGCCGGTTTGCATGCAGGAATTGCTGCTGGCATCCTCGACTCCTTCTTCGATACGTTGCTCACCACACCGCTTCGGTTCGCGCCGGCCCGCCAGGCGCCGGCGCTTGCGCATCAGCTCGACAGCCGCCGGTTGCGCCTGAAGCACACCACCTTCGGCTGTGTCATTTCCGTCATCGCGAACCGAACGCCTTCGCGGCCCAGCGACCCATGCTTGAATCCGCCGAACGGCATGCCGTCGAAGCGGTAATCGGACGAATCGTTGATCATCACGCCGCCCGCCTGCAGTCGCTCGGCCGCGCCGAGCGCCACCTCCAGCCGGCTGGTGAACACACCTGCATGCAGGCAGCTCTCCGACGCGTTGGCCGCATCGAGCGCCTGCTGCAGGTCGGTGAATTTCTCGATCGTCACGACCGGCGCGAACACCTCGTCGGTCCATACGCGCGCGTCGTGCGGCACATCCGCGAGCACCGTCGGTTCATACAGCGCCCCGCGTCGCCGATGACCGCTCAGCACCGTCGCACCGCACGCGACCGCTTCGTCGACCCAGCGTTCGACGCGGATCGCCTGTTCCTCGCCGATCATCGGCCCCATGTCGGTCGCATCGTCCAGTGGATCGCCGACGACCATCCTGCCGGTCAGCTCGACGAAATACCGGACGAACGGTTCGTATGCCGCCTCGGCGACGAAGATCCGCTGTGTGCCGATGCAGTTCTGTCCCGCCGCCCAGAACGCACCCGACACGCAGGATTCGGCGGCATCCTTCAGGTCGCAGTCGGCCATGACGATCACCGGCGCATTTCCACCGAGATCCATCGCGACCTTCTTGAGTCCCGCATCGCGCGTGATGGCTTCGCCGGTCTGCGGGCCGCCGGTAAAGGTCACCATCCGGATCCGCCGGTCGCGCACCAGAGCCGACGCGATATCCGCGCCGCCGTGCACGATCTGCAGCGCGTCGCGCGACGCCCCGGCTTCCCACAGAACATCGACGAGCGCCTGCGCGGACAGCGGCGCGAGCAACGAGGGCTTCAGGATGACCGCATTGCCGGTCGCGAGCGCCGGCCCGAGCTTGTGTGCAACGAGGTTCAGCGGGTCGTTGAAGGGCGTGATCGCGAGAATCACGCCCAGCGGCTCCAGCGTGTAGTAGCCGCTGCGATCCTCGGAGCCGGGATACCCGTCGAACGGGATCGTCTCGCCGACCAGTCGCTTCGCTTCCTCGCCCGACAGGCGCAGCGTGTTCACGCAGCGCGCGACTTCCTTGCGGGCCTGCCGCAGCGGCTTGCCCGCTTCGAGCGCGATCGTGCGTGCAAATGTCTCCGCTTGTGCCTCCACGCTCGCGGCCGCGCGGAACAGGATGTCGGCCCGCCGGCTGCGTGGCAGGGTTGCGGCCGAGCGCGCGCCGTCGAGCGCGCGCTCGACGAGGACCGGCGCCGCATCCGCAGGTGACAGGCGAACCTGGCCGACGATCGAGCCGTCATAGGGCGACCGGACATCGGCCACGCCGGCTCCCGTGCAGTCGGTCATCACCGCATCGCGCGCGCTCATGCCGCCACCTCATGCGAGGCTGCGCCGATTCTGTCCGCGAGTTCGATCAGGTCGGAGAGAATCGCGAACGCCGTTTCCTCACGGCCGGCACCCGGCCCGCTGATCGTCACGCCGCCGAGCACGTCGGTGTCGAACGTGATCGCGTTCGTCACGCCGCTCGCAGCAAGCAGCGGATGGCCGGCCGGGAGCTTGCGCGGTTCGACGCTCGCGGTCACGGTGCCGTCCGGATGACGGACGGCAGAACCGATCAACCGCCACGACATGCGCTCCGCCGCCGCCGCGCGCACGTCGTGCTCGGTCAATTCCACGATGCCGCGGCACGTCACGTCGGCACGCTTGAGGCCGGCATTCCACAGCGCGTTCGCCAGAATCACGACTTTCAGCTGTACGTCCGAACCGTTGACGTCGGCCGCCGGATTCGCCTCCGCATAGCCGCGCTGCTGCGCATCCCGGATCGCCGCATCGAAGCTCGCGCCGGCCTCGACCTCACCGAGCACGTAATTCGACGTGCCGTTCAGGATGCCGGCGAAACCGTTGATGTCGCAGCCGCGCAGCGAGGTCGCGAGCTGCCGCAGCACCGGTGTGCCGCTCATCACCGTGCCCTCGTACATCACACAGGCACCCGATTGCGCGGCGATCCGCGCCAGTGCCGGCTGCGCGAGCGCGATCGGCCCCTTGTTGGTCGTGATCACGTGCTTGCCGCATTCGAGCGCGGTACGGCAATGCGACAGCGCGGGCTCGCCGGTGTTCGGATCCGTGAAGGTCGCCTCGATGACGACATCCACGTGGTCCGACGCGATGGCCTTCAGCACCGCACCGAGGCCGACGTCCGGCGACACCAGCGTACCGGGATCGCGGCGCAGCGCTTCCGCATCGACGCCCCGCCGCGCGGTTTCGTCGAGGACGTCCAGCGCGATACCGCGAGGATTCGTCGCGATCCCGAGCCGCAGGTCGGCGACCATCGTCACCGATGCGTCGAGTCCCGCCGCCCCCAGCATCCCGCGCTTCTTTTTGAGCAGTTCGACCAGTCCCTGATTGACTCCGCCGAAACCGACCAGTGCCAGTTTGAGTTCCATCTCGATCATCTCCTGTTCATTGACCACACGACACAGGTTAGTTATGCGAATCGATTTTCAAATTAGTCGTTTCGCCCGATTCAGGTCGTCATCCATTGCGGTTTGTCATGCGGGACGGACGGATCGCCCGTTCCCGCGCGAAACAGGTACGTCAGGCAGCCGGCGGTTCGTCGTCGCCGTCCTTGTCGACCGGCACGAACAGCCCGACCTTGACCGCACTCAGCACGACATTCGTGTTGATCCGGCGGATCATCGGGTTGCTCTGCATGATCCGCGCAGACAGCCGGTCGTACGCCTCGACGTCGTGCGCGGTGATGATCGCGATCAGGTCGACGGAGCCGGTCACGTAGTAGATCTGCTGGATTTCGTCATGCGCCTTCGACCACTCGCGGAACCTGGCGACCGTCTCGTAGTTTTCGCGTTCGATCTCGATTGCCGCAATGAACGTCATCGGCCTGCCGACCGCCGCGCGATCGACCACCGCGATTTCCGCCGAAATGATCTTTTCGGTGCGCATGCGCTTCAGGCGCTTCTGCACGGCCGAGGTGGACAGGCCGATCCGTTCGGCAATGGCGTCCGCCGTCGCGGTGCAATCGCGCTGGACGATATTCAGGATCTTGCGGTCGAAGGAGTCGAGTGCGTCGGTCATGGCGTGGCCTGCCGGAGAACGGGTACTTGCGTCAAAGATAAAAAGGGCGGGCCGACCTGAGCCCGACCAGATGCCGGACACGGTCGAACGCGGTAACCAGCGTTTCGCGCCACTGCGCGACTGGCCCGCGGATGCATACGGGTTCGAAATGGATCGTGTCCACTCCTGCAGGAATACGGAACGGGCGCTCGATGCCATCGTCCGATTCGGTCACGAGTGCGGTGCCGTCGACTTCGGTCAGGCTCATCAACAGATGGGCGGGCGCAGTCGCGCCAAGCAGGTTGCGCAGAGGCGACTCGTTCGCGGACAACTGTTCGAGCAACGGCAGCTCGTACGCGCCGGGCCACCAGGTGTCGTGCTCGTCGAGCCACGGGCCGACGCCCGGCATGCCGACCATCTCGAGGATCCGGTTCGCACCGAGATGCGCATAGGCTCGACACCGGCCCGCCTCGTCGGTCGAAGCGCGCGCCAGCCAGCCGCCGGCGCTTGGGACAGGGTCCGTCAACGCGACGTTCGCAGGCTTCAGTCGGCCGAGCATTTCAGCCGCGCTTGCAGCGGATCGGCGCCCTTCGCAGGATCTCTGTGCGTGATCCGGAACGATACGGCACACCCACTTGGGACCCTCCTGCAAGGCGGCGGGGACGTCGCCGGACCGGACTTGGGCGGTTCGCCTGCGGGCGTGTTCAACGATGACGATTGGCGTGTCCGGCATACAACTCTCTCGTGCTTGCGGGGCCGCGTCGCAGCGATGCTGGCGCGCTTCATGGATCGGCCGACGGTGTTGGGGCTGGAGAAATCATATCGCCTCGATGCGACTGAAAAAATCTCAACCGAATCGAACGTCGACGTAAAACGTCGAAAAATATGGCTTTCAGGACGTTTCGCATCCAACCCGACGCCGGCCAGTCCGGCATCCATCGCGAACGCCAAACCCGCAGGTCAATCCGATGCACCGAACAGTTGAATCACGACACCACGCAGCCATCGATTGCCCGCCTCATGGTGATATCGCGCATGCCAATGCTGCCGTACCGCAAACCCGTCGACCGGGATCGGGCACGCATGAACCGCCAGATCGCTCGCCTGAGCCAGTGTCTGGCCGATATGACGGGGTAGCGTCGTAATCAGGTCGGTCGTCTGGACGATCGCCCCCAGTCCCAGAAAACCCGGCAGCTCCAGCACGACGTCGCGCTCGATGCGCGCCTGCCGCAGCGCCTGCTCGAGGAGTTGCGCGCCCGTTCCCGCCGTAATGGCGACATGTCCTTCGGAACGATACTGCTTCGCCCCGAGGCGACCGCGAATCCTCGGGTGATGCCGGTTGGCCAGGCATACCCAGTCCTGGTCGTACAGCTTCTGCTGATAAATGCCGCCGCCGAGCCACGGCACATAGCCGATCGCGAGATCGGCTTCGCCGGATTCGAGCGCGCGCTCCGTATTGCCGTCGATCCGTGCGGCTTCCAGCCGGACGCCGGGCGCCTGCGCCCGGACATGGGCCAGCAGCCGCGGAAGCAGCGTGATGTGGCTCGCGTCGGTCATGCAGATGCGAAACCGTCGCTGGGCCGTCGCCGGATCGAACGCGATCTCCCACGCGGTGAAGCGCCGCAGGGATTCGAGAATTTCCCGGCATGGCCCGATCAGCGCGTCGGCTTGCGGTGTCGGCGCCATGCCGCCGGGCGTCCGGATGAAAAGCGGATCGTGCAGGTGTTCCCGCAAGTGCCCGAGCCAGATGCTGACCGTCGGCTGGCTCTGGCCCAGTTGCTCGGCTACGCGCGTGACGCTGCGCACGTCGTACAGGAGATCGAAAAGCTGAAGCAGCTTCAGGTCGGGCAGGTCGGCGGGCATCGCGGCGTTATTGTCGATGGCAATGACGCCATTGTATCCATTGCATTGGCGGCATGAGCGGCAACGCCTATCGTGATGCCATACGTCAGCTTTGCATGGAACCCGAGTAAGGCGCCAAAGCGCCAACTCCGGTCGACACAGGAGAATCCATTGAAAATAGCAATTCTGGGCGCCGGCGCACTGGGCTGCGCGATCGGCGCCACCCTCACCCAAGGCGGCCATGAGACCTGGCTGATCGACCGCTCGCCCGCGCACGTCGATGCGATGAGCCGCGACGGCCTGCGCGTCGACGATGCCGGCGGCACCCGCCACGTGCGCGTCCACGCGACGACCCGGGCTGCCGATGTCGGCGTGGCCGACCTGGTGGTGGTGCTGGTCAAGTCGTTCCACACCGATGCGGCCATCCGCGGCGCCCAATCGCTGGTGGGGCCGGATACCGCCGTGCTGTCGCTGCAGAACGGCCTCGGACACGAGGACATCCTGATCGACGTCGTCGGCCGCGAGCGCGTCCTCGCGGGCAAGACCTACGTCGGCGGCGTGCTGCGGGGCGCGGGCCATATCGAATCCGGCGTGATCGGCAAATACACCTACATCGGCGAACTCGACGGCCGCATCACACCGCGTGTCGAGGCGATCGCCGCGGCGTTCAATGCCGCCGGCCTCGCCACGACGATCAGCGACAACATCGTCGGCACGATGTGGGACAAGCTGCTGGTGAACGTCGCGACGGGTGCGCTGACGGGCCTGACCGGCCTCACCTACGGGCAGCTTTACGACGAGCCGCTGCTGAAGGCGACGTCGCTCGCGGCCGTGGCCGAGGCGATCGCGGCGGCGCAGGCTGCGGGCGTGAAGCTGTCGATGACCGATCCCGAACAGGCATGGACGCTGGCCGCCGAGGGGCTGCCCGCGACCTTCAAGACGTCGATGCTGCAAAGCCTGGAGAAGGGCTCGATCACCGAGATCGACTTCATCAACGGTTCGGTCGTGCGCTGGGGCCAGCGCTACGGCGTGCCGACACCGGTCAATGCGACGCTCGTCGCGTGCATCAAGGGGCTGGAACGCGCGATGGCCGACCGCCAACGGCAGGAGGCGGCCGCATGAATGCCAAGAAAGCCTATCTCGAACACGTCGCGATCTGGGTGAAGGACATCCGCTGGCACATCCGTTTCTTCGAGGACGTGCTCGGCATGACACTGCGCGAAGTCGACGGCACGCTCGACGCACCGCGGCAGTACTGGACGCTCGGCGGCCTGCAGTTCATTCACGCGCCGGAATACGAAGGCCCGGAAGGCCGGCTCGCCCATCTCGGCGTGATGTGCGAAGACCTGGAGGCCGCGCTGGCCGCGGCCCAACGATTCGGCGTGACGGAAATGCCGCAGGGGCGCAACTGGCTTCGCCTGCCCGACGGGCTCGCCGTCGAACTGATCCAGGCCCGGCCGGCTTCCTGCGTCGCACAGGCGCTGGCAATCAACCCGCGCGCGGAGGCGTGACCATGACGATCGTCGAAAAATACTGGGACGACGCCCGCGAGGGTGACACGTGCACGAGCCCGAACTACGTCGTGACCAAGGAGCGCATTCTCGCGTACGCCGACCTCACCGGCGACCATACGCCCGTCCACGTGGACGAGGAATACGCGAACGCGAGCCATTTCGGGTGCCTCGTCGCGCACGGGCTGTTCGGCCTGTCCATCGCCGACGGCCTGAAGACGCAGAGCGACTATCGCTTTCTGCCGGGGATGTCGCTCGGCTGGACCTGGGATTTCCTGCTGCCGATCAAGGTCGGCGACGTGCTGCACGTGAAGTTCCGCGTCGGCTCGATGCGGGCGAGCAAGAGCCGCCCGGACTGGGGCATCGTCGTGCTGCCGTCGGAGCTGATCAATCAGGACGGTCAGGTCGTTCAACGCGGCGAGCATCGCCTGATGGTGCCGCGCCGCCCGGAGGCACTGTAATGCAGGCTCGCCCACTCGAAGGCATTCGCGTCGTCGACTACAGTCACTTCCTTGCCGGGCCGTATGTCGGGCGCTGTCTCGCGGCGCTCGGCGCCGAAGTCATCAAGGTCGAGCGGCCCGGGTCCGGTGACGCCGGACGGCAGCACGCGACCGTGCTCGACGACCAGCAAAGCGGCTACTTCCTGCAGCTCAACATGGGCAAGCGCGGCGTGAGCGTCAACATGAAGGACGCGCGCGGCAAGGCGTTCATGCAGCGGCTGTGCGACTCGGCCGACGTGTTCATCGAGAACTATCGGCCGGGCGCGCTGGACAAGCTCGGGCTCGGTTATGCCGAACTGTCGGCGCGCAATCCGGGCCTCGTCTACTGCTCGATTTCGGCCTACGGGCATACCGGCCCCGACGCGCATCGCGCGGGCTTCGGGCTGATCGCGGAAGCCAAGAGCGGGATCATGCAGATGGTCGGCACGCCGGGCGAGCGGCCGCCGCTGCTGCGCATCTCGCTCGGCGACATGTACACCGGCATCCATGCGGTCGCGGCCATCAATGCCGCGCTGCTGGGACGCGTGAAGAGCGGCCGCGGGCAACACGTCGACATGGCGCTGTACGACACGCTGGTATCGATGCACGAATACGCGGTGCAGTGCTACACGCTGCAGGGTGTGCTGCCCGAGCAGACCGGGCACGACATGCCGACCTCGACGCTCTACGGCGTATTCCGCGCCGCGGACGGCGATCTCGTGATCGCCGCGCAAGTCGACGACGCGTGGAAGCGCTTCGCCGAGCTGATCGCGACGCACGGCGGCCCGGCGGGCTTCGGCGCCGACACGCGGTTTCACGACAGCACCGGCCGCAATGCGCACCGCGCGGAAATTCTGTCGGTGGTCGAGCCGTGGGTGGCCGCGCGTTCGGTCGCGTCGGTACTGGATCTGCTGGACGGCATCGACGTTCCGTGCGCGAAGGTGCAGCGCATCGACGAGGTGTTGAACGATCCGCAGATCCAGGCACGAGGCATGGTCGTCGAGCAACAGCATCCGCGCTACGGGACGCTGCGCCTGCCCAACCTGCCGTTCCGGTTTTCCGATTGCGATACGACGATTCGCGACGTCGCGCCCGATCTCGGGCAGCACAACGCGGAGATCGCGCGCTCCCTCGGGTTCGATTCGGCCGAAATCGACGCGATGCAGGCCGACGGCGTCCTCTACTCAAAGGCGAGCCAATGATGACCGACCAATACGCGGTGATCGGCAATCCGATCGGACACACGAAATCCCCGTTGATTCACGGCCTCTTCGCGCAGGAGACGCGGCAGGACCTCAGCTATACGGCGATCGAGGGGCCGATCGAACCGGCAGGCGCCTTCGCTGACGCGGTTCGCGCGTTTTTCGACGGCGGCGGCAAGGGCATCAACGTCACCGCGCCGTTCAAGCTCGACGCGTTCGCGATGTCGGACGAACGCAGCGAGCGCGCGCAGCTCGCGGGCGCGGCCAACGCGCTCAAGTTCGAAGGCGGCCGCATCCTGGCGGACAACTTCGACGGCATCGGGCTGGTGCGCGATATCGAAACGAACCTCAATCTGCCGATGGCCGGCAAGCGTGTCCTGGTGCTCGGTGCCGGCGGCGCGGCACGCGGCGCGCTGCTGCCGTTCCTCGAAGCCGGCCCGGCGGAACTCGTCATCGCGAACCGCGACGTCGACAAGGCGCGCGCACTGGCCGCGCAGGTTGCCGGACGCGGCCCGCTCGTTGCCAGCGGTTACGCGGACCTCGCACGCATGGGGCGTTTCGACCTGGTCGTCAATGCCACGTCGGCGAGCCTGACCGGCGACCTGCCGCCGGTTCCGCCGAGCGTGTTCAGTCCGGCCGGCACGGCCTACGAACTGGCATACGGCAAGCGTCTGACGCCGTTTCTCCGGCTCGCGAAAAACGCAGGCGTACATGGAATCGCGGATGGCGTCGGCATGCTGGTCGAGCAGGCGGCCGAAGCGTTCGCGTGGTGGCGCGGCGTACGCCCCCGGACCAGCGCGGTGATCGATCGCCTGGCCGTGCCCTTTGATTGAACACGCAACGGAGATTCGCATGAAGAAGATCCTGATGCTGCACGGCATCAATCACAACATGTTCGGCAAGCGCGATCCGGCGCAGTACGGGACGATCACGCTCGCGCAGATCGATGCGCGGCTGCAAGGGCTGGCGACGGAACTGGGTGTGCAGGTGGAATCGTTCCAGACGAACCACGAAGGCGCGATGTGCGAGCGCATTCATCGCGCTTTCGAGGAACACCAGGACGCGGTGCTGATCAACGCGGGCGCATGGACGCATTACAGCTACGGCATTCGCGATGCCCTGGCGATCCTCACGTGCCCGATCGTCGAACTGCACATGTCCAACATTCACGCACGCGAGCCGTTCCGGCATCACTCCGTCCTGGCCGAGATCGTCAGCGGGCAGATTTGCGGTTTCGGTGTCCAAAGTTATCTGCTCGCGCTGAGGGCCGCGGTTTCGGCGCTCGGCGACGAATAAGCCGATTCCCGCATCGGCTGCCGATGCGGGACCGACGCGCATGCGCAGCCGTCGCCAGGACGCGGCGTTGCGCACCGCGCGTGCTCGCCGCGCGCCGTATCGACGGGCCGCGGTCAGGTCGCACGACGGGGTCGACACATCGGGCAGTGACGACTCCCCGCATCACCGCCTTGCCCGGCACACATATCAATATCCGGAGACGACGATGACCACGACCTTGCGAGACGAGCCCAGGGGCAGGCACCAATCGAGAAAAGCCGCGATCAGCGGCTGGATCGGATCGGTGCTCGAATACTACGATTTCTTCATCTACGCCACGGCATCGGCGCTGATCTTCCCGCAGATATTCTTTCCGCACGGCAGCCCCACGACGGCCATCATCGCGTCGCTGGCCACTTACGGCGTCGGCTACGTGTCCCGCCCGATCGGCGCGTTCGTGCTGGGCCATCTCGGCGACACGCGCGGACGGAAAACCGTCCTGCTGTTCTGCATGTTCCTGATGGGCATCTCGACCGTCGGCGTCGGTCTCCTGCCGACCTATCAGCAGGCCGGGCTGATCGCGCCCGCCTTGCTGGTGACGCTGCGCCTGCTGCAGGGTTTCGCCGTGGCCGGCGAGATCACCGGCGCGAGCTCGATGATCCTGGAACACGCGCCGTTCGGCCGGCGCGGCTACTTCGTCAGCTTCACGCTGCAGGGCGTGCAGGCCGGGCAAGTGCTGGCCGCCGCCGTGTTCCTGCCGCTCGCCTACTACATGCCGTCCGCGCAATTCGATAGCTGGGGCTGGCGCATTCCGTTCCTGCTGAGTGCGCTGGTCATCGTGGCGGGCCTGATCATTCGCCGCGAGGTCGACGAGTCGCCGGCCTTCGACGAAGCGGTACGCAACCGGTCGCAAGCCGGCTCGCCGGTGGCCGACGCTTTCAGGCACCACTTTCCCGACATGCTGCGCGTGGCCTGCATGTCGATGATGAACGTGATTCCGGTCGTCGCGACGATCTTCGGCGCGGCCTATGCGGTTCAGCCTGCATATGGAATCGGATTCCAGAAGGATGTCTATCTCTGGATCACGGTGGTCGGCAATATCGTTGCGATGATCGTGATTCCGTTCGTCGGCAACCTGTCCGACCGCGTCGGCCGCCGGCCGCCGATCATCGTCGGCTCGCTGGCCGCCGGGCTGCTCGCGTTCGCGTACCTGTATGCGATCAGCATCCGGAACGTGCCGCTCGCATTCGTGATGTCGATGCTGATGTGGGGCGTGGTGTACCAGGGCTACAACGCGGTATTTCCCGCCTTTTACCCGGAACTCTTCCCGACCCGCACGCGCGTCTCGGCGATGGCCATCGCGCAGAACCTCGGTACCGCGGCCACGGCGATGCTGCCCGCGCTGTTCACCGCGGTCGCGCCGCCCGGCGCCCGTCACGTCTGGCTGATCGTCGGTGCGATCGCGTTCGGCATCACCGTGATCGCGTCGCTCGCGGCCTGGAGCGCACGCGAGACCAGTCGTGTCCATTTGAACGACCTGGGCCGCGCGAACGCGCAACCGGTCGGCAAGGCAGAATACGACCTGCTGCGCGCCGAGGCGCTGTCGCACGATCGCATCGCGCGCGAACCCGTGCCCGGATCCGTCGGCAGCTAGCCGGCGTTCGGCGGGGCGCCGGGTTCGGCGCCCCTGCCGCCCAGCCATTTCAGCTCGCCGCGGCCGCCCTCGCCGGGCGAGCAACGTGGCGTAACCGCTGCCCTTACTCGAAGCACGATGCCCGATACCGTGTCGAAAACCGCCATGCCGGACTCCACGCGACCCGCTCGCCTGAACTTCGCGCTCATGTTGCCGCTTCTGCTGGCGGCCCAGCCGGTGGCGACCGACAGTTACCTGCCGGCGCTGCCCGAAATCGCCGCCACGCTGGGCTCCGCCAGTGTCAGCCTCACGGTTTTCGCGCTGATATTCGGTGTCGGGCAATTGCCGATGGGCAGCCTTTCCGACCGGTTCGGCCGCCGCCCCGTCCTGCTGGCCGGCCTTGCGCTCTATGCGCTGTCCGCACTGGCCGCTGCGCTGGCCTCGACCGCGGCGATGCTGGTGGCCGCTCGCGCGATGCAGGGGCTGGCCATGGCCGCGATACTGGTATGCGCCCGTGCGACAGTGCGCGACCGGTATTCGGCGGGCGACGGCCCGTACGTGATGGCGCGCGGTTTCATGGGAATGGGAATGATGGCGTTCTTCGCCCCGATCCTCGGTGCGTATGTCGCACAGCAAGCCGGATGGCGATGGGTGCTCGCGGGGATGAGCGTGTATGCGTTCGGGCTGCTCGTCATGTGCTGGTACGGCTTCGAGGAAAGCTTCGCGCGAAGCGCGCCGAGCCGGGACTCGACCCGGGAGGTCCGCGAGATATTCGGCAATGCCCCGTTCAGGGTATGGACACTGCTGGCCGCGTCGACGTACACCGGCATGTTCTGCTTTCTGCTGCTGTCTCCGGCCATCTACATCGGGCAGTTCGGCATCTCGCCCCAGCGTTATGGCTGGATACCGGCGAGCGGTACGCTCGTCTATGTCCTGAGCACGTTCGGCTGCCGCGTGCTGCTGCGCCGTCAGAGCATGTTGCGAACGGTGCGGCAAGGCGCAACGCTGAGCCTCTGCGGCGCGGTGATCCAGGCATTGGGGTGCGCGCTGCTTCCCGGCAGCATCTGGCCGCTGCTCGTCGGGCATGGCGTGTATTGCCTCGGCCACGGAATCCATCAGCCGTGCGGGCAGGCGGGGGCGGTCAGCGGCCTGCCTCAACTTGCAGGCCGCGCCGTATCCTGGTCCGGCTTCATCATGATGTTCTTCGCGTTCAGCGTAGGACAAACGGCAGCGGGATTCGCCGATCCGCGTTATCAAGCTGGCGCGTGGCCGATGGTTGTGCCGATGCTCGTCGTCGGCGTGACGCTGGTAACGATTGCGTATGCGTGGCTGCCAAAAGTCATCCACGCGACCTTGGTCGCCAGGTAATCTCCTCGAAATCTCCTCGATTTCCGCGATCCGACGATCTGCCACGGCGCAAGGATCACACGCCTCTAAGAGACCGGACTCTCACCGGCCCGTTACGTGCCGGCTGCGCGGGTCGGGCGTGCGAAGGCACGGCTGGAGCGGGCCGACCGGCCGCTCGAACGGATAGCCGAACGATCGGGATCCGGAAGCGTGGACGCGTTGCAGCGTGCGTTTGCAACATGCATCGGCGGATCACCGCGGGACTATCGGGCGCGGTTCGGGCAACCACGGCGGGCAAACCCGAAGACATCGGTTTCAGGCGACGCAACGCGCATGGCGCCGGCAGAATCATGCACAATGCACCGCATCTGAGTGGCGGAGACTTGCCTGTGGGGATCAACTTCGATTTAACCGACTTGCAGGCATTTCGCGCCGTCGTGGAAACGGGCAGCTTCCGAAAGGCCGCCGACGCAGTCAACATCTCCCAGCCGGCCTTGAGCCGCCGTATCGACAAGCTCGAGGAAGCGCTCGGCGTGCGACTGTTCGAGCGCACCACGCGCAGCGTCTCGCTCACCACGGTCGGGCGCGTGTTCGCGCAGAGTGCCGAACAACTGCTCGACGATCTCGATGCCGCCCTGCTCGGCATTCGCGACGTTTCATCGAGCCGCCTGGGCCATGTGACGATCGCGTGCGTGCCGTCGGTCGCCTACTACTTTCTTCCCGCCATCGTCGCGCGCTATCATCAGCGCTTTCCGCGCATCCGGGTGAAACTGCTCGATGCAAGCGCCAACGAGGTGCTCGGGGCTGTAATCAGCGGCGAGGCGGATTTCGGCGTGAGCTTCATCGGCAGCCAGGAGGCTGAGATCGAGTTCAAGGTGCTGCTCCAGGAACGCTTCGTTGCCGCCTGTCGCCGCGACCACCCGCTCGCGCGCAAGAAGCGCGTGACCTGGAACGAGCTTTACGAGCACGATTATGTGTCGGTCGACAAGACTTCCGGCAACCGTCTGCTGCTCGACCAGGCGCTGACCGCCGTCGCGCCGCGCGCGCCGAGCGTCTGCGAGACACGCCACGTGACGACCCTGCTCGGATTGATCGAAGCGGGGCTCGGCGTCGCCGCGGTCCCGTCGATGGCGATGCCTGGGCATGACCACCCGATTCTCACGAGCGTGCCGCTCGTCGAACCGGTCGTCAAACGGCGCGTGGGAATCGTGAAGCGGCGCGGACGACCGCTCACACCGGCCGCCGAGGCATTTCATCGGATGGTCATCGAGGCGAAGCGTGGCGGGACCGCAAGCAGTGGCGCATCGGCATAACGACGACAGAGAGACACGAAGGAAGACCGGACAGTGAGGTTGGCCAGGCCGCTTGGATCGCTTTACGTGCAGGTTCTGCTCGCGATGATGCTCGGCATGGGCATCGGTCACGCATGGCCCGCGGCGGGCACGATGCTCAAGCCCCTCAGCGATGCGTTCGTCGGCCTGGTCAAGATGACCATCGCCCCGATCGTCTTTTGCACGATCGTCTCGGGCATCACGTCGCTGGCGAACGGGAAGGCGATCGGCCGCACGATCGTGCGGGCACTGGCGCTCTTCTATCTGTTGACCGCCGCTGCGCTCGCGCTCGGACTCGTCACCGCATATGTGCTGCAGCCCGGCGCCGGCATGCACGTCGATGTCCACCACCTGGATCCAGGCATCCTCGCTCCGTATGCGAAGCATGCGGAGCCGCGGGGGCTTGTGGAGTTCGGGCTGAGCGTGATTCCGGACACGATGCTCGGCGCGTTCGCCAAAGGCGAAGTGTTGCCGGTGCTGCTGCTGTCGCTGTTGTTCGGTTTCTCGCTGAATGCGCACCCGCGGGCCGGCCGGCCCGTTCTTGCGCTGATCGACGGTGTCGCCCAGGTCGTCTTTCGTGTGCTCGCGATGATCATGCGGCTCGCGCCGCTCGGCGCATTCGGCGCGATGGCGTTCACGGTGGGCCGTTTCGGCATCGGTTCGGTCGGCTCGCTCGCGAAGCTGATGGCATCCTTCTACGTGGCCTGCGTGCTGTTCGTCGCGCTGGTGCTCGCACCGCTCGCGCGACTGCATGGTTTCGCGCTGTGGCGGCTCCTGCGCTACATGCGCGAAGAATTGCTCATCGTCCTCGCGACATCGTCCACGGAGCCGGTTCTGCCGCGTCTGATCGTCAAGCTGGAGGCACTCGGCTGCGACAAGGGCATCGTGGGGCTCGTGCTGCCGGCCGGCTATTCCTTCAATCTGGACGGTACCGCGATCTATCTGACGCTCGCGGCATTGTTCATCGCCCAGGCGTGCGACGTGCCGCTCTCCGCGTCGCAGATCGCGGTGATGCTCGCCATCATGCTGCTCACATCGAAGGGGGCGGCCGGTGTTTCCGGTAGCGGGCTGGTCGCGCTGGTCGCCACACTCGCCGTCATGCCCGACCTGCCCGTCGCCGGCGTCGCACTGCTGGTCGGCATCGATCGCTTCATGTCCGAGGCACGCGCGCTAACCAGCGTGATCAGCAATGCGTGCGCGGTGATCTTCGTTTCGCTGTGGGAAGGTGCGTGCGATCGTACGCGTCTTGCGCAGAGGCTCGCGGCGGGCGGGCCGGCCTCGCCGGACGGGGCCGATGAAAACGGTGTCGCGGGAGACGGCGGCGGTGACGGGAAGACGGTCTGACACCAGCCTTCCCGTCGATCAGGCTCAATGAGCGGAAGCGGAATCCAGCCCGGTCGATTGCACGTCGGCCTGCACGTCGGGCGACGCCAGATAATCGAGCAGCGCCTTCGCTTCCTTCGGATGCTGCGCGCCGACGGGGATGCCGGCAGCGAAGCGCGTGACGGACTGCAGCGATTCGGGAATCTTGCCGACGAAGGTCGCACCGTGGACGGGCAGCAGCTCGCTGACCTGCTGGAAGCCGATTTCGTAGTCGCCGTTCGCGACGACAGACGCCACCGGAATCCGCGGGATCATCTTCGCCTTGGACTTCACCTGCTCCTCGATGCCGAGCTTCTTGAACAACTCGCGTTCGATATACACGCCGCTCGCGCTGTCCGAGTAGGCGATCGACTTCGCGTGCAGCAGCACCTGCTTGAGACCTTCGGTGGTGCTGATGTCGGGCTTTGCCGCGCCGTCGCGCACGACCATGCCGATGCGCGAATCGGCCAGCTCGACGCGGGATCCCGGGATGACCTTGCCTTGCTTGATCAGTTCGTCCAGCGCGTAACCGACCATGATGACGGCGTCGGCGGGCTCGCCGCGCGCGAGCCGGTTCGGAATCGCTTCGGGCGACTTGCCCATCGACGGGCCGAGCGCGGTGTCGAGCGTATTGCCGGTCGTGGACGCGAACCGCGGGCCGAGCAGTTTATAGGCGGCCGTGAAGCCACCCGAGCTCATCACGTGGAGCTCGGCCGCCTGCACGTTGGCCGCAAACGCCGCGGTGGCGACGAGCGCGGTCGCGCAAAATTTCAGGAGCTGATTTCTCATGGTCGTGGTCATGCGAATTCGTGTGGATGGGTGAGGTTTCGGATGGGCTGAACATCAATGCGCCGGCGTGAGCGTCGCCGTGCGGTGACGGTAGAGCGCGAACGTCGCAAGCAGCGCGCACACCGCGGCGAAACTCATCCAGTAGCCGGGTGCGGCCTTGTCGCCCGTCATGTGAATGAGCCCGGTCGAGATCGCCGGCGTGAGGCCGCCGAACACGGCCGTCGCGAGGCTGTAGGCGAGCGAGAAGCCCGCGACGCGCACCTGCACCGGCATCACTTCGGTGAGCGCGACGACCATCGCACCGTTATAGATCCCGTACATGAACGAGAGCCAGAGCAGGACGAGCAGCATGTTGGCGAACGACGGCGCGTGAGCGAGGAACGACAGCGCCGGATAGGCGGTCAGGACGGTGAGCATCGTCATGCCGACCAGCAGCGGCCGACGGCCGAACCGATCGGACAGCGCACCGCCGATCGGCAGCCACACGAAGTTCGACACGCCGACGCAGAGCGTCACGAGCAGGCTGTCGGCGGTGCTCAGATGCAGCACCGTCTTGCCGAAGGTCGGCGCATAGACGGTGATCAGATAGAAGCTCGTGGTGGTCATCGCGACCAGCATCATGCCGGCGACCACGACGCCCCAGTTCTGAACCAGCGTGCCGAACACTTCCTTCATGCCCGGGCGATGCTTGCGCGCCTTGAATTCCTGGGTTTCCTCCAGGTTGCGGCGCAGCATGAAGATGAACGGCACGATCATGCAGCCGACGAAGAACGGCACGCGCCATCCCCAGGTGGCGATCTGCGATGCGCTCAGCCACTGATTGAGCGCAAAGCCGAGGCCCGCCGCGATGACGATCGCAACCTGCTGGCTGGCCGATTGCCAGCTGGTGAAGAAGCCCTTGCGGCCGGGCGTTGCCAGCTCGGCGAGATAGACCGATACACCGCCCAGCTCGGCGCCTGCGGAGAAGCCCTGCAGCAGCCGCCCGATCAGTACGAGCACGGGCGCCAGCAGCCCGATCGACGCGTAGCCCGGCACGAACGCAATCAGGATGGTGCCGCTCGCCATGATGGACAGCGTGACGATCAGGCCCTTGCGGCGGCCTACCTCGTCGATGTACGCGCCCAGCACGATTGCGCCCAGCGGCCGCATCAGGAAGCCGGCGCCGAACACGGCGAAGGTCATCATCAACGAAGCGAACTCGCTTTGCGCAGGGAAGAAGACATTGGCGATCTGCGTGGCGTAGAAGCCGAACAGGAAGAAGTCGAACTGCTCGAGAAAATTGCCGGCCGTGACGCGAAAGATCGCGGCGGCCTTCGAACGTTCGGCCGGAAGGCTGGACGAGGGGTGCATCGAGGTGTCTCCTGAAAATCCGGAAATATGCGGGGCGGGACGATTGTCGTTTTCCGGAATGTTCTCCCGGCGTCGATCAAACGATAAGTGCGATTTTTGGAAGAATTGATGCACTGAGGTTATCAATCGACACGGCGTCGCCTGTTTCGATCAGCGCCTGCACGCCGGGCGACGTCGGTGGGCATCACGAGATGTCGAGCTGATCAAGCGAAACACTCGGCGAGGGCCGAGGATGCGCGGCTTGCCAGGATCGCCCACGATCGCCGGCGCAGCATGCTGCCTGACGAGGTGTCCGGGAAGGACCTGATGAAGTTCTACGGAGAAACCCGGGCGACCATCAAGCAGGCGCTCGTCCGCCTGGCGGATCTGCTTTTCGGCGACGCCGGTTACCGTGCGACAGGCGCCAGCGGACCAGCTCGTCTGCGCCGGGACCTTCCTGGACCTCCAGATCCGCTGCGTCGGTCCGCTCCCCCGTCTCCTGGTCGATAAAGCTCCACCGCACCTCGGCGCCTGTCTTTCGATTCACGAACTTCATCGGAGGCGCCGAAGCGCCGGAAACGTCCAGACTGTCCCCAATCTGGGCAAGTACCGGCATCACCGGGGCGATCTGCCAGCCCTTGTGAGTCAGGAGATATTCAAATCGCTCCGGATTCACCTGATAGCGCCTACGCTCAACGAGGCCGTTGGCCTCCAGATGCTTGAGCCGGTCGCTGAGCGTCGCGTTGGTGATGCCGGACGACTGGCGAAACTCGTCGTACCGGCTGAGCCCGCAGACAAGGTCGCGCAGTATCAGCAAGCCCCATCGGTCGCCGATCGCCGCCATGACGCCGGCAATCGGGCACACCATTCCGTCAAAACCCTTCGAGCGCATGGCCGTTTCCCTGATTAGCCCCGGCGATCGTCGCCGAGAGTGAGTCTCATTATAAGAGTCGCACGAGCGTCGACAGGACGTTTCCCCCCAAAGAGCCGGTCGCCTTCCCAGTTCAAGTGCCGAAAAATTCTTGTCTTGTGGGACACTCACTCTTATTATAAGAGTGAGTGTCCCACTTGTTGACCGATGTCGTCAGTGAGCGTCCGTAGCATCGAACTCCAGGAAACCATCATGCCTCCCCATGCCCCTTCCAGAATCTTCGTCATCGGTGGTACAGGCGCGCAGGGCCTGCCTGTCATCAGCGCGCTCGTCGCGGACGGCAAGTATTCCGTTCGCGCGTTGAGCCGGGATCCCGATTCCCGGCGCGCCAAGGCGCTGCTCGCACTCGGCAACGTGTCGATCGTGAAAGGCACGTTTGCCGACGAAGCCGTTCTGCGGGCAGGCTTTCGCGGCTGCGACGGTGCATACGTCAATCTGGACGGGTTCAACACCGGCGAGAAAACGGAGATCTACTGGGCGATACGATGCTACGAAATCGCGCTGGAAGAAGGCATCGAGTTCTTCGTGTATGGCAACCTCGACTACGCGCTCAAACAGGCCGGCTACGATTCGCGCTTTCGTGCTGGCCACTACGACGGCAAGGGCCGCGTAGGCGAATGGATCCTGTTCCAGAACCAGACGAACCGGGACCGCATGGGCGCGGCCGTGTTCACCACCGGGCCATACATGGAGATGGCCATTTCGGCGAAGACGCCGATGATGCCCTTCGTCGAGGACGGAGTCGTCACCTGGCGCGTGCCGCTCGGCAACGGCGCGGTGCCGCATGTCGCACTGGAGGATTGCGGCTACTACGCGCGCTGGCTGTTCGATCACCCGGAGCGCGCGAACGGCATGGATCTCCAGGTCGCCATCGAGCACGTCGAGTACGGGAAGCTGGCCGAGGCGTTCGAACGGGTAACGGGGCATCCGGCGCGCTACATCGACACGGATCTGGACACTTACTGGAACGGCCCGCTCAAGATGGCGGCGAACTCGCCCGCCGGATACAACGCGGACCCGAATGACAAGAGCACGATGAGTTTCCGCGACAACTTCACCGGATTCTGGAACATCTGGAAGCACGGCGTCATCCGCCGCGACTACGCGCTACTCGACGAAATCCATCCGAACCGCATCCGGACCGTCGAGCAATGGCTTCGACGCGAAGACGAGCGTGGCCGGCAGCAAGGCAAAGGAAGTCTCTGGGAGCGGGTGCAGCCGGAAACCCTGCTCAAGTCGGTGCCGCTTCTGAAGCTGTCCGAAGACGGCAGAAAAGGCGCGCTTTAATCTACGGCGTCACGTCCAGTCGATACCGGTAATTCGATCAATGCTTAGTTAACCTAATTGGATTCGGAAATGAATCAGATCGTCGAGATCCGGAAGAACGGCGGGACGGGCTTGCTGGGTGTGCTGATCGTCTGGGGACTGGCCGTTGCCGCGGCGGCCGAAGCGGGGGTTTATCGAGCGATCTACCCGCTGGGGCTCGCCTGCCTCATTGCCCTCGGTATCGTGGCGCCGGTTGCCGTTTATTCGATGTCCCGGGGCGTTCGCACATACATCGCGACCATCGGGCTAAGAACGCTGACGGCGTTTCATATCTGGCGGATTGCGGCCGCGCTGGTCTTCCTCTGGTACCCTTATGCTTCAGCCGGTCTAGGGCCGGCGACAAGAAACAGGGTGCTGGGCATACTGGCTTGGACGTTGTTCCGCAGTAAGTTTCCTGCCCCAACTCTTCAAATGCCCGCCCGCAGAGCGGGCGTTTTCCTTTTCGTTCTCGTTGACAGTAGAGCCGCTCGAGACTGTGCGCTTCGGACACACTCGAACATCATGAACAAGAGTAGTCACGCGCTCCTAGGTGGATTAGTCGGCGCCTGAATTGCGCAACTCCCAGCGATGATTGACAAAGCCGCATCGCCGGGATCTGTTTCGTTCGTATAGATCCTGGCGGTTTGAATCGAAGATCGTAGACGATGACGCTGCATGCGGCGCATGCCTGCAATGGGCAACGCGTGCCCCTGCCGATCCGGCGCACGCCCTGGCCTATCGGACGGCCTTACTCACGCGCCCATCCATTCTGATAAAGCTGTCCGGCCAGCACGCCGAGGCGCGACGCGAGTACGTAGTTCTCGCCGTCCTCGATCAGCGCCGAACGCACGTCGCGGAACAGCTTCTCGATCGGGAATTCGCGCGTGGTGCCGTTGCCGCCGAACAGCTGGAACGCCTCGTGCGTGATCTTCATCGCTTCCTCGGTCACGCTGACCTTCGCCTGCGCGGTCGCATAGGGATGACTCTGCGGCGACATCCGCGAGAACGCGAGGCTGCGGCGCGCGATCGCGCGCGCCATCTCGAGCCGACGCAGCATCTCGCCGATGCGCAGGTGCGTCATCTGGTGATCCATCAGCAGCGCGCCGCCCTGCTTGCGCTCGTGGCAATACGCGAGCGCCAGTTCGAACGCGGCCCGCGCCGCGCCGACGAACACTTGGCACATGTGCGTGCCCGCATACGACCACGTCGACGCAAGGTTGCCGAGATAGTCGTCCTTCAGCGCGACCGCGAAGCGCTTCGGTACCTTCACGTTGTCGAAATAGATCTCGCCCTGCGGCAGCGAGCGCTGGCCGATCTTGTCAAGCGGCTTGCCGCGCGACACGCCGGGCAGATCGAGCGGCAGGATCATCGCGATGCCGTTCGTGAACGCGCTGCGCTCGCCTTCGCCGTAGAAGCCGTCGCCGTAGTCGGCCGCCATGTACGCGAGCGCGACCTGCGCGACCGAGCCGTTCGAGATCCACGCCGAGCTTTGCCCGTTGATCACGATCTCGTCGACGCCGACCTTCGCGGTCACGTTGCCGACCGGCTGGCGGCCGTTTCCGGCGAGTTCCTGCCGATACAGGATCGCCGCGTCCGAGCCGCGATCGGGCTGCGTGTTCATCCAGCAGCCGACCTTGCCCGCGCACATCTCGACCAGCTCGACGTTGCCAACCGTGTGCGCCATCATCAGCGGCATCGTGGCCGCGCCGATCGACACGGCGAGGCCCGAATCGCCCCAGCCGAGCTCCTCGCCGATCAGCGACTCGATGCGCACGGCAGTCTCCGGCGGAAACTGCGCGATCAGTTGCGGATCGAGGCCGAGCTTCGCGCTCTCGACGATCGCGGCCCAGTACGGCGAGCCCGGCGCGATCACGTCCTCCGCCGTCATCCGGTCGAGCTCGCGGCCGATCGGCCGCAGCACGTCGCGCGCAAAACGATGAACCGTGTGCTGGATTGCGCTTTCCTCTTCGCTCAGCGGCGTCTCGAAGCCGGTCAAGCCGACCACGGGCAGCGCTGCGGACTTGTTCAGACGAATCATCTCCGTTCTCCTCCTGGACTCGAATCATGTCGGCCCGGCAGCGGACGCGCCCGGCCATCCCACATCTAGTAATACATACCAAACATAGGTCATCATGACAAACAAAGGAAGCAAAAAAAAGACAGGGTATTCCCCTGTCTCCGTTCGCATGGCCGCGGCGGCGGATCGCGCCGTTATTTGCCCGCGGGCGCCGTCAGTGTGCCGTAGGCGATCGCGCGCGACGTCGCGATGAAATACGCATCGAGCGCCTGCGTCTGCCGGCCGGTGCCGTACTGCATCGCGAGGCCGTCGGCCAGCGCGATCAGCATCGTCGCCGCATGCCGGCTATCGGCCGCGCTGAATGCCGGATTGACGGCGCGCAGCAGTTGCGCGAGGTCGCGCGTGAGCGTCGCGTACCACTCGTCGTAGAGCTTGAAACACTCGGCATCGGTGGCCGCAAACGACAGCAAATGCCGGAACAGTGCGTTGTACTTGGCATCCTTCGCATCGGAAACCGAGCGCTGCATGATCTCTTCGAACACGTCGCGCGGCGACGCATCGCTGCTGATCGCGCGCTTCATGTCGTCGAGATACGCCTGGATGACCGGCTCGATGACGGCCCGCAACACGGCGATCCGGGTCGGGAAGTAGTACTGCAGATTGCTGACGCTGATGCCCGCGGCCGCGGCAACCGCGCGCTGCGAGAATTCGAGCGGGCCGCCTTCGAGCAGCAGCTTGCGTGCGACGCGAATGATCGTGTTGCGCGTGCGCAGGCCTTGCGCCCGCAAGCCGTCGGTATTGCTCGCTGCGGCGGTGGCAGTCGAAGTGCGCCGCTTTCGGGGGCTGCGCTGCTCGTTGGACACTGTCATCGTGTTCGTCGTGAAGATGGCGTTTCGGCTTCGCCGAATGGACACTCCTTGCCTTACGGAGCGCCAACGACTATACCCGATGCGCGCTGCATTTTCCATCGAGCCGCCCTGCGTCAGGCGACCCGGCCGGATCCACGTGTGCGTGTCGCGACGATCGCATGCCGCTACACCGGCCGCACCTTGCGGTTCACGCGTTCGTCGAGCAGGTTCGCGACGCCGAGCATCGCGGTCATCGCACACCACCGCAGCGGCTCGGGCGGCACCGACGGCGTCTTGTGCGTCAACGTGTCGAGCAGCGGCGATCGCCCATCGTGAATGCGCTCGGCCAGCACGCGCCCGATCAGCGATTGCGTGCCGACGCCATGCCCCGAACAACCGGCCGTGTAGAACACGTTGCCGTGCGCGCCGGCCACACCGACCACCGGCAACGCATCGCCCGCGAACGAGATGTAGCCGCTCCAGCATGCGCGCACCGGCACGTTGCCGAGTTGCGGAAAGCGCGCGTGCAGCGCCTTCAGCAGCGCGCGATACGCGTCGTCGTCCGGCACGTTCGGCGTCTGCGAGCCATACACGTAATGCAGCCGCTTGGTCGTCAACAGCAGCGTGTTGCGCGCGGTCAGGCGATGGCTCTCCATCGTCAGGTGCGACGTGACGATGCCCTCGCGATTCGGCCAGCCGAGCGCCGCGAGCTGCGCGTCGGACAGCGGTTCGGTTTCGAGCGCCGACACGCGCAGCGGCATCACCTTGTCGCCGAGCAGGCCGAGCTGCGGCGTGTACGCATTGGTCGCGAGCACCAGCATCGGTGCACTCGCGCTGCCGCGTGTGGTGCGCACGCGCACCGTCTCGCCCGCGTCGAAATCGAGCAGCGCGGTGTTCTCGTACAGCTTCACGCCGGCCGCGAGCGCCGCGCGCCGCAAGCCCGTCACGTACTTGCCGGGATCGAGCGTGCCGCCGCCCGGCACGTACGCGCCGAACAGGAAGGCCGGCGGAATGCCGCGTTCGCGCATCGCCGCGCCGTCGAGAAACTGCGCGGGCGAACCGAGTTCGATGCCGGTGGCCATGCTCTCGCGCAGGCGCTTCTCCTGCGACGGATGCACGCCCGCGCGAATGATGCCCGACGCACGGTAGTCGCAGTCGATCGCGTATTCGACGAGCTTGCGTTCGACGTATGTGACGCCCTCGTCGTAGAAACCGACGATCCGCTTGGCCTGTTCGTGGCCGACCCGCTTGAGAAACAGCTCGTATTCGAGTCCCTGGCCGCCGGCGAGATAGCCGGCGTTGCGCCCGCTCGCGCCGAAGCCCGCGAATTCGCGTTCGAGCACGACGACGCTCGCGCCGCGCGCCGCGAGTTCCAGCGCGGTGGACAGACCGGCGAAGCCTGCGCCGACGACGATCACGTCCGCCTGCATGTCGCCTTCAAGCTCAGGTTGCGCGCGCTCGGGCGCGTCGATCCAGCCGCCGACGGGACGATACTTCCGCAACGCGGCGTCGGCGCGCATTTCCTCGCCCCAGCGCGCGAGCGGCCCGGCCGCGTCGGCGCCCGCCGCCTGCATCGACGCCGCCGCGCCGACCCCGCCCGACGCCTGTCGCGTCGTCTGCCCTGCCTGCGCTCCCTGCCCGAGCGCGATTGCGCCGTGTGCGTCGCCCATGTCCGCCTCCGTCAGTCCTTGCTGAGAATGTGAATCGCCAACGCGGCCTCTTCGACGCCCTGCAAGCCGCCGCCGTTTTCCTGGATCGCATGACGCGCGCCGTCCACCTGCCGCGCACCCGCTTCGCCGCGCAACTGCGTGACCAGCTCGTACAACTGCCCGATGCCGGTCGCGCCGAGCGGATGGCCCTTCGATTCGAGGCCGCCCGACGTGTTGATCGGGATGCGCCCGCCGAGCGTGAACTCGCCGCGCTCGGCGGCCGGACCGCCTTCGCCGAGCGGCACGAAGCCGAGGTTCTCGGCCTGGATGATTTCGCCCATCGCCGACGCGTCGTGCACTTCGGCCACGTCCATGTCCTCCGGCCCCACGCCGGCCTGCTCGTATGCCTGCAACGCGGCGAGCCGGCCGATGTGCTTGTGCGGCTCGTCGATGCGACGCCGCGTGAAGCTGCGGATCACGCTCGCGGCGATCCGGATGCAGCGGCTGCGATCGGCGCCGATGCGCTCCAGCCCTTCCTCCGTGCATAGAATCGCGGCCGCCGCGCCGTCCGACAGCGGCGCGCACATCGGCAGCGTGATCGGGTACGTGATCGGCGCGGCCGCCAGCACCTCGTCGATCGTGAACGGCTGGCGGAACTGCGAATACGGGTTGTGCACCGAGTGCCCGTGGTTCTTCGCCGACACGGCGGCGATCTGCCGCTGCGTCGTGCCGTACGTGTGCATGTGGTGCCGGCACATCGCCGCGTAGATCTTCATGAAGCGGCTGTACGGGCGCTCGGACTCCGAGCCTGGCGGCGGCTCGATCCCTTCGCCGAGCCGAGCGAGCGTCGCGAAATTCTCGTCGACACGCGACACGTCCCAGCCGGCCTCGAACAGCGCGAACGATTTCGCCTTGTCCGCGACGTTCATCTTTTCCGCGCCGAGCGCGAGCGCGACGTCGCATGCGCCCGACTGCAACTGCCGCACCGCGAGGTGCACGGCCGTACTGCCGGACGCGCACGCGTTCTCGACGTTGAACACCGGAATGCCTTCGAGGCCGATCTTGCTGAACACGACCTGGCCGGGGATCGACAGTTGCCCCTGCAGCGGGCCGTTGGTGATGCCCGCGTAGAACGCGGCGCGGATCGCGTCGGCGTGGCAGCCGGCGTCCCGCAATGCGCGCTGCAGCGCCTCTCTCGCCAGATCGTCGAGGCTGCGGTCGAGATGCCGGCCGAACACGGTCATCGCGATACCGGCGATGTAGATGTTGCTCATCGTATGGAATCCGTATGGAGCAGGTTCAGATCCTGCGTTGCTGGCCTTGCCAGTACTGTTCGCGCAGGTCCTTCTTCAGCACCTTTCCGGCCGTGCTGCGTGGCAGCGCGGCGACGAAGTCCACGCTCTTGGGCGCCTTCACCGAGCCGAGCTTCTCCTTGCACAGCGCGACGAGTTCCTCCGCGCTCACCTGCTGCCCGGCGTTGAGCTCGACCACGGCCTTCACGGCCTCGCCCCATTTGTCGTCGGGCACGCCGATCACCGCGCAATCCTGCACGGCCGGATGCGCCCAGATCACCTGCTCGATCTCGCTCGGATAGACGTTGAAGCCGCCGCTGATGATCATGTCCTTCTTGCGGTCGGTGATGTGCAGATAGCCGTCGCGATCGAGATGGCCGATGTCGCCGGTGTGCAGCCAGCCGTCGACGATCGTCTCGGCCGTCTTGTCCGGCGCGCGGTAGTAGCCCTTCATCACGAGGTCGCCGCGTACGCAGATCTCGCCCGTTTCGCCCTGCTTCATCAGCTCGCCGCGCTCGCCGACGATCTCCACGCGCACCAGCGGGTTCGGGCGGCCGACCGACGCGAGCCGTGTGTCGGACGCGAGCTTGCCGTCGACAAAGTGCTCGGCCGGCGTCAGGTACGAGATCGACGCGGGCGCCTCGGTCTGCCCATAGCCGCCCGTCATCACCGGGCCGAACACGTCGATCGCGCGCTTGAGTTTCTCGACCGACATCGGCGCGGCGCCGTACAGGAAATAGCGCAGCGACGAGAAGTCGACCTGCTCGATGCCGGGGATGTCGAGCAGCCGGTAGATCACGGTCGGCGGCAGGAAGAACTCGGTCACGCGGTGCTTGACGATCGCACCGAGCAGCAGCGCCGGGTCCGGCTTCGGCAGCACGACCACCGTGCCGCCGCGCGCGGTGCACGGCAGCGACATCATGCCGGCCGTGTGCGTCATCGGTGCCGCGGCGAGATTCACCGGGCGCGCATCGTCGTACGTCATCGCGATCATGAATTGCGCGAAGTACGTCTGCAGCGAACGATGCGTGTTCATCACGCCCTTCGGCGCGCCCGTCGTGCCGCCCGTGGCCGACAGCGCGACGACGTCGTCCATCGCGTAATCGACGGCCGGCGGCGTCGCCGGCTGGCGCTCGCTCCACGAAGCCAGCGACGGTGCCCACGGCAGGTCGGCGTCCAGGCACACCCACAGCCGGATCTTCGGCAGGCTCGGCCGCAGCGCATCGATCGCGGCCGCGAACGCCTGATGGAAGAACAGCACTTCGCAGTCGAACGCATCGAGCACGTACTGGTTCTCGGCCACCGCGTTGCGGCCGTTCACCGGGATATACGCGAGCCCGGCGCGCCACATCCCGAGCGCGCAGCTCCAGCCGATCACGTCGTTGTCGGCCCACACCGCCGCCTTCGCCTCCTTCGCGAAGCCGGCGGCGAGCAAGCCGTTGGCGATGCGGCACGACAACTCGCCGATCTCCTGGAACGTGTAGTTGCGATCGTCCTGGATGTACGCGATGCCGTCGGGATTGAGCCGCCAGCCGCGGTCGTAGAAATCGATAATGGCCATGTCACAAGTTCCGTTGGGTCTGGTCCGGTGCGGCGGCGGCCGTCACAGTTGCGTGACCGTCGCGCGCGCGAGCCCGCGCTGTTCGAGGAAGCCGAGCAGGTAGCGATGGCCGAATGCCTTCGAGCCGGACGCGAAGCCGGTGCGCGCGGTATCGCCGTCGAGCAGCTTGAGCACGCCGGCCGCGTGAATCGCGCCCGTCGAGATGTACGGCGTGACGCCGTGCACGGTCGCGCGCACCGCCGCGAGCTGGCCGCGGCCGATCGCGACATCGACGCTGCGCTGGATCGTCGTGCGCTCGCGCGGCGGCATCGTCGGCGTGGTCGACGCGACGACCTGCTTCAGCACTTCGTCCTGCTGTTCACGCGGCAGGTGCTTGTATTCGGCTTCCCACTTCTGTCCGAACTGGTGCACCAGCTTCATCACGTTGTTGTCGTAGAAGCCCACGCACGAGATGCAGCTGCGCACGCGCGCATCGTGCTCGAAATAGACAGGCAGCGACGTGCCGCCCCACGGCAGGCAGAACACCGGCTGCATCAGCTCCGGCGTCGCGACGGTGAACGACGCGTCCGCGGCGTGCGGCACGAGCGCCTTCTCCCACAGGTAGCAGGACTCGTGGCGCGCGCCGTCGAAGATCGTCGCGGTCGAGCCGATGCTCACGCCGGCCGCGCCGCGCGGGCCGCGCGTCAGCGTGGCCGTCTCCAGCGCATCGATGCCCGGCGTTTCGAGCGCGAGCTCGGCGGCGATCTCGGCGAACGTGTACATGTACGCGTTCGACGACGACACCAGCAGGCCGGCCTGGCGATACTGCTCACCGAATTCGTCGCGCACCGCACGGATATACGACTGTTCGCCGGTCGTATCGAGGTGGTGACAGCCGGCCTTCAGCGCGGCCTCGACGCCGACGAGCCCGAAGCTCGAGAACGGCCCGACCGTGTTGCACACCACCTTCGCCCCGCGGAAAGCCTTCACGAGCGCATCGACGTCGTGCTCCGCCTCGATGATTTCGTATTGCGCGGATTCGAGCCGCACGACGCGCTGCGCCATCATTTCCTTCGCGCGGCCCGCATTGCGCGCGACCGCCGTGAAAGGGATGTTCTGGTCGATCAGCCAGTCCATGATCAACATGCCGGTGTAACCGCTTGCGCCATAAACGACGACGGGGTGCTTAGCCATGGTTGTCTCCTGAAACGTGAATTGTCGAGAACCGGTTCGGTTCGAGGTCGGGTACTGCTGCTTCGTATCCAGCGCGTTCTTTTGTAGAACACATTACCAATCTTAGGTCACTATGACAAAGTAAAGCGTAAAGAAAAAGGCAGGGTATTCCCGGGCCTGGCGCGTTTCGCACATCACTTCGCCGCTCCGTCCGGCGACAGGCCGGCCAGATAGTGCGCAACCGCACGCGTGTCGTCGCCCGACAACGTCGCGGCCAGCGCGTTCATCGCGCCGGTCGGATCGTGCCGCTCGCCCGAGCGGAACGCCGCCAGTTGCGTTTCCAGGTAAAGCTGCCCTTGGCCGGCGAGGCGCGGCGCCGGATCCTTGCCGGTCAGCGCCGCGCCGTGACACGCGCGGCAGCTTCGCGCCTCCACGAGCGCCATGCCCCGCTTGTCGAGCGCCGCGTCGGCCGGCACGGCCTCGTTGCGCGCCGGCGCCTGCCGCGCGAAATAGGTCGCCAGCGCGGCGATCTTCGCGTCGTCGAGTTCGCGCGAAAGCGGCCCCATATACGCGTTGCGGCGCTGGTCCGTGGCGAACGCGCGCAGTTGCGCGGCGATATACGTGGCCGGCTGGCCGGACAGCGACGGATACCACGCGTTCTGCGACTGCCCGTGCACGCCGTGGCAGAAGAAACACGTCTCCTGCGGCCGCGGCCACGCGCCGCCGTTGACCTTGTCGGCTTCGCCGATCGCGGCCATCGACTTCTGGTAACGCATGCCGTCGACGAGGTCGGGTCCGTACAGCGTGCCGGCTGCCGCCACGCCCGCGATCACGAGCGCCGCGCCGATCATCCAGGTTCGTTTCATTCAGGCCTCCCGTCCGCGGCCGGCCAGTTTGCCGAGCGCCTGCAACGCCGCGCGGTGTCCGGAGCGCACCGCGCCGTCCATCGCGCCGGCCCACAGGTCGGCCGTCTCGGTGCCCGACCAGATCAGCCGGCCGGCTTCCGGGCGCAGGAACTTGCCCCATTTTGTCCAGAACCCGGGCGGCAACGGGTGGATGCACTGCAGCGTCCACGGATCGACGCGGCCCCAGTCGTAGTCGTGGAACTGCGTCGGATGCAGCGCCTTGTCGCCGAGCGCGCGCGCAAAGATGGCCGACAGCGTCCGCTCGGCGGCCTTCGGCTCGGCCGGCAGCGCGCCCGGCGCGACGAACGCGGCGAGCACGCCGACCGAGCCGTCCGGCGGCGAGTTGTCGTACGCCATGAACACCGGGCCGCCGACCTCGAAGATCTGTCCGTTGTAGCCGTCGTCGCGCCAGAACGGCCGGTCGTACACGTGCACCGTCTTGCGCATCGGCGCATTCGCCGGCCAGTTCCGCTGCAACTGCGCGCGGCCGTCCGGCAGCGGCGGATCGAACACGATCTGCTGGCACAGCGCCGGATTGAGCGCGACGATCACCCGCCGCGCGCGCAGCACGCCGCGATCGGTCTGCACGTCGACCACGTCGCGATCCCAGCCCGAGATCTTGCGCACCGGGCAGGACAGTTGCACCTTCGACGCGCCGAGTTCGCTTGCCATCCGCATGCTCAACACCTGCGAGCCACCGACGAAACGCGTTTCCTGTGCGCCGCCCTTGGTCGATTCGAGCTTCGCGTAGTCGCAATCGGCGCTGTTGATCATCGACAGGTAGTGCAGCAGCCCGAGCTGGGCCGGCGCGCCGCCGAGCGACAGCTTCGCCGCGAGGCCGAGAAAGTAGCCGTCTTCATAAGTCACGCCCTGCTTGCGCAGCCAGTCGCCGTAGGTCAGCTTGTCGAGTTCCGCCGCGTGCTGCGCGGTCCACGGCTCGCGCGACGGCACGCCGCGGGCGAGTGCGCCGAGCTTCGCGCCGAGCGCGTCGTCGCCGCCCGAGCCGCCGTGGAAATCCTGGGCGACGCGCGCGTCGCCGGCCAGCACGACGGTCTTGCCCGCGTAATAGGTCGGGAACGTATCGACGCCGAGTTCGCGGGCGAGGTCGGCGATCGCCGTCTGCCCCGGGCCGATCCACTGGCCGCCGGCTTCGGACACCACGCCGTGCCCGAGATCGTGGTTGTAGGTCCGCCCGCCGACGCGATCGCGCGCCTCGACCACGACGAACGATTCGCATCCGGCGCGCTGCAGGTCGCGCGCGGCGGTCAGCCCCGCGAGCCCGGCGCCGATGATGACGACGTCGAACACGCCGCGATCGGCGGCTGCCGGCGCCGCGCCTTCGGCGAACGACACCTCGCCGGCCGCGAGCGACGCGGCGCCCGCAGCCGCGACGCGCAATATTTGCCGCCGGGCCTGCATGTCCGGCTTGTGCTTGCGTTTCATTCCGAGTACTCCATGCTTTCTCGCTTTTCTCGACGGATTCAACTCACGGCGCGGCCAGCACGCCGTCCTGCGAAAACAGCACCGGCTTGCCGCGCGCGTCGATCAGCGCGGCGGTGAGCGTCGCGCGATCCGCGCGCTGCGCGACGTCGAACGGGCCGCCCGCGACGCGCTGCGTGAACGTCAGTCCGTCGAGCCCGACGCCGACCAGCCCGCCGCCGGTCGCGACGAGATCGGTGATCGAGCTGTGCGCGCCGGTATTCAGCGCGGTCCATGTCGTGCCGCCGTCGTGGCTCTCGAACAGGCTGCCGAGCAGCCCGCCGACCACGATCCGGCCGTCCGGCATCGCGACGCCCGACCACAACGTGCCCTTGCCGCCCGTTGGCAGATAGACCCAGTTCGCGCCACCGTCGGCCGACTTGAGCACCATCCCCTGTTCGGACACGACGTAGAGCGCCTGTGCGGCATCGGCAAACGCGTGATAGAGATTGCGGTCGGCCTTGCCGCCGCCCGGCGGCTTCGGCAGCGTCGTGCGCGCCCACGTCTTGCCGCCGTCGTGCGTCTGCAGCATCAGCGACCACAGGCCGACGGCAATCCCGTCCCGCGCGTTCGTGAACAGCACCGAGAACAGCGGCTGGTCGACCGACGTATCGAGCCGCTGCGTGACCCACGTGTCGCCGCCGTCGTCGGTCGCGAGAATCGCGCCCCACTGGCCGACGGCCCAGCCGTGCTTCGCATCCGCGAACGACACGGCCGACAGCGTCGCCGCAACCGGCACGCGTCGCGCCTGCCGCCAGGTCTTGCCGTCGTCGTCGGACAGCAGCACGATGCCGTGCTCACCGACCGCGACGATCCGCGATCCGGCGCGCGCCGCATCCATCAGCATCCGGTGCGTCGGCGCGGCCCACGCATGCGCGGGCTTCGTGGCCCAGGCCGCCACCGTTCCGTCCTGAGGTTGCGCGAAGGCCGCCGCGGCGGCGCACAGCGCGGTACAGGCAATGAGCGTCTTGATCATGGATGAACCTCCGTAGGGGTGTGCGCGGGCATCAGTGGCTGAACAGCACCGACCAGCCGGCATGCGCGACGCCGAGCGCGATGACGGGCGGCTTGTCGGCAACCTGCGCGGCCGCCGCCTGACGTCCGGCGTCGCCGTCGTTCGACGACGGGGCCACGGCCGGTTCGCCGCCCGTGGCGTGGCGCACGCTGACGCGTTGCGCGTTGGTTGCGAACGCGCGGGCCGGCGCGGGCTGTTGCGCAACCGTTTCATGGAAGCGTGCGAAGCCTGTCGCCACGAGGCAAAGTGCGCCGCACACAGCAAAGGTCTTGACCATGACTGGATCTCCGTCGGGATGTGCGTCAACTTCAGTGGCTGAACAGGCCCGGCGCGCGGGCCGGCTTGCGGCGCGGGAACCAGCGTTCGAGCAGCGACGCGAGCGCGGGCAGCGCGGTCATCGCCATCACCAGGTTCACGATGAACATGAACGCGAGCAGCTTGCCCATGTCGGCCTGGAACTTGAGCGCCGAGAAGCTCCACGTCGCGACGCCGATCGCCAGCGTGATCGCGGTGAAGATCGTGGCCACGCCCACTTCGAGCATCGCGTGCTGCACGGCCTTCACGATGTCCTGTCCGCCCGCGAGATGCACCTGCAGCCGGTTGTAGATGTAGAACGCGTAATCGACGCCGATGCCGACTGCCAGCACCATCACCGGCAACGTCGCGACGGTCAGCCCGATCTGCAGCTCCTTCATGAACCAGTAGCCGATGAACGTCGCGACCGACAGCGGCACGCAACAGGCGAGCATCGCGCGCCAGTCGCGATAGGCCAGGAACACGAGGACCAGGATCGCCGCATACACGTAGAGCATCATCGGCAGCTCGCTCTTCTCGACTTCGTCGTTCGTCGCGGCGAGCACGCCCGCGTTGCCTGCGGCGAGCCGCACCGTGATGCCCGGGAACGGATGCGACGCGCGGTACTGCTTCACGTCGTTGAGGATGCGGTTGATCGTCGTCGCCTTGTGATCGGTCAGGAACAGGTGCACGGCCGTCATCCCGCAGTCGCGGCTCATGAAGCCCTTCAAGCGCGACACGTCGACCGACACCGCGCCGTAGTTCTCGGCGGCGATCGGCACGACGTTCATCTTCGGGAAGTCCTCGTTGTAGCCCTGGTTGTACGCGCGCAGCATCGCCGAGTACGACTGCACCGATACGACGCCAGGCTCGGTCTTCATCGCGGCCGAGAAGTCGTCCTCATACAGGCCGACCGCCGGGTTGTCGCACGCCTTGCCGGTCGATTCGATCGCCACCGTCAGCCAGTCGAGGCCCATGTCGTAGTTGCCGGCGATCGACGTCGCGTCGCGGTTGAAGCGCGCGTCCGCGCGCAGCTCCGGCGCACCCGGCTGCAGCGTGCCGATCACGCGATCGCGGCTTTGCCACGCGGCGAGCGCGAAGATCGCCACCGTCAGCGCGACGGTGACGCCCGCGTACTTCGGCTCCGCCACGCGGGCGAGCACGCGCAGCGGTTTCGCACGCTGCTGCGCGCGCTTCAGCGAGTTGTCCGCATAGGTTTTCGTGAAGTTGAAGCACGATGCCGCGACGGGCAGCAGGATCAGGTTCGTGACGATCTTGTAGGCCACGCCGAGCGACGCGGTGATCGCCAGCTCGCGCACCATCGGAATCGGAATCAGCAACAGCGTGATGAACGACACGAACGCGGTGATCAGCGCGAGCACGCCGGGGATCAGCAGGCCGCTGAAGCTGTGGCGCGCCGCATCGAACGAACTCTGCCCGTGCGCGATCTCGCGGACGATGAAGTTCACCTGCTGCACGCCATGCGACACGCCGATCGCGAACACGAGGAACGGCACGAGCACCGCGAGCGGATCGAGGCCGAAGCCGAGCAGCTTCAGGGTGCCGAACTGCCATACGAGCGACGTCAGCGAGCACGCGACCAGCAGCACCGTGAAGCGCACCGAATGGCAATACCAGTACACCGCGAGCGTCGTCAGCAGCAGCGCGACCGCGCAGAAGCCGAGCACGGCCGTCGCGCCGTCGGCGATATCGCCGATCTGTTTCGCGAAGCCGATGATCTGGATCTCGTAGCCGGCATCCTCGAACGGCTTGCGGATCTTGTCTTCGAGCAGGTGATTGAACGCCACGTAGTCGAGCACCTTGCCGGCGCTGTCGCGCTCGTTCAGCTCGGCCGTGATCATCGCGCTGTCCTCGCCGTGCGACACGAGCGTGCCGACGTAGCCGCCGAGCGTCGTCGCGCGGCGCACCCGCGCGACGATGTCGGGCGTCAACTGGTCGGGCGTGACCGTGCCGGGAATGATCGGCTCGGCGCGAAACCCTTCGTCGGTCACTTCGTTGACGAACGCGTTCGGCGTCCACAACGAGCGCACGCCGATCCGGTCGACGTTCGGCAGGTACGTGACGGCCTGCGTGACGTCGTACAGCCGCGTCAGCCCCTGCTTCGACCAGATCGACCCGTGCCTCGCACGCACGACCACCGTGATCCGGTTCGCGCCGAGCAGGTCGTTCCGGTATTGCTGGAACGTGCGGATGTACTCGTGCCCGATCGGCATCTGCTTTTCGAAGCCGGCATCCATGCGCAGTTGCACGGCGAACACGGCCATCGCGACGGTGAACAACGCGATCGCCGCGAGTACGATCGCGCGGTGACCGAAGAAAAGCCTTTCCAGGCGACTGACCAGACGATTGAGCACGACGTTACCCCTTCATGTATTGCGGTGGCCCACCTGCCACCTGCCACCCGCCGCCGTCAGAAATTCCGCGTGACGAACAAGCCGACGAAATTGCGGTCCGCATAAGGCTGGCCCACCGTGTTGTGACCGCCCCAGAACGAAGTGAAGTTGATGCCGGCCTGCCAGTTCGGCGGGTTCTGGTTGAACAGCACGTAGACGTTCAGCGACTTCGCACCCTGCATGTAGTTCGCAGTGAAGGTCGGCGTGTAGCCGTACAGGCCGGTGCTGAACGTCACGCCCGGCGTGACCTGCCAGCCGGGAATCAGCGTGCCGTCATAGGTCCAGTTGAAGTCGATCGTCGCGCCCACCGAGCTCGACGTACCCTGGCCCATCCCGATCGGATAGCCGGCAGCCGACCCGTTGTTCAGCCACGGCAGGTAGCCGGTCTGCGGCACCTGCGTGACGGTCTGGCCGCCGACCGTGCGCGTGACGCCGCTCGGGCTCAGCCCCGGGTAGTAGATCCACGTCAGTTCCCACGTCAGCGCGGCCGAATCGGCGCCGAGCAGCTTCAGGAACGGATACTCGCTGCGCGTGAGCGCGAGCAGCCCGTTGATGTCGTACTGGAACTTCTTCTTGTCGACCCATTGCGGGCAGTCCACGCCGGCCACGCCGTTCGTGTTCAGGTCGAGCGGGCCGCCCGCGCCGTAGCAGCTCGACAGCGCGACCGCATCGCGCGGCCGGTACGACAGTTCGGTGCCGATCGCCCACGGGCCGACGCCGAAGTTCGCGCTGACGCCGAACAACTGGCGCCGGCCGAGATACGACCATTGCTCGGTGCCGTTCGCGAGCGACGCGAGCACCGGCGACTTGTCGGTGTAGTTCAGGTAGTAGAACGCGAAGTTCGCGTCGAACGAGCGCGGCGAATAGTTGAACTTCACGCCGAACTGCGGCCGGTATTTCGCCGGCAGGTTCGTCGTACTCGGCAGGCCGATGTCGTTGAACGGCGGCCCCGCGTATGTGCCGTTCACGAGCCCGTTCTTGATCGCATTGAGCGTGTCCTGGTTGCCCGCCGCACCCGATCCGCCGATCGCGTTCGCGATCGTGCCGGCGCTCGGGCCGATCACGTTCAGGTTGTTCGTGTTGATCGTGAACGGCTCCGCGCCTCGGCCGAAACCGTTCGTCACCGACCAGTACGAGCCGACCGGCGGATAGCGGTTGCCGTTCCACTGGAACTGGTAGTACGCCTCGGTGCTGAACCCGTGCGACAGGTCGGCTGCCAGGCTCACCATCGGCGCGGGCAGCAGCGCCTGCTTGAGCTGCGAGCCGGGAATCAGCAGCTTTTGTGTGTCGATGGAGTTCGTCGCGTTGATGCCGCTCTGCGCGAACATGCTCTCGCCCCAGTTGATCACCTGGTTGCCGAGCCGCACGTGCGCGTTGCGCCCGCCGATCGTGAAATCCTTCTGCGCCCACAGGTCGAGCAGCTGCGCGTTGTAGACGACCTGCGCGGCGGCCGTGCTCGACAACGGCGTGCGGTTCGTGTTCTTGGCCATGAAGTCGTACATGCCGGTACCGCGCACCATGAACTTCAACCCCTCGCTCGGCATCTTCAGCAGCAGCTCGCTGGTCGCGCTGATGTAGGTGCTGAACGGTTGGCCCCTGCGATAGTTCAGGTCGCCGTTGTCCGCATAGCCCCACTGGTTGGTGTTCGCGCCCGCGCCGCAGCCAAAGGCGTTCGGGTCGCCGGTGAGCGAGCAGCTCGGGTTTTTGGTGCGAATACCGGCGCCGGCCGTGAGGTTCGACACCCACGAGCCCTGCAGGGCCCCGCCGTTCAACGTGAAGTCATACGCGTACGCGCTCGACGTCGCGGCGCCCGCAATCGCGACCGATACCGTAGCATTCCTTAACAATCTTGCCGGTTCCATGATCCACCTCCGCCCCTGTTCGATGCCGGCGCACGATCGTTGCGCGCGCCGGTCCTTGTATCCGTCAGCCGGTCACCGTCAACGTTCGCTGACCGAGCGCAGCGATTCCGCCGTGTAGAAATCCTGCTTGAAGCGCGGATCGTCGGCCTGACCGAACCAGCGAATGTCCTTGCCCTGACCGATCGACGACGCATCGAACACATAGCGGCCATTGATCATGTCGTACTGCGCGAGCGGTTCGTTGTCGCAGGTGCCACCAAGCTCCCATACCGGAATCGGGTAGCTTTCCCGCACCTTCCACAACTTGCCCTGCGCGTCGTAGTCCTCGCCGACGAGCGCGAGCCAGCTGTCTTCGTCGAGATAGAACACCTTCTTCGACGCGACGTGCCGCGCGCTCGGCTTCAGCGTCGCTTCGACGACCCACACGCGATGCGTCTCGTAGCGACGGTTCGCCGCGGCGAGGCCGTCGGGCGTCGCGACGTCGTGCAGCTTGCTCTTGAACCGGTACATGCCGAACGCGTTGTACGGGACGAGCATTTCCTTCTTGCCGACCAGCTTCCAGTTGAACCGGTCGAGCGAGCCGTTGATCATGTTGGCCTCGTCGATCAGGTACTGGTTCTCGAAGCCGATCAACGGCGCGTCATGCGTATAGGCCGGCATGCGTCGCACGCGGCGCTGTCCCGGGAAGTAGTAGTAGGTTTCCGAATCCTTGTTGAAGTACTGCCGCTGAACGAAGGCCTGCCCGGCCAGCGCGGCCGGCGAGTTCATCTGGAAATAAACGGCGGCGCTCAACTGGTCGACCTCCTGCGGCGAGGTCTTGCCGAGCTTGGCCGACGGGAAGTAGAACGTCTGCGGGCCGACCGCGTCGATCCATTCGCTGCTGCCGGGGCGCGGCGAAATGCTCGTGGCGACCTGCGCCCATTCGACGCCTTCGCCGCGATAACGCATCTCGTAGTTCAGGATCGCTTCGATGCCGTTCTTCGGTTGCGGGAACGGCACGCCCGGCAACGCGGCCGCGGCGAGGTTCTCGCCGCTCGCATCCAGCTTCGCGGCCGTGAGGTTCGCCTTCGAGTTCTGCTCGGCGGCATCCGGCAACTGGCATTCGCGGTGGGACGGGTAGACGTCCATCCGATAGCCCTTCTTCTGCTTGATCAGCGCGACCTGGCCGGGCGACAGCTTGTCCGCATACTTGTCGACGTTCGCCGCGTCGATCGAATAGAGCGGCTTCTCGTTGCGATGCTTCCAGAAATCGCCGCGTACCTTGCCCCACTCCCAGCCGGCGTCGGGCGACTGCTTGCCCGCATAAGCCGGCACCGCGCCGTCCTTGCTCGCCGCACGATCGGCGCCGGCCGGTGTCAAGTCGTCCGCCGCGACGGCGGTGCCGATCGCGACACATGCAGCGGCCGCGATCGCGGACGTGGTCCAGAAACGATGCTTCTTCATCATGGTTCTCCTTCCTGCTCCGCCTTCGCTCGCCCATCCCGGACGAAACGCATTTGTTTCGATCGTCGTCGTCAATCGACGATGACGTCGCGCCCTGATCGAGGCCGGCCGGGGTCCCGGCCGGCCTCGTGCCAATCGACTGCTATCCCGTTACTTTTTCGTTAGGACTACGATTTATATGGAACGCAAATCCCGCGAAAAACCCTCGTGCCTTTCGTCAGCCCTTGCCGGAGCCGGCCACCGCCACCGCGCGAATCTCGACGCACAGCCCCGGCAGCGCCAGTTGCGTGACGCCGACCGCTGTCCACGACGGGTAACGGTCGGGGAAATACACGTCCTTGACCGCCGCGAAGCCTTCGGTCTCGCATTGCAGATCCGTGTGGAAAGTCGTGAGCTCCACGACATCGGCGAGGCTCGCGCCGGCTTCCTCGAGGATCGCCTTCAGGCACTCGAACGCGATCCGCGCCTGGGCCTGCACGCCGTCGGCCGGCTGCATCTGCGCGTCGAGGCCGACCTGGCCCGACACCCAGATCGTGTCGCCGACGCGCGTCGCCGGCGAGAAGTGGTACGCGTCGTACCACGGCTGGAACGCAGCCGGCACGATCGATTGCCGCTTCGGAGTTGCTGTCATGACGAATTCTCCCGGTTCAGACGAGTTGGCGGAAACACGGCGCGCGGAACGGATCGCCGGCCTTCAGCCCGGCGAGTTCCTCGACGAACAGCACGCCGGCCGGCGTGAATCCCGAGCGGCTTTCGTCGGGCAGCGGGCTGAACACCGCGTCGTCGCCGAAAAAGCGCAGCACGAGCGTATGGCGATCGGGGAAATCGGCGTCGACCGCGCCGCCGCCGTGCAGCACGCCTGGATGGAGCAGCAGCACGTCGCCCGGCTTCGTTTCCCACGACAGGATGTCGTACGCATCCGGCGCCGCGCGGCGCTCGGCCTCGATGTTCGGCAGGCGCGGCCACACGTCGCCGCCGTGCAGCGGGTCGGTCGGATCCTCGGCGTTCTGGAACGTCGTGCCGTCATGCCGCACGCCGTGATGCGAGCCGCGCACGATCTCCAGCGCATTACGCTTGGGCACGTGCTCGAAGCTGATCCACGCGTTGCCGAAGTGCATGCCCTGCCACGGCAGGTACGACGTGTCCTGGTGCCACGGCGAGCGTGCGCTCTTGCCGCCGCCCTTCATGAACAGCTCCTCGGCGAAGTACCACACGTGCTTCGAACCCCACAGGTCGGCGAACAGCTGCCCGAACGGCAGCGTGCCGACCAGCGCGTCGAGCCGCTCCTTCGCATACGGGTTCGCGTTGTCGTTGTGCGACTTGTATTCGGTGCCGTCGAGCAGCGTCGTCGCCATCGGGCCCGGATTCTCCATTCCCCAGTCGAACACCGCGCGGCATTGCGCGAGTTGTTCGTCGTTGAGCACCCCTTCGACGAGCACGGCTCCGTCCTCGAAGAACGCCTTTCGCTTCATTGCATCCATCGTCTATCTCCCGATTCGTTCAGCCTCAACCGGCGGTTCGTCTTCACTGCCGGCACATCAGTAGAACATGATGACTATGTTAGGTCATCATGACAAAAATAATTAAAAGAAAAAGACGGGGTATTCCCTGTTTCGTCTGCATGATCGACCGAGCGTCGCCGCCCGCCGCCGGCCCGTCATGACAACCGGCTTTCGGCCTTCATACAAGTGCACGACAACGCACGACCTCAGTTTCTTCGCGCCTTCATCCGCGCAAGTGGTCGAACACCGTGTGCGTGATGAAGCCAACCAGTACCGCATCGGCCAGCGCATCGACTGCGCCGTGCGATTGCATGCCGTCGCACAGCGCGGTCAGGCCGAGCGCCAGCACCGGCGTGGGCAACGGCAAAGACACGCCGGCCCGCGCGGCATACGCGTCGATGCACGCGGCCGCGAGTGCCTGGCGGTCTCTTAGCAACGCGCCGAAGCGCGCACGGAACCGCGGATCGCGCGCCGCCTGGAACTGCGCGTCGAGCCACATCAGGTGCACTGCAGGCTGGGTCGTGCCCCTTCGCCAATACGCGAGCATCGCGCGCTGCGCATCGTCGACCGGATCGTGCGAACCGACGATCCGCTGCAATGCCGCGGCAGCCTCGTCCCGATCGCGGCGCAGCAGCTCGAACAGCACGTCGGCCTTGTCGCGGAAGTTCGAGTAGAATGCGCCGCGCGTATGCCCGGCCGCCGCTGCAATATCCTCCACGCTCGCGGCCGCATAGCCTTTCTCCGCGAGGATCGCGCGCGCGGCGCCGAGCAGGCGTTCGCGCGTCGCATCGCGCCGCTCCGCGCGGGTCAGGCGGACCCGGTCCATCCGCGCGCCCCGCAATCGCCGCAGCCGGACCAGCAAGTGGTGCGAGCCGTCTCCACGTCCTCGGTATAACTACTCATTTCGGATACGACAAGATGCGCGCGTTCGCACTGCTGCGTCCGGCGTCTCGCTCCAGTGCGCAATATGCGTAATAGAGCGCGACGGTCAGGTACGACCAGGTCAGCAGTGCCAGTACATAGAAATTGAACACGACGTTGGTTTCCTCGCCCGGGATCTTGTAGAAATCGTAGATGCACGCGATCGCCTGCGAGGCGACGAGCGCGAGCGTCGTCGTCAGCGCATGGAGCGCGTGGCCGGCGCGCACGAGCCGCCACACGAAACCGGCGAGATAGATCGACATCAGTGTCCACATCGCCACGTAGAAGTACGGCAGCGCGTGCTGCAACACGCCGGCCACGAGCGCGACCGTCCCGAGCGTCGCGAGCACGAACAGCGTCACGTCCTGCCGCATCGACGGCCGGTAGCCGTGCGTGACGGCCATCAGGCCGGCGACCGCGATCACCGGCATCCCGAAGCCGCGCGAGAACGCGTCCAGAAAGTGCGAAATGAAGTACGACACCGGCGATTCGGTCGCGAAGAAGATCACGGCATTGGACGCGGATATCGTCACGATCCACCACTCGATACCGATCAGGAAGTTGCGCTTGCGCACGAACTTGAAGCCATAGAGGCCGGTCGTCATCGCAAGCGTCGCGCTGGAAAGACAAAGGACAAGTGATCTGTGATCCATGGTTCGAACTCCCGAAGTCGATTGCTGCCGTTGATTCACTGCCTGGCGGAGCTGAGGCTCGCGAGATAGGTTGCCACCGCCGCGCGGTCATCTGCCGACATCGCCTGCGCGACGCGCTGCATCGTGCCGGTCGCCTCGCTGCGCGAGCCGGTCGCGAACGCGTCGAGCTGCGCAAGCAGGTAGTCGTATCCCTGCCCGGCCAGCCGCGGGAACTGCGCCTGCCCCGTCAGCCGCGCACCGTGGCAGGCCGCACACGCGCCGCCCGTTACCAATTGCTCGCCTTTCGTACGTAGTCGTGCATCCGGCTTGAAATAGCGGTTGTCCAGCGGCGCCTGCTTCGCGTAATAACCGGCCAGGCGGGTGATCTCGGCTTCGCTCATCGTCATCGCGAGCGGGCCCATCGTCGGGTTCGTGCGCTGCCCGCCCGCAAATGCGCGAAGCTGCGCGGCCAGGTATTGCGCCGGCTGGCCGGCAAGGCTCGGATACGCCTGGCTGAGCGACGTGCCCTTCACGCCGTGGCAGCCCATGCACGCGTCTGTCACGCGCGGCCACGGGCCGCCGTCAGCGTCATCGGCTTGCGCGGCCGCATCGATATGGCGCTGCAGGCGATAGAAGCCGAGCAACGTCGGGCCGTAGAGGGCCAGCAACGCACCGATCGTCACCATCGCCGTGAGCAATAAAAGCCGTTTCTTCATCTTCGTTATCCTAAACATGACGCAGCGCATTCAGCGCCTGAAGCGCGCTTTGGTGACCGGAGCGCACGGCGCCGTCCATGTAGCCGGCCCAGATGTTCGCGGTCTCGGTGCCCGACCAGATCAGGTTGCCGCACGGCGCACGCAGCGCTTCGCCGTGCGCGCTCCAGAAGCCGGGCGGGATCGCCGATACGCACGTGAGCGTCCACGGGTCGGCGAGCCCCCAGTCACGATCGTGGTACGACACCGGCGCGCGCGCTTCGTCGCCCCACGCCTGCGCATAGAGATCCATGTGCATCTGCTTCGCGGCCTGCGGATCCGACGGCACCAACGCATTCCGGACGAACGCGTTGATCACGCCGATCTCGCCGCCCGGCGGTGAATTGTCGTAAGCCCAGAACACCGGCCCGTCGGTCTGGAAGATGTGGCCGTTCAAGCCCTTGTCGCGCCAGAACGGGCGGCGGTAGACCATCGCGGTCTTGCGCGCCGGCGAATGGGCCGGCCACGCACGCTGCAACGCGTGGCGCTTTTCAGGCAGCGGCGGATCGAACTGCACCTGATGACACAGCGCCGGGTGAAGCGCCATCACGACCTTTTTCGCGCGCACCGTGCCGCGATCGGTTTCCAGCATCACGACATCGCGATCCCAGCCGACGATCCGCCGCACCGGCGACGACAGCCGCACCTTGTCGCCCAGTTGCTGCGCCATCCGGATGCTGAGGATCTGCGAGCCGCCGACGAAGCGGGTTTCCTGCGCGCTGTGCTTGATCGAATCGAGCTGCGCGTAATCGCAATCGGCGGAGTTGATCATCGACAGGAAGTGCAGCAGCCCCATCTTCGCCGGCGCGACGCCGCCCGACAGCGAGATCGACGCGTTCCAGCCCATCCGGTCTTCCGCCTTGATGCCCTGCGTCGCGAGCCAGTCGCCGACCGACAGTCGGTCGAGTTCGCCGACCTTGGGCGACGTCCACGGCGCGCCCGACGGCACGTCGCGCGACAACCTGCTCAGTTTCGCCGCGACGGCCTCGTCGGTGCCGAAGGTGCCCTCCAGGTCGATCTCGGCGCGCCCGTCGCCGCCGAGAATCACGGTCTTGCCCGCGTAGTAGCTCGGGAACGTGCCGACTTCCAGCTCGCGAGCAAGATCGGCGACCGCCGTCTGGCCCGGGCCGATCCACTGGCCGCCGACTTCGGTCACGAAGCCGCCGCCCACGTCGTAGTTCAGCGTGCGGCCGCCCACGCGGTCGCGCGCCTCGAGCACGACGACGGATTCGCAGCCGGCGTAGCGCAGGTCGCGCGCGGCCGTCAGGCCCGCCAGCCCGGCGCCGACGATCGCGACATCGAGCACGTCGCTGTCGTTCCCGGCGGCAGGCGCCGCATCGGCCTTCGCCCGCGCGGCGCCGAGTGCGAGACCGCCCGCCGCGACCGATGCACCGGCAACCTTGAGCCACTGCCTGCGCTGCAGGTCGGCCGCCCCGCTGATGGATGACTTCCTGGACATGATCTGTGAATGACGCCTGCATTGGGGCGCGAACTCCGGCTGCCCTGGCGGCAGGCGGCCATCGTTCGCGCGGAGTCTGAAGACAGGATGCGATCCCGATCCGCTTCACCTGCCACCGGGCCGCCTGCCCTTGACGGGGGCGCTAATCCGGTTCGCATTCCTGCATGTACACGCGCCGTACTGCCCCATACCGATAAGGATTTTCTGGCGCCCTGAATTAGTAAATGTTACAAAAGTTAGGTCATGATACATAAAACATGATCGAAAAAAAAAGACAGGGTATTCCCCTGTCATACAGTACCTTGCCACGCATTTGAAAGGCTATGGAAAGTAAAAATATTGCCGCTTCGACGCACAAGATGCCAATTCATGCGTGGGGCGCAACCGGGATTCGCGAATAGGTCACGCGGATGACTTCGGTGAGCCCCTCCAGGCCATCGACCACGGTAATCAGGATGTCCTGGCAGCCGCGCGTCTTGAGACCGCCGTCGCAAGGAAGCCATACCTCCCCGCTGCATTACTCTTACCGCGTTATGAACCAGCCGCGAATCTAATACAGCCGTGGCCATGGATCGTTTCGTTGTCGAAAACCGAACGAGTCGGGATAGCACGCGATGCCGACTCTTGAATAGTTTTTGACTATTGATTCGATGAATCAATATATGAGAAAAAGCTCACAATCATTGAGACCCTACAAAGAGGTCACTTTTTGCCGCCCACCACCATCCATCCCCAATAAATCCCCTTGACGACCTATCTTTCGATATATATCTTTAGATATGTTTTCCGACATATAGGACACGATCATGCGACACAACCCTTCCCGCGGCCATGCCCGAAGCGACGGTCATGGTGCGCATGCCCGCCCTGACTGGTTCACCGGTCTCTGGTACGCGATTGGCCGCCACCGGCGCGGCCACGATCCGTTCGGTGGTGGCGGCCCGTTCGGCGGCCGTGGCGGGCGCGGCGGCTTTGGAGATTTCGGCGACGACGGCATGCCACGCGGCCGCCAGTTCAGCTCCGACGATCTCCAGTTGCTGTTGCTTGCGCTCGTCGCCGAGCAACCGAGCCACGGCTACGAGCTGATCAAGGCGCTCGACACGCGTTCGAACGGTTTCTACAGCCCGAGCCCCGGCATGGTGTATCCGGCGCTCACGTATCTCGAAGAAGTCGGCTTCGTCGCGTCGCAGGCGGAAGGCAACCGCAAGCGGTATGCACTGACCGACGCCGGCCGCACCCATCTCGACGCCCAGCGCGAACGGGTCGACACGCTGTTCGCACGCCTCACGCACCTCGCGCGCAAGATGGAGTTCATGCGCCGTGCGTTCGCCGGGGAATCGGCGGGCAACGAAACGCAGGACGAAACGCAAGCAGGCTGGCTGCCGGAGTTCGTCGAGGCGCGCCTCGCACTCAAGCGCGCGTTGCTGCACAAGAGCGCAGCCGGCCCGGATGAACAGCGCCGCGTCGCGGCCATCTTGCGCCGCGCGACGGCCGAAATCGAAGGCGGCACCGGCGCGTGATCCGCGCCGCCCCGTCAAACCTCAGGAGAACGGATTGATGCAGAACACATCCGAGCGCACCGTGACCCGCGTGCGCCACACCCTCAAGTTCCGCTTGCTGCAGGTCCTGCGCGTGCACGCCGTGACGCCGCACCTGCTGCGCGTCACGCTCGGCGGCCCCGATCTCGCGGATTTCGAATCCGCGTCGTTCGACGATCACGTGAAGGTATTTTTCCCGCCGCCCGGCGCCGAACGGCCTGCGATGCCGACGCTCGGCGCGAACGGTCCGGAGTTTCCGGAAGGCGAACCGAGGCCGGTCGCGCGCGACTTCACGCCGCGCCGCTTCGACCGCGCCGCCCGCGAACTCGATCTGGAATTCGTGCTGAACCACCCGGGCCCCGCGTCGCAGTGGGCCGCACAGGCACGCGTCGGCCAATGGCTCGGCATCGGCGGTCCGCGCGGTTCGTTCGTTGTCCCGACCGGTTTCGACTGGCACCTGCTGATCGGCGACGATACGGCGCTGCCGGCGGTCGCGCGGCGCCTTGAGGAATTGCCGGCCGGTGCACGCGCGGCCGTCGTGATGGAAGTCGCGGATCGCACCGCGCAGATCGCGTTCGACACGCGCGCCGACGTGCATGAAATCTGGCGCTTCCGCGCCGAAGCCGACGCCGCAAACGGCGACGTGCTGCTGAATGCCGTGCGCGACCTGCCGCTGCCGCCGTCCGGCGACGGCTACGTGTGGGCGGCAGGCGAAGCGCTGTCGATGCGCGCGGTACGCCAGCACCTGACCGGCGAGCGCGGCGTCGACAAATCGCGCATCCGCGCGGCGGCCTACTGGAAGCGCGGCGCGGCGGCCGTGCACGAAACCCTGGAAGACTGACGGATGCGGGTAGCCGTCAAAGGCGTACCCGGTTGACCGGCGGATGACACAATCGTCGCGTCGGCGCACCAGCGGGCTTGGCACCGCTATCGCGACTGGTATATATCTGTGTGTGCGACGCCGCTGTCGGGCGACAGCCGTCGCAGCCTGCCCAGGAGCGTCCGGTCATGACAAAAGAAAGCCCCGCTTCGCCTTTCCTTCGCAACCTGAAGATCGCCGGCTATTGCGGCCTTGCCGCGGTGGTACTTGTGCTGTTCGTCGCGATGTGCGCGATCCTGAAGGAAAGCGCGCTCGACCGCGACGCCGCGCAACATCCGGCCGATACGCCCGAACTGCACGATGCGGGGGGCGGGCCATCCGCATCGGCTGAACCGGCCAGGACACCCGGCTGACGGCGTCCGGCCCGATCCCCCCGCTTACGGCGCGTGCCGGCGCCCCATCACGACTGCATGCACCGAATCGCCGAGCCGTTCGAGCAGCGCGGTCGCGCGTTGTCCGTACAGGTGCGCGGCCAGCGCGCCGGCCGTGCCGACCAGCACGCCGCCCGCCATGTCGAACGGCCAGTGCACGCCCGCATAGATACGCCCCCATGCAATCGCCGCGGCCAACGCGGCCATCACGAACCCGGTGAGCCGGGTCGTGCCGCCGAGCATCAACCCGACTGCCATGCTCCACGCGAACGTCATGTGATCGCTCGGAAACGAGCTGTCCGGCGCATGCGGAATCAGTTGCGTGCCGACGCCGGCCATGAACGGACGCGGCGAGAACCAGAAATGCCCGATGACCTGCGCGAGCGCGAGCGCCACGCACACGCCGACACCGGCCTCGATCGCCTGGCGCCGCGTCGTGCGTGCGCCGAAGATCCAGGTCAGCAGCAGCATCGCGGGCAGCGCATAGACGAGCCAGTCGGCGGCGAAGATGGCGAGGCGGGCAACGCCCGGCTGCGGCGCAACCCCGGCGTTGATGGCGGAAAAAAGGGTGAGATTGAGGGTCTGCATGAATCCGGTTGCGTGGGGCGTAAAAACTCGGCCGGTTGCCCGGCCTGATACGAACGATGCTAGGGCGCTCCCGCTTAAGCGATGCTTAATGCGGCAGTCGCACGCGACGAAGCCCGCCGCGGCGAACGCACTTAGAGCCTGCACTGCAGCACAAGTTCACACAATTGTCACATTCCCGAGCGACCGCCTCCCGGAAAAGCTCACCTACCATCCCGGAAAGGCTCACCTTTTTCACATCGTGACGTCATCGATGCATGCGAATATCGGAACGCCGGGTGCCGTCCAGGCCGTTTGCATCATTCATCTCAATATTTACGCGTCGAATTCTACGAAATCGGCAACAATTAATTCCATATGCGGCATCGCACAACGGCAACGCACAGGCATAGGATTACGAGCTTACGAGCACTCATCCACGAAGCGATCAACAACAAGGAGTCCGCATGAAACCCAGCGATGTCCGATCGAAAGCGTTTGCGATGCCGTTGACCAGCCCTGCCTTCCCGATGGGCCCTTACCGTTTCGTCGATCGTGAGTTCCTGATCATCACGTATCGCACCGATCCGGACCGTCTCCGCGAAATCGTCCCCGAGCCGCTGCAGGTCACCGAGCCGCTCGTGCATTACGAATTCATCCGCATGGCCGATTCGACCGGCTTCGGCGATTACACCGAAAGCGGCCAGGTCATTCCCGTCGAATACAACGGCCAGCCGGGCGGCTATACGCTCGCGATGTATCTCGACGATCACCCGCCGATCGCCGGCGGCCGCGAACTGTGGGGCTTCCCGAAGAAACTCGCATCGCCCACGCTGCACGTGAACACCGACCACCTCCTCGGCACGCTCGACTACGGCAAGGTGCGCGTCGCGACCGGCACGATGGGCTACAAGCACAAGGAACTCGACATCGACGAGCAGACGAAGCGTCTTGCCGGCCCCAATTTCCTGCTGAAGATCATCCCGCACGTCGACGGCACCGCACGCGTCTGCGAACTGGTGCGCTACTACATGCAGGACATCAAGATGAAGGGCGCGTGGACGGGCCCCGCATCGCTCGAGCTGGCGCCGCACGCGCTCGCGCCGGTAGCCGACCTGCCCGTGCTCGAGATCGTCGAAGCCCGGCACATCGTCGCGGATTTGACGCTCGGCCTCGGCGAAGTCGTCTACGATTACCTGGCTCAGTAACACGTCCGCAGTCCTTTCTCCCTGTCAAACCTTTCACCACGGGAATTCGAACATGAGCAACCTGAATGGCAAGACCGCAGTCGTCACGGGCGCCGCGAGCGGCATCGGCAAGGAAATCGCACTCGAGCTCGCGAAAGCGGGCGCGGCCGTCGCGATCGCCGACCTGAACCAGGACGGCGCGAACGCCGTTGCCGACGAGATCGTCAAGGCGGGCGGCAAGGCGATCGGCGTCGCGATGGACGTAACGAACGAGGAAGCCGTGAACAGCGGTATCGACAAGGTGGCCGAAACGTTCGGCTCGGTCGACATCCTCGTGTCGAACGCGGGCATCCAGATCGTCAACCCGATCGAGAACTATTCGTTCTCCGACTGGAAGAAGATGCAGGCGATCCACGTCGACGGTGCATTCCTGACGACCAAGGCCGCACTCAAGCACATGTACAAGGACGATCGCGGCGGTGTCGTGATCTACATGGGTTCGGTGCACTCGCACGAAGCGTCGCCGCTGAAGTCGGCGTACGTGACGGCCAAGCACGGGCTGCTCGGCCTGGCCCGCGTGCTGGCGAAGGAAGGCGCGAAGCACAACGTGCGCTCGCACGTCGTGTGTCCGGGCTTCGTGCGCACGCCGCTGGTCGACAAGCAGATTCCGGAGCAGGCGAAGGAGCTCGGGATCAGCGAAGAGGAAGTGGTGAAGAAGGTGATGCTCGGCAATACGGTCGACGGCGTGTTCACGACGGTGCAGGACGTCGCGCAGACGGTGCTGTTCCTGTCGGCGTTCCAGAGCGCCGCGCTCACGGGCCAGTCGTTCATCGTCAGCCACGGCTGGTTCATGCAGTGAAGCCGCGCGCCCCCACGGAAAAGCAGGCCGTCGATGCGGCGGACCTGCATCACGAAGCCGGCGCACCGGTCCCCGCACGGTCGCTGCCGTACGAAACGATTGCACTCGTGCTGCAAGGCGGCGGCGCGCTCGGCGCGTACCAGGCCGGCGTGTTCGAAGGGCTGCACGAGGCGGGCATTCCGCTCGACTGGATCGCGGGTATCTCGATCGGCGCGCTCAACACCGCGCTGATCGCGGGCAATGCGCCCGAGCATCGCGTCGAGCGGCTGCGCGAGTTCTGGGAAACGATCTGCAAGCCGGCGTTCTTCCCGACGGTTCCGGCCGCATTCGAGTTCGCGCTGTTCAACAGCATCGACCAGGTTCGTACGTTCTTCACCGCGTCGCAGGCCGCAAGCGCGATGATGCAGGGCCAGCAGGGCTTCTTCGTGCCGCGCTTCCCGCCGCCGCTGCCGGGCGTGTCGGATCATCCGGAGAAGATCAGCTGGTACGACACGTCGCAATTGCGCGCGACGCTGCTGAAGCTGTGCGATTTCGACCGGATCAATTCGGGCGAAACGCGCGTGTCGGTGGGCGCGGTCAACGTCGGCACCGGCAACTTCGTGTACTTCGACAACTCGCGCATCCGCCTGGCACCCGAGCATTTCATGGCGTCCGGCGCGCTGCCGCCCGCGTTCCCGCCGGTCGAGATCGACGGCGAGTACTACTGGGACGGCGGTGTCGTGTCGAACACGCCGCTGATGGAAGTGCTCCGCGCACGGCCGCGCCGCGACACGCTCGCGTTCCAGGTCGACCTGTGGAGCGCGCGCGGGCCGCTGCCGCGCACGATGGCCGACGTCGCCGAGCGCACGAAGGACGTGCAGTATTCGAGCCGCACGCGCTTCGTGACCGACACGCTGCAGCGCGAACAGCGCTACCGCAACGTGCTGCGCCACGTGCTCGAGCAGGTGCCGGAAGAGCAGCGCAAGGCGGATCCCTGGTGCGTCGAGGCCGATGCGATGTCGTCCAGCAAGAAGTACAACATCCAGCACCTGATCTACCAGCAGAAGGCGTACGAGCATCACTACAAGGACTATCAGTTCGGTCTGTCGACGATGCGTGACCACTGGTCCGCGGGTCTCGACGACATCCGCAAGACGCTTGCAGTCAAGGACGGCCTCGCGCTGCCCAACAACGACGCGGGCTTCGTGACGCACGACATTCACCGCAAACGGTAATGCCGTGCGCGACGGATCGGCGCGATGCATGCGCCGGTCCGTCCTCTTCCCCGATCAGACATGCCGATTTTCATTGCACTGTTCGCGCTCATCGCTGCCGGATGGGGCGCGGTTCACCTGTTTCACGTCATCGCCGCGCAGTTCGGCCAGCCGGTCGCGATCGCGGCCGCCGTGCTCGCCGCCGCGATCCTGATCGCGCTGGTCGCCTGGTGGATCAAGCGCCGCCGCGACATCGCACCGAATACGAAGGAAGAAGGCTGGACCCACGTCGTGCATCGCGCGTGGGGCGAGCTGCGCGTGTCCGCGACGCAGGGGCTGCTGTGGCTGTCGCACGACGGCGCGGACGGCCGCTATACGCTGTCGCAGCTCGACGGCTGCCAGGCTGCGCCGATCGGCGGCCGCTGGCATCTCGTCGTGCACGTGCGCGATGGCGTGCGCAGCGAATGGAAGCTGCCGATGATGGACAAGCGCGACGCGCAACGCTGGGCGCGCGTGCTGACGCTCGCGAAGGACAACCGGCTTTGAGACGGCATGCCGTGGATGCACGGGCGCGGCATGCACGCATGAACAGCCGCGCCGCCTGGCCTGCATGCCGGTGCGCTATCGCGCGCCGAGCGCCCACAACGCATCGAGTACATGCTGGGTCGCCCGCTCGACCGGCCCCGCCCGATGGGCGATCCCAAGTTCACGCCATAACGCCGGGCGCAACGCCCGCATGACGATGCGCGCATCGGGTAGCGGGGCGCCCGCCTCGTGCGGCAGCAGCGTCGCGCCGTAACCCGCGGCGACCAGGCTCTTGATCGCATCGTTGTAGTTGAGTTCGATCCGCGGCTCCGGCCGATGGCCGCCGAGCGCAAACCATTCCGTCGTCAGCCGTGACAGGCGGGTGGTCGCATCGTTGAGAATCAGCGGGCGGGCGGCCAGATAGCCGGGCGTCACGCGCGCCGGAAGCGGCCAGTCCGCCGGCAGAAACGCCATCACCGGATCGCGCCGCCACGCGCGGATCGACAGCCCCGCGACGGCCGTCTGCGGCAGCGCTACCAGCCCGACATCGAGCGTGCCCTGCGCGATGCGCGCCAGCGTGTCGTGCGACGTGAGCACCGCGATCTGGACATCGATGTCCGGATGCTGCTCGCGCAAGCGGGCCACCGCCTGCGGCAGCAGGTGCGCGATCGCCCCGGTCGATGCGCCGAGGCGCACGCGCCCGGTCAACCCCTGCACCTGTCGCTGCACGTCGTCCAGCGTGGATTCGACCTCGGCCAGCAGGCGGCGCGCGCGCTCGACCAGCACTTCACCGATGGGCGACGGCCGCACGTTTCCGCGCGTGCGGGACAGCAACGGCGCGCCGATGCGACTCTCCAGTTCGGCAACGTGAAGGCTGACGGTCGGCGGCGCGAGGTGAAGCAGTTGCGCCGCGGCGACAAAGGACCCTTGGTCCGCGATGGCGACCAGCGTGCGCAGGCGGTCCAGGCTGATCTCCCGCATTCTCCACCCCTCGTTCAAGAAAACTGAATCTGATGGTCAGTAAATTCAACTTTTTCTATTCTAGGCGCTCGGTGGACGATACGGCTTTCCCGACCACGAACGCAAGGAACGCGACCACCATGAGCCAGCCCACTGTCTACATCGACGGCGATCAAGGGACGACCGGATTGCAGATCCACGAGCGCCTGCGCGGGCGCACCGACTTGCGGCTCGTCGCGCTGCCGGAGGCCGAGCGCAAGGATCCCGTGCGGCGCGCCGAGGCGATCAACGCAGCCGACATCGCCATTCTGTGCCTGCCCGACGCGGCCGCACGCGAAGCGGTCGGCTTCATCCGGAATCCGGCGGTACGCGTGATCGACGCGAGTTCGGCTCATCGCACGCAGCCGGAATGGGTCTACGGCTTTCCCGAGATGGCCGACGGGCAGGCACGGGCAATTGCACACGCGCGGCGTGTCACCAATCCGGGCTGCTACCCGACCGGCGCGATCGGGCTGCTGCGGCCGCTGCTGCAGGCCGGACTGCTGCCGCGCGACTACCCGGTGAACATCCATGCCGTGTCCGGATACTCGGGCGGCGGGCGGACCGCCGTCGACGCTTTCGAAGCGAACGACGCTTCGCGCGCGAAACCGCTCCAGGTCTACGGCCTCGCACTCGCGCACAAGCATGTGCCCGAGATCCGGCTGCATGCCGGTCTGGCGAACCGTCCGTTGTTCGTGCCGGCTTACGGTGCCTATCGGCAAGGCATCGTGCTCACCGTGCCGATCGAGTTGCGTCTGCTCCCTGCCGGTGTGACCGGTGAGCAACTGCATGCGTGTCTCGCGCACCATTACGCCGAGTCGCGCCACGTCGACGTCACGCCGCTCGCGGACACGCATGCGATCACGCATCTCGATCCGCAAGCGCTGAACGGCACCAATGACATGCGGCTCGGCGTGTTCGTCAATGCCGAGCACGGCCAGGTGCTGCTGTCCGCCGTGTTCGACAATCTCGGCAAAGGCGCATCCGGCGCAGCCGTGCAGAATCTCGACCTGATGCTCGGGGCGGCAGGCGCGGCACAAGCGGCGTAAGCCGTGTGCGGGCACCAGCGTCGGCGGGCCCGGCACCTCGCGACCGCGATGTGTTGGTACCCGTTCGACGCGACCGGCTCGCGACGCGGTTGCGAGCCGGAAACGAGGCCTGCCGATGTTGCGCACATGCCCCCGTAAAAGCTCACCTTTAGCCGGTTTCAGGCCGTATCGTCACCCGCCGCGGCATTCAAGCCAGCCAGCGTCTCCATCAGAAAATCCACGCACACGCGCACTTTGGCCGACGCCGCGACGCGCTCCGGATACACGGCCCAGATGTTCGCGGGCTGGATTGCGTCCGGCAGCACGCGACACAGTGCACCGCGTTCGATCAGCGGCGCGGCTTCCCAGATCGAACGCAGCACGATGCCGCGCCCGGCCAGCGCCCATTGCACGGCGACCTCGCCATGGTTCGTCGACAGCGCGCCGCCAACCTTCACCGTGGCCGTTTCACCGCGCACGTTCAGCCGCCACACGCCGAACGGGTGATCGCGCTCCTTGATGGCAAGACAGTCGTGCGAAGCGAGATCCGCGAGCGAGCGCGGTGTACCGCGCCGGGCGAGATAGTCGGGCGACGCACACAGCACGCGGTAGTTCGCGGCGAGGCGGCGCGCGATCAGGTGATCGGCGATCTCGTCGCCGATGCGCACGTCGAGGTCGTAGCCTTCGCCCGCGACGTCGACGAGCCGGTCGAACAGATCGAGCCGCACGTTCAGTTGCGGATAGCGTGCCGAGAAGTCGAGCAGCGCCGGCGCGACGATGTGCCGGCCGAAACCGAAGCTGCTCGAAATGCGCAGCGTGCCGCGCGGCACCGTGCGCGTGGTCGACACGTCCTCGACGAGATGATCGACGTCGTCGAGAATCTTCTCGGAGCGCGCGAACACGCGCTCGCCTGCTTCCGTGACCGTCACGCGGCGCGTCGAGCGATGCAGCAGGCGCGTGCCGAGCTGCGCCTCGAGCAACGCGATGCGCTTGCTGACATAGGCAGGCGACACCGCGAGCTGCTCGGCGGCCGCGCTGAAGCTGGTCAGGCGGACGACCAGGCTGAACACGCGCAGGTCGTCGAGATTCGGCGATTTATTCACGATTCGTGGAAAATCGATTAACCTTTCGCGCGATTTTAATCCAGATGGAAATAAATAGAATGACGTGACGCGCCGCTGCCTCTCCCCGCGGCCAGCCCACCAGCCAAGGAGCTTTGCATGACCGACAGGACCTACAGAATTGCCGTGATCCCCGGCGACGGCATCGGCCGTGAAGTGATGCCCGAGGGCCTGCGCGCGCTCGACGCCGTGACCGCGCGCTTCGGCATCCGCTTCGACTTCGTCCAGATCGACTGGGCGAGCTGCGACTACTACGCACAGCACGGCAAGATGATGCCGGACGACTGGAAGGCGCAACTGTCGGGCATGGACGCGATCCTGTTCGGCGCGGTCGGCTGGCCCGCGACGGTGCCCGATCACGTTTCGCTGTGGGGCTCGCTGCTGAAATTCCGCCGCGAATTCGACCAGTACATCAACCTGCGGCCCGCGCGCCTGTTCGACGGCGTGCCGTCGCCGCTCGCCGGCCGCCGCGCGGGCGACATCGACTTCATGATCGTGCGCGAGAACACCGAGGGCGAGTATTCGTCGGTCGGCGGCACGATGTTCGAAGGCACCGATCGCGAGATCGTGATGCAGCAGGCGATCTTCACGCGTCACGGCACCGAGCGCGTGCTGAAATTCGCGTTCGAACTCGCGCAGCGGCGCGCGAAGCGCCTCACCGTCGCGACAAAGAGCAACGGCATCGCGATCAGCATGCCGTGGTGGGACGCACGCACGGCCGAGATGGCCGAACGTTATCCCGACATCGCCGTCGACAAGCAGCACATCGACATCCTGTGCGCGCGTTTCGTGCTGCAGCCGGACCGCTTCGACGTCGTCGTCGCATCGAACCTGTTCGGCGACATCCTGTCGGACCTCGGGCCCGCGTGTACGGGCACGATCGGCATCGCGCCGTCGGCGAACCTGAACCCCGACCGCACGTTTCCGTCGCTGTTCGAACCCGTGCACGGCTCCGCGCCCGACATCACGGGGCGATACATCGCGAACCCGGTCGCGATGATCTGGTCGGCGGCCCTGATGCTCGATTTCCTCGGCAACGGCGCAGGCCGCGAACGCGAAGCGCACGATGCGATCGTCGCCGCGATCGAGGACGTGCTGCGCACGGGGCCGCATACGCGCGATCTCGGCGGCAACGCGAGGACACAGGAAGTGGGCGAGGCGATCGGCGCGCGCATCGCGGGCTGACGATCAGGCCCGGCGCAATCGCACGCGCCGGGCAGAGGCTGCACGAATCGGTGTGCGGTGAGTTGCACGCCATGCGTTTGCGCACGCATGCGAATTCCCGAGCCTGCCTGGTGAAGTCGAGCGGTGAGCAACGTCGCACCGCAACGCGCACGGCAGGCGCCATCAGGCGTCGACGTCGATACGATCGGTGAGTTGCACGCCACATGCGTGCACACCGATCGTCAACCGCTACCGGCCCCGATCGATCGGTGAGATGCATCGCGTGGTGAAGCACACCGTTGCATACCGATACGCGCATCACGAGATCCCGACGTGCATGGCACGTCCGCTTTGCCCGGGACGATGCCGTGTCGAACGGCTCGAAGCACACAGTCCGACGCGACATTTCCCCTCGTCCCGAAAAACCTCACCTTCAGCGCATCGACTCCCGAATTTCCTCACCGTTGAAGCCCGGTGATGCGTTCGCCGGTCCGTCGAGTCGGCACGCGCGTCACAGGCCGAGATCGGACAGCCCGGGATGATCGTCCGGACGACGGCCGAGCGGCCAGTGATAGAGACGATCCTGCTCGCGAATCGGCAGGTCGTTGATACTCGCGTGACGATGCGCCATCAGCCCGTTTTCGTCGAACTCCCAGTTTTCGTTGCCGTACGAACGGAACCAGTTGCCGGCATCGTCATGCCATTCGTACGCAAAGCGCACCGCGATGCGATTGCCGTCGAATGCCCACAGCTCCTTGATCAGCCGGTAGTCGAGCTCGCGCGCCCACTTGCGCTGCAGCAGCCCGACGATCTCGTCGCGACCGGTCACGAATTCCGCGCGATTGCGCCATCGGCTTTGCGGCGTATAGGCGAGCGACACGCGCTGCGGGTCGCGCGTGTTCCACGCATCCTCGGCGGCGCGCACTTTCTGGCGCGCCGTTTCGAGCGTGAAGGGCGGAACGGGCGGACGGACTTCGAGGGAAGCGGACATGGGTTGCTCCTGTTCAGGTTCTGGCCACGGACAACCGCGGCCGGTTCGGATTCGCTGCTTCGACTACCGTGATACCGCGTCGAGCAGCAGTTCGGCCGTCGCGCGCGCATCGCGCGCGGCGTTTGCATCTCCACTGACGAGCGCCACGCCGATTGCGCCGTCGATCAGCACGAGCCACTGACGCGCGATGCGCGCGAGCCCACGACGCTCGATGCCGGTTTCATCGGCATACGCATCGAACCGCTCGCGCACGAACGCCAGCAAGCGTGCCTTGTGCGCGCGTGCGACGACGCGCACCGGATCGTCGGCATCGGGAATCTCGCCCGATGCGTTGAGGAACGCGCAGCCGTGAAAGTCGGGTTGCCCGAACCAGTCGCGCAGCACGTCGAACATGCCGAGCAGCTGCACGCGCGGTGCCTTGCCGCGCGCCAGCGTCGCGTCGACGAACCAGCGCATCCAGCGCTCGTCGCGACGTTCGAGCGCGGCCAGCACCAGCGCCTCTTTCGATTCGAAATGCGAATAAAAGCTCTTTCGCGCCGCGCCGGATCGCTTGACGATCGCATCGCCACCGGTTGCATGGATGCCTCCCGAGTAAATCAGCGCTTCGGCTGCATCGAGCAGCCGGTCGCGAACGCCCGGTTCGCCGGAAGGGTCGTGATGTGTGTTCATGGGTTTACGGTAGAACGATCGTTCTCCATCGTCAACACCCGGATGAAAAAGCCCTGCTGGCGGGAGGGCTGAAGCGCGGCCTGGCCGCGCGATGCGCGCCCGCCGCGTTTACGACATTTTTTCTTGAAGCGGACGCGCGACGCTCACTACACTTCGGTCACCCTGTCTGGGCGAAAGGACATCATGCAGCGACCGGAATCCGCGCGCCCCGCGCGCGCCTATGCGGCTTATGCCAAGCGGCTCGATGGCCGCATCGTCGTGCGGCGCTTCGACCCGCGCAACGATTCGTACGACACGTTGACCGCGCTGCTGCATCGCGCCTTCGCACCGCTCGGCGCACTGGGCTTCAACTGCCCGTGCGTCGATCAGCCGGCCTCGGCGACACGCGAACGCGTGCTCACCGGCGAGTGCTTCGTTGCGCTCGGCAACGCGCATCTGGTCGCGACGATGACGATGCGCTCGCACGATCCCGATTCCCGCTGCGATCCGTACCGCAGCCGGCACGTCGCGACGCTCGGCCAGCTGGCCGTCGATCCCGTCTGGCAGGATCGCGGCATCGGCCGATCGCTGCTCGCATTCGCGCAACGGCGGGCCGCCGCGCGCGGCGCGACGCACCTGGCGCTCGACGCACCGTACGCGGCGGTCCGGCTCATCGATTTCTATCGTCGCGAAGGATTTCAACCGGTCGACGTGATGCGCTTTCCGGGGCACAACTACGACAGCACGATCCTGTGCAAATCGGTCTGCGTCACGAACGGTCGCATCGTTGCCGGTGATACGACGCAGATCGACATTGCACGACCGGTCGGTGCCGCGTCGTGAAACACGACATGCCGAAGCGCGAAGGCGGCGACGATCGCACCCGGCTCGCCGTCCGGCAGGCACGCGTGCGCGCTGCATTGCGGCTGCGTGGCGTGTTGAAGCTGACGATCGTCACGATCGCGGTCGCGCACGTGCTGGCATTCGTGTTCGACAACCTGCTGGTCGTGGCCGGTTTCGCGCCGGATGCCGCAGCGGTGCTGCTGTTCCGTTTCGTGACGTGCGCGCTGGTCAGCTTCTGGCTGCAAGCGGATGCGTTGCGCGCGTATCAATACGCGGTGCAACACGGGTTCGTCACCGCGCACGGAGTGCACGGCGGCCCGGTCGACGTTGCACCGCAGTGTCCGAGACGCTGGCTCGTCGTGTTGAGTCTTCAGCTCGACCCACGCGGGTTGAACGGTGAACGGATCAAGTAGCCGTCGGCGCACCGATCGACGTCGATCGATATCGAATGGTTTCACGCATGAGTGAGTCGCGACGACGCGCGCGGGCTCACGGTTGACGCCACGGTTCGGCACGACATCGCGTGCGGTGCATGACGAGCGATCGCGCGGCAAGGCAAGCGGGGAAGTGTCTGGAAGGGGAGAGCAGGTGCCGGAAGGCACGAGGGCGGAAAGCGAGGCAGCTTCCGTCAGGTGAAGTGAACGTGCGATTGCAGTTCACCGATGCGCAATCGTGTCGCGATTCGGCGCGCCGACACAGCTCCCGAATAATCTCACCTTGAGCCCGGATTCGTGCGTTTCGGCCTCGAAAACGCAGCCGTAAACGAAAGCGGGGCAGGCGGCGAACACGCAGCACTGCCCCGTGGCACTCAGGCCGTCCAGTCGAGAATCACCTTGCCGCTCTCGCCGGACAGCATCGCGGCAAAGCCTTTCTCGTAATCGTCGGCCGCGAAGCGATGCGTGATGATCGGCGACAGGTCGAGGCCGCTCTGCAGCATCGCGACCATCTTGTACCAGGTCTCGAACATCTCGCGGCCGTAGATGCCCTTGATCTCGAGCCCCTTGAAGATCACCTGGTTCCAGTCGATCGCCGTCTGCGCGGGCGGAATGCCGAGCAGCGCGACCTTGCCGCCGTGGTTCATCGCCTCGAGCATGCTCGTGAATGCGCTCGGCACACCCGACATTTCGAGGCCGACGTCGAAGCCTTCGGTCATGTGCAGGTCGGTCATCACGTCGCGCAACGACTCGCGCGCGACGTTGACCGCGCGCGTCGCACCCATCTTGCGCGCGAGTTCCAGCCGGTAGTCGTTGATGTCGGTGATGACGACGTTGCGCGCGCCGACGTGCTTCGCGATCGCAACAGCCATGATGCCGATCGGGCCCGCGCCGGTGATCAGCACGTCTTCGCCGACGAGGTTGAACGACAGCGCCGTATGCGTCGCGTTGCCGAACGGATCGAAGATCGACGCGAGATCGTCGGAGATCTCGGGCGGGATCTTGAACGCGTTGAATGCGGGAATCGCCAGATACTCGGCGAACGCACCTTCGCGGTTCACGCCGACGCCGACCGTGTTGCGGCACAGATGCCGGCGTCCCGCGCGACAGTTGCGGCAGAAGCCGCACGTGATGTGGCCTTCGCCGGACACGCGATCGCCGATCGCGAAGCCGCGCACTTCCTGCCCCATCTCGACGATCTCGCCGACATATTCGTGACCGACGTGCATCGGTACGGGAATCGTCTTCTGCGCCCAGTCGTCCCACTTCCAGATATGGATGTCGGTGCCGCAGATCGCCGTGCGGCGGATCTTGATCAGCACGTCGTTGTGGCCGACTTCGGGGCGCTTCACGCGCGTGAGCGTGAGGCCGGGGCCGCGTTCGAGCTTTGCCAGTGCTTTCATGGTCGCGCCTCCGTCAGATCACGCCGAGCGACTTGCCGACGCGCACGAACGCGGCGACCGTCTGGTCGATCTGTTCGGGCGTATGCGCGGCGCTCATCTGCGTGCGGATGCGGGCGCGGCCGCGCGGCACGACGGGGAACGAGAAGCCGATCACGTAGACGCCTTCGCCGAGCAGCCTGTCGGCCATGTTCGTCGCGAGCTGCGCATCGCCGAGCATCACCGGGATGATCGGATGCGCGCCCGGCACGAGCGTGAAACCGGCTTCGGTCATCTGCTTGCGAAACCGCGCACCGTTCTCGCGCACGCGCTCGCGCAGCTTCGCGCCCTCGTCGCTGCCGAGCAGTTCCAGCACCTTCAGCGATGCCGCGGCGATGCTCGGCGTAAGCGTGTTCGAGAAGAGATACGGGCGCGAGCGCTGGCGCAGCAGCTCGACGACTTCGCGACGCGCCGCGACATAGCCGCCCGATGCGCCGCCGAGCGCCTTGCCGAGCGTACCCGTGATGATGTCGACGCGGCCTTCGACGCCGCAGTGCTCGGGCGTGCCGCGGCCGTGCGTACCGATGAAGCCGACCGCATGCGAATCGTCGACCATCACGAGCGCGCCGTAGCGATCGGCGAGATCGCAGATGCCTTTCAGGTCGGCGATGATACCGTCCATCGAGAACACGCCGTCGGTCGCGATCAGCTTGTGGCGCGCGCCCGCTGCATCGGCTTCCTTCAGCTTCGCCTCGAGGTCGGACAGGTCGTTGTTTTTGTAGCGGAAACGCTTCGCCTTGCAGAGGCGGATGCCGTCGATGATGCTCGCGTGGTTCAGCTCGTCGCTGATCACCGCGTCGTTCTCGTCGAGCAGCGTCTCGAACAGCCCGCCGTTCGCATCGAAGCAGCTCGAATAGAGGATGCTGTCCTCGGTGCCGAGAAAGGCGGCCAGCGCGCTTTCCAGTTGCTTGTGCACGGTTTGCGTGCCGCAGATGAAGCGCACCGATGCCATGCCGAAGCCGTCCTGGTCGAGGCCGGCCTTCGCCGCATCGATCAGGCGCGAATCGTTCGCCAGGCCCAGGTAGTTGTTCGCGCAGAAATTGAGCACGCCGGCACCGCCGGCGAGCCGCACGGCTGCCGCCTGGGGACTCGCGATCTCGCGCTCGGTCTTGTAAAAACCGTCCGCGCGGATCTGGTCCAGCGTCCCGCGCACCTGGGCGAGAAAGGCATCACGCATCGCAAAGCTCCTGACAGGGTTTCGCATTCCGCAACGCGCCACTCGTGGCGGCGGCGCAACGGCCTGCTACTGTTATAGTCGGTCGTTCGGTTGACCGCATTTATCCGATATTCCGAACTAGAATTCGAAATACCGAACAACTCTAAGCGAACGGAATCCAAATGGCAAGTTCCTCCGGTTCGCGGCGCACGCCTGCCAGCGCCGCACCGCAACCGCCGGCCGCCACGCCGCCGCGTGTCGGCGAGCAGATCCAGCGGCTGCGCAACGAACGCAAGCTGACACTCGACGACCTGTCGCGCGCAGCCGGCGTATCGAAATCGATGCTCTCCGAGATCGAACGCGACAAGGCCAACCCGACGATCGCCGTGGCGTGGCGGCTGACGAACGCACTCGGCATCACGCTCGACGAGCTGTTCTCGCAACCGAAGGCGCCCGAGACGATCCGCGTCGACGGCCCGCACGACATTCCGACGCTCGCCGGCCATGACGGCCGATACCAGTTGCGCGTGTGGGGCCCGATCGACCTCGCCGGCAAGTTCGAGTGGTACGAGCTGACGCTGCCGGGCGGCGGCGCACTGATATCGAACGCCCACGAGCCCGGCACGCGCGAGCACCTGACCGTGCTGCAGGGCGCGATGGAAATCGAAGCCGCGGCGGCAAGCCGGCGCCTGAAGGTAGGCGACACCGCGCGCTACCCGGCCGACGAGCCGCACGCGATCCGCAATCCCGGCAAGGCCGAGGCGCGGGCACTGCTGATCGTGATACACCGCTGACGGCGCGGATAGCCGGCCGAAAGGCCAATTGCAGGCCAGTTGCGGAAAACACTGTATGTTTGTACAGTATACGGACATTCCGCCATGCATGGGCTGGAGCCGGCGCACCGAGGCGCCTGCCCGGTCGACAGGAGCCTGCAATGACAGAAGAACAAGATTTGGCCGCGCTCAGCTTCAAGGCTGCCGCGCACGACCTCGAGCTGATCGTTCGCCATATCGCCGGGCGTTATATCCGCCAGCGCGTGCCGCTGACGTGGCGCCTGCTGCACGCGATCGAAGCCGAGGCGCTTGCCGATCTCGGCTTTGCCAGCCGGCACGAGGCCGGCATGCGTCAATTGTTCGAACGGCCGTCTGACATGACGTTTCCCGAAACGGACGATCCGATCGACTTCGGGCGCTCGAACGCGCTACCCGCCGTATTTTCGTTCGCGGTGCTCGCGTACGAAGCCGCGTCAACCTCCAACGACACCGCGCCTCGCGAGCGGGCTCACCGCCCGTCCAAGGCGTGGGGCGACTGACTGCCCGCCCGGGCCGCCACGCGTGGCGGCCTTGTCCTGCCCCTTGCCTCTTGATGCCCGAGACGTTGCGGAAAGGGCTACCATATACGCAACTAACGGAATAAATCACATGTCTCCTCCCGCCTCTCCCGACACCCCCGCACGCCCGGAAGAAACGGACCTGTTCGACCGCGGCGCGTCCGACTGGATCGTCTCTCCCGAAGCCGCATTCGATGCATGGCTCGCCATGCAGGACTATCGTCGCTCATCGGCCGACGTCTATCGCGCGCAATGGGGCGCGTTTCTCACATGGCTGCGTACGCACCAGAAGAATCTGGCGACGGTCGATACGGCAACCATCGCGAATTTCGTCGGCGAGCTCCCGATCCGGAAAACCCAGCGAATGCGCTATCTTCGGCTGATCGAGCGTGTGCTCGACCATATCCGGCGCACCGAATACGCGTCGACCAACCCGGCCCGGTTCATTGCTCAGGATGGCGAAGCGAACTGGCGCAAGGCGCGCGACAACGAACCTACCGGTTTCCTCACGCCGGCCGAGCGCGCGACGTTGCTCACGTACCTGTTTTCGCCGATCGGCGTATCCGGTTCCGCGTACTGGAAAGAGCGGCGCGACCGCGCGCTCGTTGCCGCGTTTCTTGGCGCCGGCATTAAAACCGGTGAAGCTCGCGCACTTACGATTAGTTGCATCAATACGGCCGGAACGTCGCTTCAGATCGAGTCGACGCACCCTGATTTCTCGCGCGAAACCCATCTGGCGTCGTTCGCGATCGCCCTGCTCGAAGCGTGGCTCACCGAACGCAAGCGCCAGGAGATTCCCGGCGAACTCGTGTTCCCCGCATCCCATGCCGGGCGGCCGATGCACAAGGCGACGATGCTGCGCGCCATCGACGCGATCGTCGAATCCGCCGGGCTCACGTCGTCACGCACCGCACGCGCCAGCCCGCAAACCCTGCGTAATACCTACGCGGCCGAACTGTTCGAACACGACGTGCCGCCCGAACGAGTCGGCAAATGGCTGGGCTTCATGCGACCGATCTCGTCGAACCGCCTGCATCGCGCATGGAAGAACTGGCGCGACGGTCTCGCCGACAACAATGCCGACGGTGACGCGTCGGGCATCGACGAAACTCACTGATCCCCAAACGGCTGCTCACGCCAAGCGATCCGTGAGCAGCCTTGTATGGCACAGCCTCACCGTTCAATCGCTCCCGAAAAACCTCACCTCTGGTTTCCCGGATCGTCTCACCTGTGCGATGCAGCCGCCCCTTGCGTCACGTGCGCACAAAGCGGGCGACGGCTTCCAATCGGGATGGCCATGCGCCCGAAGCGTGTTCGCACTCGGGGCAGGCCACTTCAAAACCCTCTTTTCCGTGTGACAGCTCGGGCTCACCGTCGCAATGCGGGCAATGGGCCGGTACCGGCGTCTCTTGATCCAGTGAGGTACCGATCGCGGCAAACGCCTTCGCATCCAGTTGCCCGGCATCAGCCAGGCGGCGGATCAGCGCGGCGATTTCCGGATTCATTCCGCGGCTCGCGCGCAGCAAACTCACATCGCGCGTCGCGCGTTCCAGTTCGTCTCCCTGGCTGCGCAATTGTTCTTCGAGCCGGTCGGCACGCGCCTTGGCCGCGCTCAACTGCTGCAGGAAATCGAATTCCTTGCGCTGAACGTCGCGCAAGCCGTTCTGGTAGGTCGACGCCGTGCTGCGCAACGAATCCAGCTCGACCAGCATCGGCTTCACGCGGCGTTCGGCTTCGGCCACCGCGTCCTTGATTTGCTGCGCGTAGTGCTCGGTGCGCTGCTGCAGTTCGGTTTGAAGCGCATCGATGCGGTCGCGCAGCGTGGCGTTCTGCGCCTGCTCGGCTTCGACACGGCCGACCGCCGCGGCCAGTTCCTTCTCCAGTCGTGCGACTGTGGTGAGTAACGTCGCTTCGCTTGCCGAACCGTGCGTCGTTTGCGATGCGAGCTGGACTTCGAGTTCGGTCACGCGCGCCTGCAATTGCTCGTTTTTCGCTTCGCCACGTGCGAGCGCGCCTTCGAGCGTCTCCTGACGGACGATTGCGTCGCGCAACCGCTGTTCGGCGTCGGCCACGCCGGCGCGGACCTGTTCGCGATCGACATCGAGGCTGTCTCGCGCGGCTTTCAACGCTTCTTCATAGAGTGCCCCGAGCAACGCGCCGGCTTTTTCCTCAACGGCTTTCGGAATTGCGGCACCGTCGAGCCTGACCTTGGAGGCGGAACGGATGCGCTCCCAGAAATGGTCGATGTCTTTCGGGATATCGCTGGCGCTGCCGGTCTGGGTGAGATCGCGGACGTTGGCAGCCGACGGCCGGATGCCAAGATCGAAGAACAACCGCTTGCATGCATGCAGCGACAATTCCTGCCGTCGCGCACCTTTTGCACGCAGCGATTCCAGTTCGTCCCGAATGGTTTGGCGTATTTCGTCCAGGGTCATCGCTGTGCTCACAGACATTGAAGTGTGGCAATCATAACGAAATACGTACTTATCGATACTTGTTTCGGCTCGGCGTTGTGAATTTACGTCGCTTCGCACAGAAATCGGGTCTGTGAGCCGATCTGGGCGACTGTGGTCCAGGATTCCGTGAAACAAAGCGAAGAAAGTTAGCCAAGTCCTTGTCGTACAAGCGTTTTCCTGTCGATCCCGAATTTCGGCATTTGTTTCACATGACAGCGGATCCGGTTGCCTGTCGGTGTTCAGGGGTTGGGGTGTCTGTGGAAAACTCTGCAGCCGATGTCTTGAGAGTATTAGAAGTAAACACCCTTGAACCCTTAGTTAAAAACGTTAACGCCACGGCACAGCCTTATGCTGCAAGGCTTTCCGGCCGGCAAGGTGAAGTTTTACGGGAGCCAAGGTGATCTTCTGCGGGAGCTGAAGTGATGGGGTTCAGGGAGCTGCGTGAGCCGTTGCGGGAAAGGTCGTGAGCGGATTCGGGATCACAGTGAAACACGAGATTTCCCAAAGGTGAGGCTTTTCGGGGCCTCACAGCCACAGAACCCGCGCTGTGCCTGACTGCACAGTTTTCTGCCTGTGCAGACATAGGTGAGAATTTGCGGGACCTTCTTTGCGCCCCGATTCTGCCCATCTTTTAGGCAGTTTCTGTGAAAGGTGAGGTTTCACGGGACTCCGCGGGCGTTTGATGTGAGGATTTCCGGGAAACGGACGCCATTTTGCACAGCAAAAGTGCTCTCGTGGGCCTGTGATGCACTAAAGGTGAGGTTTTTCGGGAGGGAAATCCGGGTTTTCCTGCCCGGATCCCGCTGAGGTGAGCTTTTTCGGGGCATGGATCACAGGCTGTGATTCGGGCCACAGGTGAGCCTTTTCGGGAATGGAATTTGCCCGAAAAATGGTCAAAGGTGAGGCTTTTCGGGATCTGTGGACGGTCGAATTGGCCGAAAAGCCCGCCAGGACTGGAAGAAATCTCGTTTTTGCTGTGCCTCTTTTTGGCACAGGTGAGATTTTTCGGGGGGCCACACACCGTTGTCGTATGACGGATTTCCGTCGAAAGGTGAGGCTTTTCGGGGGATGTCGGCGGCGCACAGCCAAATGCCTTCTGTGCATAAGTATCGGAAGGCATTGAGGTTTTTGATACCGCGTCAGTTACGGTGAGATTTTTCGGGAGCCATTTCCGTGCCAGAGGCGGCACAGCGATTTTTCGGTAAGGTGAGCATTTTCGGGAGGCTCTGGTGGCGAATCCCGCGCGTGCCGGGCATTCGTCGGTCTCCAGACGAATGAACATGCTGTGCTCAAGGTGAGTTTTTTCGGGACCCGATACGGTTTGTGCGCTGTACAATGCGCGCCCGGGCCGGCACAGCAGGCTCGTTCGGGTCGCGCGGGCCGGTTTGGCGGGCGTCTTCCGGGGTGGCGGGCCCGATCACGATCGCCCGGTGGGTCGCGCCTGTACATGCATACAGGGCCGAGCGGGTCGATCGGGAAGCGCGATGAGGTGGGATCGCAACCCTGTGCCGAACTTCCGGCAGCGCAGTCGTAAAATTACGACAAATCGAAAGGTGAGCCGATACGGGAGCACATTTCGCACGTTCCGCGCACAGGTGAAATTCTGTGAATCGGCGCATCCCGCAGCACGTCTGGACGAGTCCGGAACGCTGCAAATCCGGACTGGTGAGGTTTTTCGGGAGCGCCTGGGGTGAGTGCCGTTTTACACGCGCACTTCACCCGCTATGGTGAGCATGTCGTTCTGGACGCACTTCACCGCAGACGCTATCCTTCCGGAAAACTTCTCCTCCGACCCGACGTATGGCCACGACGAAGCGCGCCAAGAAAACCGATGTGGATGTGGTGAGTGCCAGTTCAGCCGAATTGCGGAAGGCCGTCGAGGCGATCGCAATTCAGCCGAAGAGCGGCAAGATCACGCTCCTCACTCGCAAGCTGTTCAATGTCCTGCTGGCCGTGGCGCAGCAGGCCGACGACTCGGGCGATACGTATCGCGCGCTGCTCTCGGACATCGTCGCCAACTCCGCCTTCGATTCGAACGACACCGCGCTGGTGAAGGAACACCTGCGCCGCATGGTGTCGGTGCAGGTCGAATGGAGCACGGGGACGTCGAGCCAGAAGCCGGGACGCAAGTGGGGGATCTCGACACTGATCGCCGACGCCGAAATTCTCGAGGATCCGGCGACCCGCCGCGTGTGGGTCGAATTCTCGTTCGCGCCGAAGATCAAGAAAAAGCTGCTCGATCCGGTCCAGTACGCGCGCCTGAGCCTGCAGTTCCAGAGCCAGCTGCGCAGCAGCGCCGGCCTCGCGCTGTACGAAATCTGCGTGCGCTACCTGACGAACCCGAGCCACCTGACGATGCGCGAGCCGTGGGAATGGTGGCGGCCGATCCTGTCGGGCACGCCCGACACGGAAGCTGGCGACGAAGCGAAACGCGAGTACAAGTACTTCAAGCGCGACTATCTGCGTCCCGCGATCGCGGAAGTCAACGCGGTCACCAACATCTTCGTCGAGCTGATCGAACACCGTGAAGGGCGTCGGGTCGCGGAGATCCAGTTCCGCGTGACCGAGCGCAAGCAGCCGATGCTCGCGCTCGACGAACATCCGAACGTGTTCGACAGCACGCTGGTCGACCGGATGGTGAAGATCGGGATCCCGCTGAAGGAAGCGCAGACGCTCTATGCGGACAGCGAGGAAAATCGCATTCGTGCCGCGCTGCAGATGACCGAGCAGCGGATGCGCAGCACGACGCTGCCGCCGGTGCGCAGCGCGCCGGCGTTGTTCAAGGATGCGCTGAAGAAGGGTTATGCGCCGCCGGTCGAATCGGTCGACGCGCTGCCTGCCGGCACGCCGCCTGCGAAGATTGCGGCGGCCCAGCCGGACGATCTGAAGGCGCGCCTGTTGAGCGAGTTCGCTGCGTTCCGTCGCAAGGAAGCGAAGGTGCTGTACGAAGAGCAGGGCGACGCCGAGCGCGAAGTGGCGCGCGAGTCGTTCGAGTCGGAGGCGCTGCCGACGATGGGTACCCATCTGCGCGACGACTGGCGCAAGCGCGGCCTCGATTCCAAGCTGGCCGAGACGGCCTTTTTCGACTGGCTGGCCCAGAAGACCTGGGGCGAGCCGACGGACGGCGACCTGCTGTCGTTCACGCTGAACCAGTCGCGGGCCGCCTGAGGGCCGCTCAGGCCCGCTGACGGGCCGCCGCCGGTCCCGCCCTCGGTTGGCGGGCCCGGCATCTTCACCAGGCCCAACCGGCCGTTTCCATCACTCCGACAACAGCATCCGCTCGAGCTGCTCGAGGATCGCGTCGCGCTTGTCCTTCGGGAGGCCGCGCAGGCGCAGTTCGATGCGATCTTCGCCATACGACTTCAGGTCGCCGACCGACTTGCCGCCAAGCTTGATCTCGAGACGCTGCGCATAGCGCTGACGGCCGGCAGCCTTCGGCGTTTCCTGCGCCGCGACGCGGCCCTTGACGATGTCCGACACCTGGCGCGTGCTGAGATCGTCCGACACGATCTTGTTGATCAGCCGCAGCGTGGCCTCGGTGCCGCGCGCGTTGTGATAGCGGCCGACCTGATACGCCATGTTTGAACCGAAGCGATCGGGGCGCGCGACCATTTCCTGCATGATCGCTTCCGGCAGTTTGCCGATCGACAGGGCGACGGCCACCGTCGATTCGTCGAGGCCGAGGTGCTCGGAGAGTTCCTTCTGGCTCTGGAAATGCTTGTCGTCGAGGAAGCGGCGCCACACGACGGCGTTGTCGAACACCGTCTGCGAATCGCGCTGGACGTTGAGATCGTAGCCGAGCTTGTAGCTCTGGATGCCGATCGGCACGTCGATCACGATCGCCTTGACCGACTCCTTGTTGGCTTCCTTCAGTGCCCGCACGCGGCGGCCGCCATCGCTGACGAAATACGTGCCCGGATTGTCATAGTCCGGAATTACGTGGATCGCCTGCTGTTGCCCTTGCTTCGCGAGGTTGACCGCGAGTTCGGCAATCGACGATTTCAGATAGAAGTGTCGCGGATTGAACGGGCTATGCTTGATCGCCTTCAGCGACAGCTCGATCACTTGCCCGGGCGCATAGCGGTTCTCGAGACGCCACGCACGATATTGCGCCGATTCATCGATCGACGAATCGAGCGTGAGCTCGGGAGCGGGCTGCGGCGCGGTGTCTTTCTTCGCGGATTTGGTCGGTGCCGGGGTAGGGGTCTCGGACTTGACGATGCCGTCGATCGCATTGAGTCGATCGAGCGCCGTGCGCTTCTCGCTCGTCGTGATATCCGGGCGCGCTTGGAATCCTTTGGCAAATTGGGAGGGTTTCATGTGACTCCTTTGTGCGCATAAAGTCAGGGCAGCATCGCGACGATTTCGTCGGCGCATGCGCGAATTTCCGTGGCGGCCAGCTTGCCGCCACGATCGTTCATCTGCAGCACGGTCTGACCGAGCGCCATCGCCTGCTTGTACGCCTCCCGGGTCGGGATCTGCGTTTTCAGCAACGGGAAGCCGAGTTCCTCGAGCGCGCGCTTGAGCTCGCGGGTCAGCATGCGCTTCTCTTCGGTCTTGTTCAGCAGGAAGACTGCGCGGAGGTCTTCGTTCATGACCTGCGCCTGCTGGATCAGTTTGACCAGCCCGACGCTCGACCAGTAATCAGCCGGCGACGACGACGTCGGAATCACGGCAATCGATGCGGCCAGCAGGACGACGCCTGACACCTTCTCGGTGATCGACGGCGGGCAGTCCACGACGATGATGTCGTAGTCGTTGATGAACTTCTTGATCTCGCGATGGATCTGGCCATCGGCTTCGGCAAGGTTGACGACCGGAAACGGGATGCCGTTTTCGCTGTCGCCGGATGCGCTCGACCAGTGAACCAGCGTGTTTTGACGGTCTGCGTCGATGACGAGGACGCGCTTCCCTTTTTCATGGAACGCGGCACCGAGGTGCATGGCAATCGTGCTTTTGCCGACGCCACCTTTTTGTTGAGTGACTGCAATGATTTCCGCGGCCAATTTTCACTCCTATTTTGGTCGTTGGAATTCTACAGGACGATATTTGAATTTCAATGAAATTGTCGTTCGACAACTACGCATTGGCCATTCGGGCTATCGGTTTATGCGCATAAACGAACCGGAGATGGCGAGTGACTCGATTGGAGGGTGTGGCGGGTGTCTGCAACGTCGATGAACGGGGCGGGGTTTGAGTCATCGCGTGTGGCGTCGCTGGTGTGAGTAGCAAGTTGCCGCGGGATCGTGGCGCGTTGTCCTTTCCGTTCGATGAGGCGGTTCGGGCTGAGAGCTGGGGAGTTTGTGCGCATAAACTCCGCTGAAACCGAGGCTGTCGATCGCGCGACCGGGGGCGCGACTCTTCTGAGAGTGGGGGGTGAGCGGTATTGTCGTGGCCCGGTACACCGTGTTGAGGCATGCCACTGAACCCAAGCGTGTCGACACAACCCGCCGCCTTGGGCGTCTCGTTTATGCGCATAAACTGCGGCCGGTGGCGATGGCGATGGCGATGGCGATGGCAAGCGGCAAGCGGCAAGCGGCAAGCGGCAAGCGGCGAAGGATCACGTCCCGACTGCTCCGGAATCCAGTGCGCGGCGATTGACCAGCGGGCATGTCGACGTAGCAATCGCATCCACGTGAGGAGGTTTCCACAGCTACCGCGCCGCGAATCGAGAGGTACCTCACCCGGCAATCACGCGCTTTATGCGCATAAACCAACCGGCGTGCGACGCAACCGCCCCCGTCCTTTCCGCTCAGAAACGCCCATCGTATTGATCCGGCGTACGGCACCTCGATCCGTCATCCCGTGACAGACAGAAAGCTGCTCACCTTTATGCGCATAAATGCATCAACGCGACTCCGTGAAGCGCATCCCGAACAGCACTCCCCTCTCATGGCCTGTCGCACTGCCTCATCCACCTGCTTCTGCGAAGCAGCGAATCCACTCGAGATCCCGCCATCCCGCGCCAACCTCCCCGCCCGGACACCCGATACAGACTGGCTACAATACGGGGCTCTACCCTCCAGGCTTGAACGATGATCACGATCTACCACAACCCCCGATGCTCGAAGTCGCGCGAGACGCTTGCTTTGATCGAGTCGCTGAATACCACCGGTGCGCCCCTGAATGTCGTCGAGTACCTGAAGACGCCACCGACGGTAGAGGAGCTGGAAGCACTGCATCGGCAGCTTGGCCGCCCGGTTCGAGACATGCTGCGCGACGGTGAGGAACCGTACAAGACGCTGAATCTGGCCCGCGCCGATCTGACCGACGCACAAGCCTACGCGGCGATTGCCGCTCATCCGATTTTGCTGCAGCGGCCCATCGTCGTTTATCGGGGCAAGGCCGCCATCGGCCGGCCGCCCGAATCGGTGCGGGCGCTGTTCGAATAATTCTTGCGCGCCGTATTTTTCTGATTGCATCGGCCCGGCGCAAACATCGGCATTCGAAGCCGACACGATCGCCGAACATCATGCGACCACCACCCGGGCGATCGCAGCCAAGCGAGCCGCCCCTAGCCTTCCCCGGACGACCCATCAGCGTCGTCCGGCCCCCGCCCCGCCGCCGCTTTCGCGGCTGTCCGCAGCAGCGCGATCTGACCGCGATAGGCCCTGCAGCCACTGCAGGTCGGCAGGTGTACACGCACCTGCAGGCGCTCATGCAGGGTCAGATGCCGGTCGAGCGCATCCGACAGCAGTCGCGTCACGTCAGTACATTTCCCCGGCAGCATCTTCGGTCGTCAGTCCTTTTTCACTGAGGCAGGTTCGCAGGCGTGTGCGCGCCCGATACAGCAGCACGCTGCAATGATTCGTCGTCAGCGTCAATTCGCTGCAGATGTCCGTAATCTCGACGTCGAGGAATTCGCGCATCATGAACACGCGCCCGATCTGCTCCGGCAGGTGGTCGAGGCAGGTCTGGAACAGCGTCCAGAACTGCTGCTGCTGCAACAGCGTTTCCGGGCGGGGCCACGGTCGCGGCTTCGCATGCGCGGCCCAGTGCCCGTTTTCCTTGAACAGCTCGCGATCGAGCACCGATTCGCCGTCGAGCTCGGCATCGAGCGCCGACAAGCTCACGGTCCGCTGCCGCGCGCGCAGCACGTCGATCAGCTTGTTGCGCAGGATGCCGAACACCCAGGTCTTGTGGGCCGACAGCCCGGCGAAATCGCCCGCGTGCGACCACGCGGCGGCGAGCGCTTCCTGCACGGCGTCTTCGGCTGCGTCGGCATCGCGGAGCTGGAGTCGCGCGAAGCGCAGCAGGTCGCGCCGCAGTTGCGCGAGATAGGCGGGATCGTCGTATTCGGACGGCATGTCTGGGTTGCGGTGTCTCGAGGCAATCGCGTGCGCCACCAAGCGGGCGCGTCGCGGTGCGAGCAGCTTACTGGGCGCGGTGCCTGCCTGCAATGCATGTTCCGTCACGAATTCACGAAACCGGTCGACGCGCTGCGCTATGCTTGCCGAACCCTGTGTCGTGTGTCGACCTCGACACGCGGCGGGCAATGTGTAACGTCAGATCATAACGGCCAAGTTATCCACAATTTCTGTGGAAAACCTTGTGGAAAGTCGGCCGGGCGGCCCCGTGGGGCGGTTCGCGGGCTGGCTTGCCTATAAACAGACCTTTGTCGCTCGTTCGGAAGCAATCGATCCGATTCCTCACTCACCGGAAGGAGAATGTCATGTCCTATCGCATCGCCGTGGTCGTCGGCAGCCTGCGTCGCGCTTCGTGGAACCGCGCGCTCGCGCACGCCGTGATCTCGCTCGCCCCCGCCGATTTCTCGTTCGAGTTCGTCGAGATCGGCGAACTGCCGCTGTACAGCCAGGACTACGACGCGGATTTCCCGGAAGTCGCGAAGCGCTTCAAGCAGTCGATCGAAGCCGCCGATGCGCTGCTGTTCTTCACGCCCGAGTACAACCGCTCGATTCCGGGCGTGCTGAAGAATGCGCTCGACTGGGGCTCGCGCCCGTGGGGTTCCAATTCGTGGGCGGGCAAGCCGGGTGCGGTGCTCGGCACGTCGCCGGGTGCGACGGGCACCGCGCTCGCGCAGCAGCACCTGCGCAACGTGCTCGCGTACCTCGACGTGAAGACGCTCGGGCAGCCCGAGATGTTCATCAAGCACGATCCGGCACGCATCGACGATCAGGGCCAGATCGTCAGCGAAGACACCCGCAAATTCCTGCAGGGTTTCGTCGATCGCTACACGGGCTGGGTGCGCTTGCTGAAGTCGGCCTGAGCGTCGCCCCGTTCATGCCGTCGGCGCCGGCCCGCGCGTAGCGGGTTACGTGCCGGTGTGCCGCGCGTGCCGTGCATCGCGCGCTTCGCGGATGCCCAGCAGGATCTCGTCGAGCAGCGCGATGTCGAACGGCTTCGACAGCACGCGGACGTTGACGGTGCGCGTGCGGTCGAGTTCCTCCGCGTAGCCCGTGACGAGAATCACGGGCAGCTTCTCCGGCCGCTTCTCGACTGCTTCGGCGAGGTCGATGCCGTTCAGGCGGCCCGGCATGTGGATATCCGAGATCACGAGGTCGAACGCGTCGTTCGCAGCGGCGCCTTCGATCAGGTGCAACGCGTCGTCGGCGGTGGGCGCGTAGGTCACGCGGTGCCCGAGCAGCGACAGCAGCGCTTCGGTGCCGGCCGCGACTTCGCTGTTGTCCTCGACGAGCAGCACGTGCAGGCCGGCGAGCGCGCCCGTGCCCGTGCCCGCGTCGTGCGCGACCGCCGGCGGCCGTGCGACGACATCCTCGGCGCGCGCGCGCGGCAGGTAGAGGCGCACCGACGTGCCGGCGCCGACCGCGCTGTCGATCGTCGCGAGGCCACCCGAGCGTTCGCAGAACGCGAATACCTGCGGCAGGCCGAGCCCCGTCCCCATCCCCTGAGCCTTCGTCGTGAACAGCGGCTCGAACGCGCGGGCGAGCACGTCGGGCGCCATGCCCGAACCCGTATCGTCGAGCGAGATCTGCACGAAATCGCCCGTCAGCGGAAAGCCGTCCTCGCGACGCAGCGTCACGTTGCGCGCGCCGACCGTGAAGCGGCCGCCGGCCGCCATCGCGTCGCGCGCGTTGACCGCGAGGTTGATCACCGCGAGTTCGAGCTCCGCGACGTCGACGCGGATCGGCCACACACCAGGCTCGATCGCGACGACCAGCGACGATTTCGAACCGAGCGACGTCTTCAGCAGTTCGCGGCATGTGCCGACCCATTGCCCGACGTCGATCGTCTCGTTGTGCAGCGGCTGCTTGCGTGCGACACCGAGGAGCTGGCGCGTGAGCGACTGCCCGTTCTTCAGCGCGCGTTCGATCGCGCCGAGTTCCTTGTCGAGATGCTGGACCCCGCGCCGCCGCACGATCTGCACGTTGCTCGAGATGATCATCAGCAGGTTGTTGAAATCGTGCGCGACGCTGCCGACGAGGTTGCCGAGCGCCTGCATCTTGCGCGACTGCCGGTACGCCGATTCGATCGAACGGCGCATCGACGCTTCGGCCTGCCAGCGGTCCCACGCCTCCTCTTCCGCCTTCAGCCGCTTGAGCGACAGCCAGATCACCGACCACAGCGCGACCGACGGCGCGAACATCGAGAGGAACAGCACGCTCAGGTGTTCGTACCATTCACGCCAGATCGCCGACGTGCGATACGAGCACGTCACGTAGACGGGATAACTGCCGACCTGGCGATACGCGACGATCTCGCTGCTCCCACCGTCGTGGCGCACCCGCACGACGCCGGCGCGCGGATCGTTGCGCGCGTCGCCGAACGTGGCGGCGCGATCGGTGTGCGCGAATGCCGGCGGCGGCGGATACGACGCGATCACCGCGCCGTCCGAGCGCGCAAGCGCCATCGTCATCGGCGTGCTCGCACCGCCGAGCAGGTCGCGGTAGAACGCGTTGAAATACGACGACTTCAGCGCGATCGACACCATCCCGGCGAACGAACCGTCGCTATGGCGACGTGCGACGCCCGTGTTGAACACGGGAATGTTCTCGAGCTTGAGCGGCCCCATCATCAGCCGCGAGATGTGTTCGATCACCTTGCCGTCGCGAATGCCGGCGAAATCGTCGCGGTTCGCGATCGACGCATAGGGCGCCGGATAGTAGAGGCTGTTCGCGAGCAGCATCCCGCTCGCGCCGAAGATCGACACGGCCGCCACCTGCGGATAGCCGCCGCCGATCGTGTTCAGCGCTTCGTGGATGTCGGACTCCCTGTTGCGCACGGTCGCGTCGTCCATGTCCTGCACGAGATCGACGATGCGCGCATCGAGCGTCTCGCTCAGGTCGAACACCTTGAGCGCGTGCTCCTCGGCAACCCGCACGGTGCGCATCGTCACGTCGCTCGCGGCGGCCTCGCGCGTCTTCAGGTCGTTGTACGCCATCACCACGACGTAGATGCAGGGCAGCACGATCGCCGCAACGAGCAGCACGATCAGCGTCACGCGCCGCACTGCGAAATCGTGCTCGGGCGCACCGGACGCATAGTTGCCGTCGTCCTGCCAGTCGTCGGCGGGCGGGGAGGCGGGAGCGTGGGAATCGGCGGGCCGGTCGGACGTCATCGAGGAAGCGGGTGAGGCGAAGGTGCCTGCCATCATAAACGAGTTGCGACGGCCCGCCGTACAGCCCCGGATGCACCCGGACGCCAGTAATCCTGTCGATTCCGACAGGCGGAAATTGTCAGATTGAAAACGCGACGAATCCGGCAGCGCAAACGTACACAAGGAAAAATTTTGCGTGCTTATCTCGAAAATGGTCGCGGCTGTTTTCGGAATGGCGCATGTTCGGACCAATTCTGTCCGAAATGGTGAATATGGCGAGTTGCATCGCCTCCGGTTTACTCCGAGAATCGCGCCTTGCTTTCCCTATGACAGATATCTGCGCCTGCCGGCATTCGCCGCGCGGCGCGTCGCGCGCGCCCGCGTTGCGGCGCCCGCGCGCGGTTGCAAGGCGGCTGCCCGCGCCCGAACGCATTGGCGCCTCAAGAAGTGCGCCGCGCGGTCGTTAACGCGAGAGAGACCATTCCGTATACCGCTTCGCCCCATGCCTTTGCCGATTGTAATTGCCGACGATTCGCTGCTCGCTCGCAAACTTCTGACAAAGGCGCTGCCGGGAGGCTGGGACGTCGATGTCGCGTATGCCGCGAATGGTCGAGAGGCCTTGGCGCTGTATCGTGACGGCAAAGCTTCCGTAATGTTTCTGGACCTGACGATGCCCGACATGAGCGGATATCAGGTGCTGGAGACACTGCGCCACGAAGATCTGAACACGTTCGTGATCGTGGTATCCGCCGATATCCAGCCGCAGGCGCAAGCACGCGTGCGCGAATTGGGCGCGATCGCATTCGTTGCCAAGCCCGTGACGTCGGAGGCATTGCTGCCCATTCTCAAGGAGTATGGGTTGTATGCCTGACTCGGTGTTCACGGCGGAGCAACGCGACGCGTTGCAGGAGATCGCCAACCTCGCAATGGGCCGTGCCGCCGCACGGCTCGCGTTGTTGCTCGGGCGCTTCATCGAACTGTCGGTGCCGCGCGTGCGGGTCGTGAAAGCGACCGACGCGGGCGATGCGCTGCGCGAGATGACGGGCATCTACGACAACGTGACCGCCGTGCGCCAGGGCTTCCGTTCCGACATCAAGGGCGAGGCGATCGTGCTGTGCCGTACCGCGAGCATCGCGCGGCTCATGTCGGTCGTCGACCGCACGTTCGGCGAAGGCGTGTACGGCGGGATGGCGACACCCGACGAAGTCGTGTTCGACGTCGCGAACGTGCTGATGGGCGCCTGCGTCGCATCGATCCTCGACGAGCTCGGGCGCAAGCCCGTGTTCTTTCCGCCGGGGCTGCTCGGTGCGAACGTGTCGTTCGACGACGTCTTCCAGCCGACCGAGCTGGCATGGAGCGTGGCATTGCTGCTCGAGGTGAACTTCGGGCTCGAGGACCACGCGTTCCGGGCTCACTTCGTGATGCTGATGGCCGAGGATTCGATCCGGCTGATGGGCGACGCGCTCGACGCGTTGCTGTCCGCGCTATGACGACCGCTGCCCCGTCGCTGAGCGACCTCGTGATCGAGCGGGTGGGCTTCGGCCTGTTCGTGCTCGACCGTGCGATGACCGTGCTGATGTGGAATCGCTTCATGCAGGACCACAGCGGCATCCCGGCCGCCGACGTGATCGGCCGCAACCTGTTCGACTGTTTTCCCGACCTGCCGCGCGCGTGGCTGTCGCGCAAGCTCGAGAGCGTGTTCCAGCTCGGCAGCTTCGCGTTCAGTTCGTGGGAGCAGCGGCCCTACCTGTTCCGCTTCGAGCACGACCGGCCGATCACGGGCGGCGTCGACTACATGCAGCAGGACTGCACATTCATGCCGCTCACGCGCGGCCGCGACGTCGAAGCCGTGTGCGTGACGATCTCGGACGTCACGCACGTGAGCGTGATGCAGCGTGAGCGCGAGGAGGCGGTCGCGAAGCTGCGCGAACACGCGAATCGAGACGGCCTGACCGGCATCGCGAACCGGCGCTTCTTCGAGGCGCGGCTCGGCGACGAATTCGCGCGCTGGCAGCGCTACGGCGGCGACATGTCGGTGCTGCTGTTCGACCTCGACCACTTCAAGACGATCAACGACCGTTTCGGGCACGCGGCCGGCGACGCCGTGCTGCGCGAGACGGCGCGCCGCGTCGCGTCGATCGTGCGTGCGCAGGATACGTTCGGCCGCTTCGGTGGCGAGGAATTCGCGCTGCTGCTGCCGTGCACGAATCTCGACGAGGCGATGCTCGTGGCCGACAAGGTGCGCGATGCGATCGGCAGCGTGCCGGTCGATGCCGAGGGCGTCAGCGTGCCGGTGACGGCGAGTGTCGGCGGCGCGTGTGCAAAGGCGGGCGCGGCCACTTGCGACGTGCTCGTCAACGAGGCCGACGCCGCGCTCTATCGCGCGAAGCGCCTCGGGCGCGACCGCTCGGTGGCCTACGCGTAGGCGCACACCCGCACCGCCCTGCTGCGCGCAGAGCGGATGCGCCCCGCGCGTGCCGTGCTCAGCTTTTCGCGATGTCGGCCAGCACGCCGGCCAGGACGGCCGGCTGCGACATGAACGGCGAATGGCTGCTGTCGAGCTGGTGCACGTGGGTCGGGTTGCCGGGCGCGAACGCGTCGGCTTCGTCGATGAAGCGCTGCTGCAGCGCGGGCAGGATCACGCGATCCTGCAGGCACTTGATGTAGTGGCGGTCGATCGCGCCCCAGCGCGCGGCCGTCGTCGGGATCGCGGTCGCGAACGGCGCGGCCGGCACGTCGCAGGTCATCAGGTTCGCGACGGCTTCGAAGTCGGCTTGCGGCACGTCGTCGTACAGCGCGCGCTTCGCGAGCTCGCGATACGCGGCGTCACCGCTGCGCGGATCGATGCGCAGCGCACCGGCGACGCGCGGGCTCGCCAGCATCAGCGGGCCGAGCATCTCACCCTTGTTCTCGGGCGCGCGCACGTAGTCGAGGCCCGGCACGCCCGACGCGGGCATGAAGGCCGAGAGATAGACGATCTTCGCGATTTTCTCGGGCGCGCGTTCGGCAGCCGCCGTGATCGCGAGGCCGCCCATGCTGTGCCCGACGAGCACGACCTTGCCGTGGCCGAGCGCGTACGCGTCGTCGACCGCCTGCATGACCTGCGTCGCGTAATCGTCGAGCGTCGTGTTCGCGACCGGCGACGGCTCGGCGCCGAACGCATCCTTGTCGAGCGGGCGGGAGAAGTAGGAAACCGGAAAGCGGGCGTTGATGCCGTGCGCGGGCAGGTCGCGCGCGATCGACAGGTGGCCGCGCTCGGCCAGCGCGGCCGCAACGTGCGCATAGCACCACGCGCCGTGCCAGGCGCCGTGCACGAGCACGAAAACGGGATGATCGGACTGCGGGGTGGCGCTTGCGTTCGTCTCCATGATGTCCGGGTCTTCAGATTTTGAGAAAGGTGTCATCTTAGACGAACCCGCGCGCACCCAGACGGGCCGCTTTCGATCTGTCCCTCTTGTCTCGTACAGGCCACATTTCGTCCGTATCCGATATGAATTTATCCCGAAGCGCGCTAATTTGTTGCTTTGCCCGCGATTGCGCCCCATGAACGTCGACTATCTCTTCTATCGGAAGCCGAACAAACCCGGCCCCTATTCGCTCGACGACCTGGGCGACATCGCGCCGCCGATCGGTCCGGGCGACCTGATACGCGCGGGCATCGCGCGTGTTTTCGCGCAGATCGACTGGCAGGAATCGCCCGACGTGCCGGGTGCGTGGTTCGGCACGGGCGGCGCGGTGTTCCAGTTCACCGCGGAGCCCGACGGCCACGTGACGAGCTTCATGGGCTCGCGCCTCGAACGCCGCTCGATGTTGCAGCTCACCCGCGAAATGGGGCTCATTGCGCTCGACCTGCAGCGCGACATCGTCTACGGCTGACGCAGCGCCGGCGCCGCTTCCTGCCCGGGCCGGGCGCCCTTGCCGGTCAACGGCCTCCGGCATGCCGCCGCATGCGGCGAGTGTCCGCCATCGAACTTCAAAGATTGCTATACTTTCGCCCAATTCCGGCTTCCGGCCGGTAATTTGTGCCTGTCTGCGTCGATCGTTCGCATATCTCGCACGCATTTGACGCCCTGACCATCCCAGCCGGGCATGGCTTCTTCAATCGCCCCGCGTGGGTGTCTCCGTGGAGCTTGTCTTGGCCGTTTCCAATTCCGTCGTGGACGAACAAGAAACCGACGCCGCTGCCGTCACATCGGGCAGTTCTTTCTATCTTGCGATGCGCATCCTGCCGGCCGTGCAGCGCGATGCGATGTTCCAGGTCTATGCGTTTTGCCGCGCGGTCGACGACATCGCCGACAGCGACCTGCCGCGCGCCGAGCGCAATGCGGGCCTCGATCGCTGGCGCGCCGACATCGACGCATGCTACGCCGGCCGCCCGCCGCGCCACCTGGCCGCGCTCGACCGCGAGATCCGTGCCTTCAACCTGCAGCGCGACGACTTCCACGCGATGATCGACGGGATGGCGATGGACGCGGTCGAAGACATCTGCGCGCCCGACGAGCCGACGCTCGACCTCTTCTGCGATCGCGTGGCGAGCGCGGCCGGCCGGCTGTCGGTGAGGATTTTCGGGATGCCTGAAGCCGAAGGGATCAAGCTGTCGCATCACCTCGGCCGCGCGCTGCAACTGACCAACATCCTGCGCGACATCGACGACGATGCGGCGATCAACCGCTGCTACCTGCCGCGCGAGCTGCTCGCGCGCGAAGGCATCGCGATTACCGACCCGGCGACGATCGTGCGCGATCCGGCGCTGCCGCGCGTGTGCGCGACGCTCGTCGAGCGCGCGCTCGAGCATTTCCGCCAGGCCGACGCGGTGATGGATACGTGCCCGCGTGCGCAGGTGAAGGCGCCGCGCATCATGTCGGGTGCGTATCGCTGCATTCTCGAAGCCGCGGTCGCACGCGGCTTCGCCTTCCCGCGCGCGCCGTTGCGCAAGCCGAAGGCGCGCATGCTGATGATCGCCGCGCGCTACGCGCTGTTCTGAGTCGACCGAGTCGATGCCCAGGACCGTCCACGTGATCGGCGCCGGCCTTGCCGGCCTGTCGGCCGCGGTCGAGCTGCAACGCCGCGGGCGGCGCATCGTGCTGCACGACGCGCACGCGCATGCGGGCGGCCGCTGCCGCTCATGGTTCGACGGGACGCTGAACACGACGCTCGACAGCGGGCTGCACACGGTGTTCGCGGGACAGCCCGCGACGCAGCGCTACCTGCGCGCGATCGGCGCGGCCGACCGGCTCGCGGGGCCCGCGCTGCCTGAATTCCCGGTCGTCGACGTCGCGTCGCAGCAGCGCTGGACGCTGCGCTTCGGCGACGGGCGCTGGCCGTCGTGGCTGTTCGATGCCGCATCGCGTGCGCCGGGTACGACGCCGTTCGACTACCTCGCGCTCGCCCCGCTCGCGTTCGCGCGCATGGGCCGCTCACTCGCACAGACGATGCGATGTGACGGCATGCTGTGGGAACGTTGGCTGCGGCCGTATTTCCTCGGTGTGCTGAACGTCGAGCCGCGCCACGCGAGCGCCGAACTCGCGCGTGCGGCGCTGTGCGGCACGTTTGCCGCGGGCGGCCCCGGCTGCCGTCCGCTCGTCGCGCGCCAGGGTCTCGGCAGCACATTCGTCGAGCCGGCGCTGCGGATGCTGCAGCACGGCGGCGCGCAGATCCGGCTGAACTCGCGGCTCGACGCGTTCGAATTCGGCGCGCACGGCAATGCGGTCGATGCGGTCTCGGTCGGCGGCGAGCGGATCGATCTCGCACCGGGCGACGCCGTCGTGCTGGCCGTGCCGCCCGAGGTCGCGCAGCCGCTCGTGCCCGAGCTCACCGCGCCCGACACGTTCAGCGCGGTCGTGACCGCGTATTTCGCGATCGAGGCGCCGGCCGGCACGCCGTTGCAGACGGCGGTCGTGAACGGCGTCGTCGATGCGGTGCGCACCGGCGGCGGCCAGCTCGCGGCGACGATCCGCGACGCCGGCCGCTGGCTCGACACGCCGCGCGACACGCTTGCGCGGCGCATCTGGGAAGACGTCGCGCGCGTGACGGGCGCGAACCCGGAAACCATCCCCGCGTGGCAGCTCGTCGTCGAGCCGCGCGCGGGCTTTGCGGCGGTGCCGTCGCAGGAAATGAAGCGTCCGGCCGTGCGTACGCGCTGGACCAATCTCGTGCTGGCGGGGGACTGGATTGCCACCGGCTTGCCCGCCACGATCGAGGGCGCGATCCGCTCCGGCCAGCTGGCCGCGGACGTGCTCCAGACACAGTAAGCAACAGAGGGACCGATGAACGATCTCACCGAAATGGCTACCTTGTCCGCCGGCACCGTGCCGGCCGGCGTCGATGCGGCCGTCGCGCGTGCGACCGACGCGCTGCTGGCCGCGCAGAACGCCGACGGCCACTGGGTCTACGAACTCGAAGCCGATTCGACGATTCCCGCCGAATACGTGCTGCTCGTCCACTATCTCGGCGAGACGCCGAACGTCGAGCTCGAACAGAAGATCGGCAAGTATCTGCGCCGCATCCAGCAGGCCGACGGCGGCTGGCCGCTGTTCACCGACGGCGCGCCGAACATCAGCGCGAGCGTGAAGGCGTATTTCGCGCTGAAGGTGATCGGCGACGACGAGAACGCCGAGCACATGCAGCGTGCGCGCCGCGCGATCCACGCGATGGGCGGCGCCGAGATGTCGAACGTGTTCACGCGCATCCAGCTCGCGCTGTACGGCGCGATTCCGTGGCGCGCGGTGCCGATGATGCCGGTCGAGATCATGCTGCTGCCGCAGTGGTTCCCGTTCCACCTGTCGAAGGTGTCGTACTGGGCGCGCACCGTGATCGTGCCGCTGCTCGTGCTGAACGCGAAGCGCCCGCTCGCGAAGAACCCGCGCGGCGTGCGCATCGACGAGCTGTTCATCGATCCGCCCGTCAACGCCGGCCTGCTGCCGCGCCAGGGTCACCAGAGCCCCGGCTGGTTCGCGTTCTTCCGCGTGGTCGACCATGCGCTGCGCGCGGCTGACGGCCTGTTCCCGAACTACACGCGCGAACGCGCGATCCGCCAGGCCGTCTCGTTCGTCGACGAGCGCCTGAACGGCGAGGACGGCCTCGGCGCAATCTATCCGGCGATGGCCAACGCGGTGATGATGTACGACGTGCTCGGCTACGCGGAAGATCATCCGAACCGCGCGATCGCACGCAAGTCGATCGAGAAGCTGCTCGTCGTGCACGACGACGAAGCGTATTGCCAGCCGTGCCTGTCGCCGGTGTGGGACACGTCGCTCGCCGCACATGCGCTGCTCGAGACGGGCGACGCGCGGGCCGAGGAAGCCGTGCTGCGCGGCCTCGAATGGCTGCGCCCGCTGCAGATCCTCGACGTGCGCGGCGACTGGATCTCGCGCCGCCCGCACGTGCGGCCCGGCGGCTGGGCTTTCCAGTACGCGAACGCGCACTACCCGGACGTCGACGATACGGCGGTGGTCGCGGTGGCGATGGATCGCGCGCAGAAACTCCGGCAGAACGACGCATATCGCGATTCGATCGCGCGCGCGCGCGAGTGGGTCGTCGGGATGCAGAGCAGCGATGGCGGCTGGGGCGCGTTCGAACCGGAAAACACGCAGTACTACCTGAACAACATCCCGTTCTCGGATCACGGCGCGCTGCTCGATCCGCCGACGGCCGACGTGTCGGGCCGCTGCCTGTCGATGCTGGCGCAGCTCGGCGAGACGCCGCTGAACAGCGAGCCGGCGCGCCGCGCGCTCGACTACATGCTCAAGGAGCAGGAACCGGACGGCAGCTGGTACGGCCGCTGGGGGATGAACTACGTGTACGGCACGTGGACGGCACTGTGCTCGCTGAACGCGGCCGGCCTGACGCCGGACGATCCGCGCATGAAGCGCGGCGCGCAGTGGCTGCTGTCGATCCAGAACAAGGACGGCGGCTGGGGCGAGGACGGCGACAGCTACAAGCTGAACTATCGCGGCTTCGAACAGGCGCCGAGCACGGCGTCGCAGACGGCCTGGGCGCTGCTCGGCCTGATGGCGGCCGGCGAGGTGAACAACCCGGCGGTGGCGCGCGGTGTCGACTACCTGATCGCCAACCAGAACGAAGAAGGCCTGTGGGACGAGGCGCGCTTCACGGCGACGGGCTTCCCGCGCGTGTTCTACCTGCGCTACCACGGCTATCGCAAGTTCTTCCCGCTGTGGGCGCTCGCGCGCTATCGCAACCTGAAGCGCGACAACACGACGCGCGTCACGTTCGGGCTGTAACGCGTGGCGACGCAATCCACCGGCATGCTGCCCGTCATCGCCGTGACGGGGATGGCGTTCGAGGCGCGCATTGCGCGCGGCGACGGCGTCGAAGCGGTCTTCGCCGCGCGCGCCGACCGGCTCGAACGCGCACTGACCGAGGCGACCGCGCGCGGTTGCGCGGGCATCGTGAGCTTCGGCACCGCGGGCGGGCTCGCGCCCGACCTGGCGCCCGGCGCGCTCGTGATCGCGAACGCGATCGACGGGCCGTTCGGCCGCGTCGAGACCGATACGCGCTGGAGCACGCGGCTCGTCGCCGCGCTGCACGACACGCCGGTGTGGGCGCGCGTCACGCGCGGCACGATCGCGGCCGTGGGCGCACCGGTCGTCAGCGAACAGGAAAAGACGTCGCTGCATCGCGCGAAGGGCGCGCTCGCCGTCGACATGGAGTCGCATATCGCGGCGGCCTTCGCGGCGGCGCGCGGTGTGCCGTTCGCGGTGTGCCGCGCGATCGTCGATCCGGCGTGGCGCACGTTGCCCAGCGCGGCGACGGCCGGCCTGCGCGACGACGGCAGCACGGCGATCCTGCCGATCCTGCGTGAGCTGCTGAAGCAGCCGTCGCAGCTCGGCCCGCTGCTGCAGGTGGCCAGCGACGCGCGCGCGGCGCGCACGACGCTGATCCAGGCGCGGCACGCATTCGAGCGTGCGGGCGCGATGCGGATCGTCTGAGCGGCGTTCGCCGCTTTTCTCTTTCCCTCCTCTTCCCGTTTTTCGCCGACGAATCGCGGACAAATCGCGGACAAAAAAAGAGCGCTGCAGATTTGAACTGCAGCGCTCTTTTTTCTTGCGGCGGTGGCCGTTGCAGCGTTACTGCGCGGCCGGACTGCTCGCAGGCGTTGCCGGCGCGGTTGCCGATGCGGCGGCAGGCGGAGCAGCCGGCGTGCTCGCAGGCATCGCACCGTCCGCACCCGGATCGTCGTACTGCGGCAGCCCCGGCGCGGCCGGCGCATTGTTCGGCGCCGCGCCCGGTGTACCGCCCGACTCGCCCGGATCCTCGTAGTTCGGCAACCCCGGCACGGCAGGCGTTGCGGCCGGCACGGCACCCGATTCACCCGGTTCGTTGTAGGTCGGCAGCGTCGCCGCCGACGACTGGCTGCGATACGTCAGCGACTTGCGCTGCTGCAGGTACGCGTCGCGCACGAACGAATACGGATCGAGCGCGGCCTGCTTCAGCAGGTCGGTCGCGCCGAGCAGGTCCGAACGCGCGCTGATGAACTGCGCGATGTACATCGGGTTGCGCGCGGCCGGCTCGATGTAGTTGAGCAGGTTGAAGCGCACGTCCACCGCGCGGCCGACGCCGTCGCGGAACGTGCTCGGCCCGAACACGGGCAGCACGAGGTACGGGCCCGACGGCACGCCCCAGCGTGCCATCGTCAGGCCGAAGTCCTGGTGATGCTTCGGCAGCCCGGCCGGCGTCGCGATGTCGATCAGGCCGGCGACGCCGAACAGCGAGTTCATCGCGACGCGCATCAAGTCCTGCGTCGCATCGGTGATGCGCAACTGCAGCAGGTTGTTCGCGATGTTGCCGAGGTCGCCGAGGTTCGAGAAGAAGTTGCTGATCGCGGTGCGCACGGGCGTCGGCGTGACCTTCTGGTAACCCTTCGCGATCGGCTGGGCGATGTTCGTGTCGACGGTGTCGTTGAACTTGTACATCGCCCGGTTCATCGGCTCGAGCGGGTCGTTGGGGTTGCGGTTCGGTCCCGTCGCGCAGCCGGTCAGCACTGCGCTGGCGGCAACGGTCGCCGCAATGATTCGCACCTTATTCATTGATTCCTTGCGATTGGTTCTTGGCGCGTTTGACGCGCGGTTTGCCCATCAGGACGGGCTGGAACACCACGGCGCCGATCAGCGTGCAGGTCAGGGCCAGCGCGAGCAGCTTGCCCATGCTCGACGTGCCCGGATGGTGCGACAGCCACAGGCTGCCGAATGCGGTCGCCGTCGTCGCGGCGCTGAACAGGACGGCGTGCGTGAGGCTCGAATGCAGCAGCCCGGTTTGCCCCCCGCGCCACGCCATCACGAAATACACCTTGAACGCGACGCCGACGCCGAGCATCAGCGGCAGCGCGATGATGTTCGCGAAGTTGAGCGACATGCCGAGCACGACGCACAGTTCGAGCGTCACGATGCCCGACACGAGCAGCGGCACCAGCGTGCGCAGCACGTCGCCGAAGCGGCGCAGCGTGACCCACAGCAGGATCGTGATCGAGATGATCGACCACAGTGCCGCATGCAGGAACGCGTTGATGATCGTGTCGGCCGAATGCAGGATCGAGATCGGCCCGCCGGTCGCGCCCGGCTCCGCGGCCTTCACGGTCTTCGCGAAGCGGCGCAGCATGTTGTCGTCGTTCGGGTCGACGCCCTTCGGCACCTTCGGCGAAATCTGCACGAGTGCATGGCCGTCCGGTGCGACCCAGTCGCGCACGAGCTGCGGCGGCAGCGATTCGCGCGTGATGTCCTGCGGCTGCAGCAGCGAGGCGAGCTGGTTGAGCGCGATGCGCAGCGTGTCGGAAAACGCACGCTCGGCGCGGTCGCGCGTCGCGGCGTCCGCGGCGGCGAGTTTCGCGAGCGAGGCCGACAGGTGCTGCGCGGCGGCCGCACCCGGGCCCGGATGATCTTCGGCCGCGTAGCTCAGCAGGTCCGACACGCGCTTGAGCGCGGCGACGCGCTGCGCGTCGGTCGCGGGCGGCGCGGCCGGCTGCGTCAGCGCGGGCAGCAGGTCGCTCGCGGCGGCTGCGATCGCCGCGCGCTTGGCCGGCTGGTCGGCGGGGATGAAGGTCGACAGCGTGGTCGTGCGGCCCACTTCGGGCAGTGCGTCGAGGCGCTTCGCCGCCGCGTCGGCATCGGCGAGCGACGGCGCGAGCAGCGTGACGTCGTTGACGGCGGCTTCCGGCGAATCCTTCAGCGCGAGCAGCGTCGCCATCGATTCGCTGTGCGGATCCTTCAGGTGCAGCGGGTTGAAGTCGAAGTGGAGGAACGCGAGCAGCGGCAGCGCGCCGACCACGACCACGAGCGTGCCGATCAGGATCGGCTTGCGATGGCGATCGAGGTAGTCGTCGACCGGCGCGAGCCACGGGAAGCCCGGCGTCTTCGATTCGCCCGGCGGCGCGAACAGGCGCAGCAGCGCCGGCAGCAGCGTGATCGTGGTCAGCAGCGCGACGAACATCCCGACGCCCGCGATCAGGCCGAGTTCGGACACGCCGCGATAGGCGGTGGGAATGAACGAGAAGAAGCTCGCCGCGACGGCCGCGGTGGCCAGCGCGAGCGGCATGCCCATCGAGTGCGCGGCGCCGATCAGCGCGTGATCGATGCGCGGATCGCGGAAGCGCTCCTCGCGGTATTTCACGCCGTACTGGATCGAGAAGTCGACGCCGAGGCCGACGAACAGGACCATGAACGCGACCGAGATCATGTTCAGCGAGCCGACCATCGCGAGGCCGAGCGCGGCGGTCACGACGAGGCCGACGAACAGCGTGACGAGCACCGAGCCGATCATCCGCTTCGAGCGCAGCGCCAGCCACAGGATGACGAGGACGGCGAGCAGCGTGAGCGCGCCGTTGAGCGCCGCGCCATCTTCGACGGACGCGAATTCGTCGTCGGCGAGCGGCTGTTCGCCGGTCAGGCGCACGGCGGCGCCGTAGCGCTTCTCGAGGTCGAGCGAACGGGCCGCGTCGCGGATCACCTGGCTGGTTTCCGCGCCGGCCTTCAGCGCGCCGTAGTTGACCACCGGCTGCACGGTGACGAACGCGCGCGCGGGCTGCCGCGCGGCATCGTTGTCGACCAGCGCGCGCCACGAGAACGCGGCCGGCTTGCCGGCCAGCACGTCGTCGACCGTCGCGGCGCTGCGTGCGAGCAGCTTCGCCATCGCGGGCAGTTTCACCTGGCCGGTCAGGAGCGGCTGGCCGAGCGTGGTGGAGAGTGTGGTCGCGAGGCCGGTCAGGCTCGGGTTCTTCGCGAGTTCGTTGACGAGCGGGCGGGCGCTCGCGAGCTGCGAGGTGGTATCCGTGACCTCCTGCGGCGACAGGAACAGCAGCCCGTTGTGCTCGAAGAACGGCCCGCCGCCGGGCTCGGCGACCTGGCCGATGCGGCCGGCGTCGGCATCCTTGCGCAGCGCTTCGGTCAGCGCATGCGCGGCGGCGTTCGCGAATTCGGGCGCCGGCGCCTCGACGACCGCGAGGATCGTGCCGTTGCGTTGCGGGAACGCCTTGTCGACGGCCTGCCCGAGGGCGGCCCATTGCGGCTCGGCATCGACGAGCTTGCTGATGTCGGTGTTGATCTTGAAATGCTGCGCGACATAGACGCCGCTGAACGCGGCGATGACGAGCGACAGGACGACGACCCAGACGGGGCGGCGCACCGACCATGCAACGAGTCGGACGATGAGAGATGTCACCATGTGGCGGTGGGGAGCGGCTGGCAAGGGCAAAGTAGCCAAGTATACCGGCGCAGCGTGGCGGCGGTCGTGACGTTGGGGGTTTCGGGGCGGGAAGGAGATTTGTTCGCGACGGCGGAATCGATACCGATGGTTCGCCGGTTTGTAAGGGGATATTTACATAATCGGTGCCGCCGTGCCTCGTCGTGCCGCCGCTCGCCTGTGACAAAGGAACCTGAAAGGTAACAGTCGGTCACGGCGGCGCACCGAGGCGTCGGGCCCGGTATACTTTGCTCCGTCGGCCGGTGCAATGAACCGGTCGTTTTTTCTCATCGAGCGATATTCGTATGAAACGTCATCTGTTTGCTTTCGTCGCGGCGGCCGCCGTGTCGGTTTCCGCTTTTGCGCAGAGCGCGCCGGTCGATATCGTCCGCAATGCGGTCGAAGGTACCGTCAACGCGATGAAGGCCGATCCGGCCGCACGCGGCGGGGACATGGCGAAGGTCTCGGCGGTCGTCGAGCAGCGCTTCCTGCCCGCGACCAACTTCGAGCGCACGACCCGCATCGCGGTCGGCGACGCGTGGAAGCAGGCCACGCCGCAACAGCAGCAGGAGCTTTACAAGCAGTTCAAGCTGCTGATGACGCGCACCTACGCCGCGTCGCTCGCGCAGCTCGGCAGCCAGGACGCGAAGTTCTCGTTCAAGGCCGGCGGCGCGTCGGGCGCCGACGCGCTCGTGCAGTCGACCGTCACGACGCCGGGCGACAGCCAGTCGGTCGGCTATCGTCTCGGCAAGGTCGGCAACGACTGGAAGATCTACGACATCGACATGTCGGGCGCGTGGCTGATCCAGGTCTACCAGGGCCAGTTCAAGAGCCAGCTCGCATCGGGCGGGATCGACGGCCTGATCGCGTATCTGCAGAAACACAATTCGCGGACGAACTGACGGCTGCTGCGCGGTTCGGAATCCGGATGCATGAAGGGCGCCCTCGGGCGCCCTTGTTTATTTACCCCGAGGCGTGGTGAGCGGTCGAACGACCGATGTGACCGCGCGTCCGGGCGTCCACGCGCAAGTCCAGGCCGCCTCCGCACACGTCGAGGTTCGCTGTGCGCGGCCTACTGATACGTCATGGTGAAGGTCAGCACGGCGTTTGCGCTGCCGGCTGTCACCTTCGCGGCCGTCTGGTAGTAGCGGGCGGTGAGCGGGATCGTGTAGGAGCCGCCGGTCGATTTGCTGTAGCTCGTCAGCGTGTACTGCGTGTTGTATTTCAGCGCGTTGCCGCTGCCGTCCTTCAGTTGCAGGCCGATACCGGTGGCCGTCGAACCGCTCGACAGCGCCAGCACGCCGTTGGTGCTGTCGAGGACGGCATTGACCGGGATGAACTGGTACTGGATCGAGTTCAGGCCTGTCGGGCAGGCGTTGACCGCCACGTTGAGCGAGACGGCCTGCTTGTTGGTCGAGCCGATGCCCGTGAATTCCGACTGCATGGGCGAGCCCATGTTGACCGTCACGTTCGGCGTGGTGCACGCCGCGACATTGACGATGGTCGAGGTCAGCGAATACGACACGTGGCTCGAAGCGGAGACCGCAAACGGGCCGTTGATGTTTGCTCCCCCCGTCGAGGGCGCTCCCTCGAACAGCACGCCGCCCGTCACCGTGCCCGCCGTGATGGCGCCGGTCTTGACCAGCGCCACCTGAACCTGGCCGCCGTTGGTGACCAAACTGTTCGTACCGTTTTGATTACAGGCCCACCCAGCCCAAGGGCTGGGTAGCGGCGGCCTCGGCGTGCCGAGATCGTCCCATGGCTGCCATCCACAACCGTTCGCATAGGAACGCACGCCGATCGCGACACCGACGCCCGGCACATTGGTATTCCAGACCGTATAGGCGACACCATTCGGCCCGGCCACCGTCATGCCGGCCTTGGTCATCGACAACGCTTCGAAGGCCATACCCGAGAATGCAGAACCCGACACGAGGCAACTATAGAAGTTGGTGGTGGCCGGGGTACTGACCCAGGTCGTCAGCACCGTACCGATCGCTGCGTCGCGCGGGATCGTCACCGAAGCCGGCATCGAGATCGTCACCGTCTGTGCCGTGCCCGTGCAACTGGCGCTCTGCGCGAACGCGGCACGCGAACCCGGACCAAGCATCAACGCTACCAGCGCGAGCAGCCAGAACACCATGCGGCCCCAGCCGCGCGCCGACTTCGCCTGCCGGCGCTTCGCGGTCGAATTTTCGTTTCGTTTCATGACCTCTCCCAGGCTCATTTCATCAGCAGCGCTCATTTCGTACATACCGCTTCCGTATCGGTCCACCGTTGCCGGCTCGTCTTGCTCGCCGGCGCAAGCGTGTAGGACAGCGAACAACCCTCGGCGGCCGTGTCGCCCCACTTCACCTTCAGCGTGCCGGTATCCGTTTTCACGCCGCGCAGCACGACGCGGCCATCCTGCGCCACGGTGCCGACGTTCTGCCCCGCCGCATCGCTCACCTCCGCGCCGAAGGGAACCGGCTCACCATCGGCCATGCGCGCGCGCATGATCACCGCGCGTCCGCCGCCCTCGGTCTCGTACTTCAGCCGCACCACCGCACCCGCGGTCGGCGCGATGTGCTGCGCGCTGGATTTCAGCTCGACGCTCATCGGCACGCCCTTCGGATCGATTTCCACCTCGTTGGTCGAGAACGGCGTCAGGGTCGACACCAGGGCATGACCGAACCGATCGATGCGCAGGCCGCTGCCGGCCGTCACGCGTGCGCCGTTTGCGTCCTTGGCCTCGACGATCGCCATCGTCTCGCCCATGGTCGGCGTAAAGGCCACGCCGCCGGCATAGGCCACCATGCCGCCCGAGATGCCGCCGCCGTACTGCGTAAAGCCGGTGCCCTTCGAAGCGTTGCCCGACAAGGTCGCATACGGCGCCATGTAGGACACGTTGCCGCCGACGTTGACGGTCGCACCGGTGCCGCTGCCGCGGGTATGACCGACGTTCACGCCATAGCTGAGCGCGTTGTCGATACCGAGCGAGCCGGTCAGCGACTGCTGGACCAGGGTTGCGCCGTGGCTGTCGTGTTGCAGGCTGGTCGACGAGTACAACGTGCGCGAGCCGAGATTCAGCGGGATCGACACGTTCAGCATGAAGCGGTTGTCCCAGCGGTTTTGCGTCGCGTCGAACTGGCGCGCGACCGACACGCCGTAGTTGATGCGCCGGAAATTGTTGCTGTAGCCGGCCTGGAACTGCGTGTCGTTGCCGCTGCGATTCCAGTAATTGACGGTCGAGCCAGACAGGTAGAACGAGCCCCAGCCTTCTGGCAGGCCCTGGTTCAGCATGACCTGGAACTGACCGCGACGCACGCCGCCGGACAGCAGGCCGTTCACGCCGCCGGTCTGCTGGCTGCGCAACTGCATGGCGTCCTGCAGGCCCAGGTAACCGCTGCTCGAATAACGATAGGCGGCCACCGCGATATTGGTATTGGTCGGACTGATCAGCTTGCTGTACGAGAGCTTCACGCTCTGGCCGTGGCGCGTGCCCGTGCCGGGCAGATCGGTGTTGGCCTGCGTGATGTCCAGCGCGAACGAGCCCAGCCCGGTGTTGAGCGCGACGCCGGCCAGGCCTGCCAGGTAGCCGGGCGCGGCCGTCATGCCGCCGTAGCCGGTGATCAGGTTGGTGAAACCGTGCTGTACGGTCGCCTGGAACAGCGCGGGCTTGCTCGACAGCAGCGGACTGCGGTACTGGCCGGCCGTCACGCTGAAACGCGTGATGCCGGGCCGCAGCGAACTGACGGCCGACGCATACGGCACCTTGAAGGTGTGGATGCTGCCGTCGGCTTCGGTCACGATCACGTCGAGGTCGCCGCCATAACCGGTCGCATAGAGATCGTCGATCTCGAACGGGCCGGTCGCGACGTTGGCGCTGTAGATGATGTTGCCGTTCTGGCGCACCTGCACCAGCGCATTGCTGTTGGCGATGCCGTGGATGGTCGGCGCATAGCCGCGTTGCGATTCCGGATACATGCGCTCGTCGCTGGCGATCCGCACGCCGCGAAAGCCCACGCTGTCGAACATCGTGCCGTCGGTGAACGCGTCGCCGATCACGAGCTGCGCCTTCAGGCGCGCAATCGAGCGCTGCAGGCTGGTCTGCACGCTCTGGTAGTGCGTGCCGCCCTGCGTGTTGTAGGTGGTGTTGCCGTTGTGGCGGAAGCGCCAGGGCCCGACGTTCAGGCCGGCGGTCAGGCCCAGGTAGGCCTGGGTCGACGAGGCGCCCTGGTTGTCGGCGCGGTAGATGTTGCCGTTGTACGACAGCAGCGCAGCCGGCACGCCCTCGTCCCAGTAGCGCGGATCCACGTAGCCGCGCGCCGCGCGGCTCAACGAGGCCTGCGGGATGCTGACGTCGAGCCGCTGCTCGCCATTGTCGAAAGTGGCGACGGCGTCCGGCACCAGCATGTCGATCGTCGCGCAGGCGTGGTTCGAGTCCGTCAACATGCGCGTCGCTTCGGGCGACAGCTTCGCGAGATCCACCCCGACCTGCTGCAGCAGCTCGCGATCGAAGCAGGGCTGGACGTTGTTTCGGCTGTCGCCCACCTGGCGCAGCGTGATCGCGGTACGACCGATCCAGTTCGTGTTGACGTACAGGTCGACGCGATACGAACCCGGCGCCGCGGCATTGCCTTTTTCGAAGCGACTGACGTCCACCCGCGTGCCGCCCGGGCGCTGCAGGAACAGGTCGTCGAACTGGACTTCCGCCACCTGTGTGGCGCTTGTGGTCTGCGCCATCGCGCCCGTCGACGCGAACACCGACAGCGCGAGCAGGAAGCACGGGCGCGGGCGCCAGCGCACGAATGGCGGCAAACTCGAAAGACGTTGGATCACGATAGGCACCCGAGCGTGAGCAAGCCTCCGCCCTGCCCGGGCGGGCATGCTTGGTCTTGCTGTGGAAAGGACGTGGCGCGCTACCCGCGCCTCGCGCAATGGAAGAGAGTCAGTCGCGCATCATCGCGACGGCGCGGCGGCGTCTGACCGCAATGGCGTCTCGCCGATGACCGAGCCGCCGTAGTCGTTCAGTGTCGTGTAACGCACGCTGGCGCCGGCCGAGCCGGGCACATCGCCTTTCAGCGGGAAGGCGCGCGTCTCGCCGGGCCCGACCATGCCGCCATCGTCGAAGATTGCGCTGCGTCCGCCCGACTGCACGCTGATCATGGTCAGCGACACATGGAACGGCGTCGGGTTGTGCGCTTCGATGGCCGGTTTGCCGTCGGCCTGTGTGAGCCGCCAGGTGAGCTGCGCCGGCGCGTCGGCCGATGAACCCGCGAGTTTTTCCGGACGATAGAACAGCTTGATGCGCGAACGGAATGCGAGCTGGATACGGTTCGTGTCCGCGTCCGCCGCGCTCGGCTTGGGCGGCACCTCGAGCACATTGAGCCAGAACACCGACTCGTGATCCTGCGGCATGGGCTCGCCGGTGTAGACGATGCGCAGCGTCTGCGATTTGGACGGATCGATCCGCGAGATCGGCGGCGTGACGGTGAAGGGCACCTTGGTCGTGGACGGCGCGCCGCGCACGTCACCTGTATCGACCCACGACTGCACGAGCGCGGGCGACTGGCCGGCGTTCGACAGCTTGAGCGTGACCTCGGATTCGCTCCCGGCATAGATTACGCGCGTGCCGCCGATCACCACCGATGCATCGGCGGGCGCTGCCAGGTAGCCGAGCCATGCGGCGCATGCGGTGGCGATCGCGCGCCGGAGTGTGTTTCGAAGCTTCATGATGGAGATCGATGCAGGTAGCGAGCACGAGGGGCGGTGCGACGTCGTGCCGCTCCACCCGATCTTGCTATGTATAACTAAGTGATTGGTTACTGATAAACGAGCGAGTACATCACGCTCGACGTCGCCGCGCCTGCCGTTGCAGCGCCGGTTGCGAAGTACTGCGCGTAGTAGTTCAGCGTGGCGGTGCCGGCCGGGCTGATGGCGACCGACTTCGAGTTCTGCGAGGCGTCAGCTGCGCCGATCCTGATAGGCGAATAGGTGCCGTCGCCGTTCAGCAGCTGGATCTCGACGTTGGTCGCGCCGCCGGTAGTCAGGATCAGGTTGCCGGTGGCGGTGTCGACCGTCGGGCCCGGTTCGAAGTAGGCGTGGACGTTGCCCGACGCCGGCGTGCAGCCCGTCAGTGCGATGTTGAAGGGCGTGCGGTTGGCATACTGGCCCGCGGCGGCCAGCGAGCTGGTCGACACCGATTGCAGCGGCACATTGAAGTTGTTCGAGTTGCTGCCGTTGCCGTTGATCGTGCAGGTTTGCGCGGTAACGCTGCCGTTGAACGTGATTATGCCGTCGTTGGCGGATGCGATTTGCGACGCAGTGGCTGCAGCCACGAACAACACGGCGGTAATGAGTTTGGTTTGCATGTTTTGGTTTCCGAAAGAATCGATCTGGATGGTGATACGACGCCGACGCGATATCCGTTGACAGCGCGACGCGACATCCAACGGCGACCCGAAAAGGCATCACACGGCCGAATATTATGTTTTCGGCTTGGTTACACTTGGACAGAACGAATCCTACTGGCGTCAACAATTCGTAAGATGAACAATTGTCACTTCGCGATGGCACCAATGAAAAATGCCGTTCAGCGTGACTGAACGGCATTCGCCCTCGGGTGCCTGGTGCGTTGCCGTGCGTCAGGTGCCGACGCCGAGCATCCGCAGGCAATCGTCGACCACCGCGTCGACGAACGCGGCGCGATCCGTTTCCGGCGCCGCGATGATGTGGTCGGTCGCGCCGTGCACGCCCGCATAGATCAGCAGCGCGGTGACCTGCGGGTGCGCGAGCCGCCACGTGCCGGCCCGTGCGCCGCCGTCGAGAATCGCGCCGAGCTGTTCGAGGATCGCGTTCTTGTCGGCATTCGCGCGATCGTGGTGATGGTGATTCGCGTAGACGATGTCGTGCGTGCGATAGGTCGCCGCGTAGGTTTCGATGTTGGTGCGGATCCACGCGCGCAGGCGCGCGAGCCAGTCGTCGGCGTCGCACGCGTCCACCGCGTGCTGCAACCGGTCGAGGAACGACGCCGTGTAGCGCTGCGCGAGCGCGGCGAGCATGTCGGATTTCGATTCGAAGTAGTGGTAGAACGTGCCCTTCGCCACCTGCGCGTGCTCGACGATCTCGCTGATGGTCGTCGCTTCCACGCCCTGCGCGAGGAACAGCGTCTCGGCCGCGGCCATCAGCTCCTCGAGGCGCACTTCCGCCGGCTTCGTGCGCGGCAGCTTCCCCGCCGGCGCGTCGTCCTTACTTGTCGTGGTTCCTGCCTTTGTCCTGTCCGTCATCGCGCGGCTCGACGCCCGTTCGTGCAAAGCCCGCAGTTTAGGCCAGCGCCCCGTTCACGGCCAACGCAATCCATTGACCGACGGTCAGTCGATATATATGATGAGAATCATTCTCATCTTCGTGCCCGTGAAGGGCCGACCGCCATGCCTCGCTACCGCCGCGCCGCACTCGTCCTGGCCGCCTGTCTCGGCACCTTTCTCGCCACGCTCGACATCAGCATCGTCAACGTCGCGTTGCCGACGCTGCAGACGGCGCTCGATACCGACATCGGCGGCCTCCAGTGGGTCGTCAACGCGTACGCGCTCGCGCTGTCGGCGTTCATGCTGTCGGCCGGCCCGCTCGGCGATCGCTACGGACACAAGCGCGTGTGGCTCGCCAGCGTGGTCCTGTTCACGGCCGGGTCGGTGGTCTGCGCATGCGCGAGCCGGCTCGAGCCGCTGCTGATCGGGCGCGCGATCCAGGGGCTCGCCGGCGCATTGCTGATACCGGGCGCGATGCCGATCCTCACGCATGCGTTTCCCGATGCGCGCGAGCGCGCCCGCGCGATCGGCGGATGGTCCGCGTTCAGCGCGCTCGCGCTGATCCTCGGGCCGCTGGTGGGGGGCCTGCTCGTCGAGCATGGCGGATGGCAGGACATCTTTCTCGTCAACGTGCCGATCGGCATCGTGACCGTGCTGCTCGGCGCGTGGGGCATTCCGGAGCGCCGGCATCCGCAGCACGCGGCGTTCGATCCGCTCGGCCAGGCGCTGAGCGTGGCCTGGCTCGGGTTGCTCACGTACGGGCTGATCGGCATCGGCGAAGCCGGCGCGTCGCACGTGAAGGTGCTCGCGCCGCTCGCGGGCGCCGCGGTGGCGTTCGTCGTGTTCGTGCGTGTCGAAACGCGCGTCGAGCGGCCGCTGCTGCCGGTCTGGCTGTTTCGCGACCGGCGGCTGGTGCGCGCCAATCTCGCGTCGTTCGTGCTCGGGTTCTCGGGGTACAGCAGCCTGTTCTTCCTGTCGCTGTTCCTGCAGCAGGCGCAGGGCCGCACGCCCGCCGCCGCCGGCTGGCAACTGATGCCGCAGTTCGTGATGACGGCGATCACGTCGATGCTGTTCGGGCGCATCGCGGCGCGCATTCCGTTGCACGCGCTGATGGTGGCCGGGTATGGCCTGGTCGGCGCGATGCTCGCGGCCATGGCGGGCTTCGGTGCGGGAACGCCGTATGTGCCGGTCGGCATCGCGCTGGCGGTGCTCGGGGTCGGCATGGGGCTCGCGGTGCCCGCGACCGGCATGACCGTGATGGAACTCGCGCCGGCCGAGCGTGCGGGCATGGCGTCGGCGACGATGAACGCGTTGCGCCAGACGGGGATGAGCATGGGCATCGCGGTGCTCGGCAGCATGATGAGCGTCGGTGCGCTGCACCGGATGACGGCCGCGATGCAAGCGGCCGGCAGCGCGCAAGCGGATACGCTGGCGCGGCAGGCGGTGATGGAGCATGTGTTTGCGGCGGGACAGCCGGCGCTGCTCGGCGCGTATCGGGATGCGATGGCGCACGGGTTTTCGATCGCGGTCCTGTGTTCCGGAATCCTCAGTGTTGGTGTTGCGGTGATGCTGATGATGCGGCGTGAAACGAAGAAGCAATCGGGGCGCGCGGCGGCGGCGTGTGTGACGTCTTCACGGCCGGAATGATGCGGCTTGCCGGCCGAGCCTTTTGCGGCAGATCGCGGCGCCGGCCTACTTTCGCCGATGCTCGACCGCGAACTTGATCAGCTCGGCCTGCCCCTCGATCTCCAGCTTGCGCTTCAGGTTGAGCCGGTGCGTCTCGACCGTGCGCACCGACAGCCCCGTCTGCTGCGCGATCTGCTTGCTCGACAGCCCTTCCGCCAGCGCGTCGAGGATGTCGCGTTCGCGCGGCGTGAGCCGGTCGAGCGGCGACGCGGTCGTGCTCGCGTGGATCATCCGCGCGGCGAGCCCTTCGCTGAAGAACGTCTGGCCCGCCAGCACCGTGCCGATCGCGCGCACGATCTCGCTCGCGGGCGAATCCTTCAGCAGGTAGCCGCTCGCGCCGGCACGCACGGCCTGCGTCACGTATTCGACGTTGTCGTGCATCGACAGCATCAGCACGCGGATGCCCGGAAAGCGTTCGTGAAACACGCCCGCGAGCGTGATGCCGTTCATTCCGTGCATGCCGATATCCATCAGCGCGAGATCGGGTTCGAGCGACGCGGCGAGCGCGAGCGCCTCGTCGGCGTTGCCGGCTTCGCCGACCACGGACAGGTCGGCCGCTTCGAGCCGCATCCGCAAGCCGTCGCGCACGAGCGGGTGATCGTCGACGAGCAGCAGTCGGGCGACGGGCCGGGTGGTGTCGGGGGCGCTCATGCGAAAGGTCTCCTGTTATGGGGGCGTCGTCACGCGTCGCTGCGCAGCGGCACGCGCGCGGCGACGATCGTGTGGCCGACCTGCGACGTGATCGTCAGGATGCCGCCGAGCGCGTCGAGGCGTTCGCGCATGTTGCGCAGGCCGATGCCGTGGCGCACGTCGGCCTGCGAGCGTTCGGCGTCGAAGCCGCAGCCGTTGTCGGCGATGGTCAGCGTGACGGATTGCGCGCCGACGTCGAGCGTGACGGCCGCGCGCGACGCCCGCGCATGATGCACGATGTTGCTCAACGCTTCCTGCGCGATCCGGAACAGCGCGGTGTTGACCGCCGCGGGCAGCGGCCGGGCGCCGCTGTGCGCGACCTGCGTGTAACCGATGTCGATGCCGCTTTCGGCGCCGAGCTCGCGTACCAGCTGCTCGAGCGCCGCCGCGAGGCCGAGATCGTCGAGCATCGCGGGGCGCAGCGCATGCGAGATGCGCCGTACTTCACGCAGCGTGTCGCCGAGCCGCACGACGCCCGATGTCAGCGCCTGCTCGGCCTCGGGCATGCGCGCGGTACCGCGTTCGAAGCGCGCGAGCGCGGATTCGAGCATCAGCTTCGCCGATACCATCATCTGGCTGATCCCGTCATGCAGCTCGCGTGACAGCCGCGCCCGCTCCTGTTCCTGCGATTCGACGACGCGCTGCGCGAGCAGCTTGAGCTTCGCGTCGGCGCTGCGCGACTCGCTGACGTTCAGCACCAGCGCGCACACGGCGATCGCGGCGGCACCCGTGAGCGCGATCGCGGTGAGCCAGCTCATCGTGCGCTCGATGTTCGCGGACGCGCGCGCGTCGATGCGCTGCAGCGCGGTGTCGACATCGTCGAGATAGATGCCGGTGCCGACCATCCAGCCCCAGCGTTCGAGCGCGATGACGTAGCCCAGCTTCGGCGCGACGCGGCCCGTCGACGGCCGCTGCCACGCGTAGCGCACGTAGCCGCCGCCGCTCGACGCCGCGCCGATCAGCTTCTGGATCGTCAGCGCGCCCTGCGGGTCGCGCATCGACCAGTAGTTGTGGCCGACCCGCTCGGGCTCGCGCGGATGCATCAGGGAATTGCCGTGCAGGTCGTACACGAAGAAGTAACCGTCCGGGCCGAAATCCATCTTCTGCAGCATCGCGAGCGCCTGCGTGCGCAGCAGCGCGTCGTCGCGCGCGTTGCGGCCGCTCGCGTCGTAGAGCGGCATGATCGCGCTCGTCGCGAGCTCGACGTAGTGCTTGAGCTCGACCTCCTTGCTCGACAGGTACGCGGCCTGGATCGTCGCGTGCTGCGTGCGCGCGAGGGACGTCGCCTGCTGGCGCACGCCGAAACCGATGCCGGCGATCGCGAGCAGGAACGGCACGATGGCCAGAAGGAAGATCTTTGCCTTGAGTCTCATGGTGGTGCGAAGCGGCCGCGCACCGCGCGGGCCGGCCGGGCGAGGCAGCCGCGCGGCGGCGTGTCGAGGCGACATTGTCGGCGATTTTGCGCGCGGGCGGCGACAGTGGCCGGCCAGCCGCCCTGCCGGCGCCCGGCGGTGGCCCGTTCAGGCCCGCCGCGCCGCGAGGCCGCCGGAGGGGGGCGCGTGCACGACGATGCGGTTGCGCCCGCCTTCCTTCGCGCGATACAGCGCGTCGTCGGCCAGCTTCAGCGCGGCCTGCATGTCGTCGTCGTGTTCCGGATAGCTCGTCGTCACGCCGATGCTCACCGTCAGGCGGCCGGTCGCCCCGGCGTCGTGCCGGATGCCGAGATCGAGGACGCCGGTGCGGATCGTCTCGGCGATCGACGCCGCGCCGTCCGTGTCGACGTCGGGCAGCACGACGACGAACTCCTCGCCGCCGTAGCGCGCCGCGTAGTCGGCCGGGCGGCGCAGGCAGCCGGCGATGCAGTGGCCGACCGCGGCGAGCGCGTCGTCGCCGGCCTGGTGCCCTTGGGTGTCGTTGTAGCGCTTGAAGTAGTCGACGTCGATGAACAGCAGCGACAGCGCGTGCTGCGAGCGTGCGGCCCGGCGCCATTCGCGTGCGAGCGTGACGTCGAGCATGCGGCGGTTGTCGAGGCCCGTGAGGCCGTCGGTGCGCGCGAGCGCCTGCAGTTCGGTTTCCGCGCGGTGGCGCTTGCGCAGCTGCACGTCGAGCAGCAGCGACAGGCCGACGAAGCCGATCGCGAGCGCGACCATCGCCGAGCCGATCGGAATCGCACGGTCGTACCACGCGGCGTAGGTATCCGCTTCCGAGCGCGCGACCATGATGATGAGCGGCAGGTGCTCGAGATGCCGGAACACGTACAGGCGGCGCACGCCGTCGATCGACGCGGTATCGGCGAAGCTGCCTTCGTTGGCGGTCATGAAGCGCCGGAACGTGCTGGCGCGGCTGATGTCACGGCCGACGATCTTCGGGTCGTACGGCTCGCGCGCGAGCATCTTGCCGTCGGTATTGATCAGCGCGATCGAGCCGCGATCGCCGAGCGACAGCCGCGAGAACAGGTTCTGGAAATATTCGAGCCGGATCGACATCACGGCGGCGCCGCCGAACGAACCGTCGGGCTTCGTGATCCGCCGGCTGAGCGCGATGCTCGGCGAGCCGCCGCGCAAGCGCGAATGATACGGGGGGCTGACGTACAGGCCGACGTCGGGATGGTCGCGGTGCACGGTGAAGTACGGCTCGTTGCCGAAGTTGGCCTTGCGCGGCACGTCGCTCTTGCCGTCGACCGCGATGTCGCCCTTCGCGTCGAGCACGTAGATGCCGCCGAGGTACTTGGCCGTCGTCGCACGGTCGAACAGCACCTGGCGGCGCAGCGGCATCGGCAACTTGACGACATCCGGGTCGTTCTCGCCTTCGACGACGGCCTGCAGCGACAGCGAATAGATCTCGATGTTGCGCTCGATGTCCCACGACGCCATCAGCGCGAGATTCTGCTGCATCGAGATCGAGCGGTCGCGCGCGTCGATGCGGCCTTCGTACAGCACGATCCCGCACAGGGACAACAGGAGCAGCGCGATCAGCAGCCCGGTATAGAAGATCAGGTGCGGCAGCAGGAGCCGGCGCAGATGTGCGGCGACACGGCTCGTCAGGCCGGATTCGCTGGGCACTGCGTAATCGGTTTCTGCCATGGTCCGTGGATCGATGGGCATTGCCGCCGGGCGGCGGGCCGATGCAATTGTTCGTATGACGTGGCGGCGGCGATCCGCCACGCGTCCATTCGACGCCTTTCTGCCGGCCGGCGAGAAAATGGATACTGATTACCGGGAATCGCGGCCAGATATACCGGTAAATCGCGCATTTACTGGTGACATCTACGCCGATTCAACGATCCGACGAATCGGGCAGTGCGAATTCAACGGAGTATAACGCGCGCGTTCGCGCGCGCGGAAAATGTTGCGGGCCGTTGATCCGGATCAAGTTTCAGTGAATTCCCGGGCTTGCGAATATCCGGCAAAGCGTTCCGGCGCAAGGCTGTACGGCATGAGCGGCGAAACCGCGGCGCGCGCGGCCGCCGATTCCATCGGGTTTACGGCAGGCGAGTGAAAAAAATGAAGGTATCGATATGCGCCGATTATTCGTTTCAACAGCCGTGCGAACGCGAAAATGAATACGGGCGGCCGTTGCGGCCGCCCGTTTCGTGAAGCCCGGCATAGGGGCTTCCGGCATACGGGCTCCCGGCACGCCGGAAACCCGCCGCACGGCCGTGCTTATCCGCCGTGCTGTTGCGCCTTGAACGCGAGCCGGAACCGGTGCAGCAGCGGTTCGGTATAACCGCTCGGCTGCGACGTGCCCTGCAGCGCGAGCGCGCACGCGGCCTTGAACGCGGTCGACTGGTCGTAGCCGGGCGCCATCGGGCGATAGTTCGGGTCGCCGGCGTTCTGCTGGTCGACGACGCGCGCCATCCGCTTGAACACGTCGAGCACGAACGCCTCGGTGATCACGCCGTGGCGCAGCCAGTTCGCGATGTGCTGGCTCGAGATGCGCAGCGTCGCGCGGTCTTCCATCAGGCCGACGTCGTGGATGTCGGGCACCTTCGAGCAGCCGACGCCCTGTTCGACCCAGCGCACGACGTAGCCGAGGATGCCCTGCGCGTTGTTCTCGACTTCGCTCAGGATCTCGGCTTCGCTCCACGCGGCGCGCTCGACGACCGGCACGGTCAGCAGCCCTTCGAGCAGCGTGTCGCGTTCGCTCGCGTACGGCGTCTTCTCGAGTTCCTGCTGGACGGCCTGCACGTCGACGAGGTGGTAGTGCAGCGCGTGCAGCGTCGCGGCGGTCGGCGACGGCACCCACGCGGTGTTCGCGCCGGCGCGCGGATGCGCGATCTTCTGCTCGAGCATCGCGTGCATCAGGTCGGGCATCGCCCACATGCCCTTGCCGATCTGCGCGCGGCCGCGCAGGCCGGCCGACAGGCCCGCGAGCACGTTGTTGCGCTCGTACGCCTGGATCCACGCCGACGATTTCATGTCGCCCTTGCGGATCATCGGGCCCGCTTCCATCGCGGTGTGCATCTCGTCGCCGGTGCGGTCGAGGAAGCCGGTGTTGATGAACGCGACGCGCGCGGCGGCGGCGGCGATACACGCGGCGAGGTTCACGCTGGTGCGGCGCTCCTCGTCCATGATGCCCATCTTCAGCGTGTTGCGCGGCAGGTTGTACAGATCCTCGATGCGCGCGAACAGCGTATCGGCGAATGCGACTTCGACCGGGCCGTGCATCTTCGGCTTCACGATGTAGATCGAGCCGGTGCGCGAGTTGCGCTTCGCCTTCAGGTCGTGCAGCGAGCACAGCACCGTGACGACGCCGTCGAGGATCCCTTCCGGAATCTCGTTGCCGTCGCGGTCGAGCACCGCGCCGTTGGTCATCAGGTGGCCGACGTTGCGCACGAACAGCAGCGAGCGGCCGTGCAGCGACAGCGTGCCGCCGTCGGGCGTCGTGTACTCGCGGTCGGCGTTCAGGCGGCGCGTGAAGGTCTTGCCGCCCTTCGCGACTTCCTCGACCAGCGTGCCCTGCATCAGGCCGAGCCAGTTGCGGTAGAGCTGGACCTTGTCGTCTGCGTCCACCGCCGCGACCGAATCCTCGCAGTCGATGATCGTGCTGACCGCGGCTTCGAGCACGATGTCCTTCACGTTCGCGAGATCGGCGCGGCCGATCGGCGTCGATGCGTCGATCTGGATCTCGAGGTGCAGGCCGTTGTGCTTCAGCAGGATCGCGGACGGCGCGTCGGCCGCGCCCTGGTAGCCGACGAACTGCGCCGGCTGCGCGAGACCGACGATCCCCTTGGCGGTTTCGACGGCAAGCTGGCCGTCCTGCACGCGGTAGCGCAGCGCGTCGCGGTGCGAGCCGCTTGCGAGCGGCGCCGCGTTGTCGAGCACGTTGCGCGCGTAGTCGATCACGCGCTGGCCGCGCGTCGGGTTGTAGGCCGTGGTGCGTTCGGCGCCGCCGTCTTCCGGCAGCGCGTCGGTGCCGTACAGCGCGTCGTACAGGCTGCCCCAGCGGGCGTTCGCGGCGTTCAACGCATAACGCGCGTTCGACAGCGGCACGACGAGCTGCGGGCCGGCCTGCGTCGCGATCTCGCTGTCGACGTTCGCGGTGGCTGCCGCGACGTTCGACGGGACCGGCACGAGGTAGCCGATTTGTTCGAGGAATGCGCGATACGCGGCGTGGTCGCGCACCGGGCCGGGGTGCGCGCGGTGCCAGGTGTCGAGTTCCTGCTGCAGGCGGTCGCGTTCCGCGAGCAGCTCGCGGTTGCGCGGCGCCAGGTCGTGCACCAGGGCCGAGAAACCGCTCCAGAACGCGGCCTTGTCGATGCCGGTGCCCGGCAACGCTTCGTTTTCAATGAACTGGCTCAGCGCTGGCGCGACTTGCAGTCCTGCTTGGTCGATCATCGTTAATCCTCCCGGGGAAAAATCGCGCGCGGCTTGGCTGGTCATACCGCGACGCTTTGTGTGCCGGCGCGGGCAATCTGCGCGTCCTGTTCGGACTTTACGCCAGACACGCCGATCGCGCCCGCGATCCGGCCACCGACCGTGACCGGCACGCCGCCTTCGAGCAATCCCGTCAGCGGCGCGCTGAGAAACGCGGTGCGGCCACCGTTGATCATATCCTCATACGCCTTCGTCTCGCGCCGGCCGAGCGCCGCCGCGCGCGCCTTGTCCTGCGCGATACAGGCGCTGGCCGGCGATGCGCCGTCCAGGCGTGCAAACGCGAGCAGGTGGCCGCCGTCGTCGACGACGGCGATCGACACGGCCCAGCCGTGGCGTTCCGCTTCCGCGCGGGCGGCGGCAAGCATGCGGTCGGCATCGGCCAGTTCGAGTTCGGGTTTCGTCTGCATGGAGATCCTCCGGAATCAGGTCAGTTGACGAGATGGTTGTCGACGAGCTCGATCCAGTGGCGCACCGGCGTGCGGCCTGCGCCGTTCAGGTGAGTCTGGCAGCCTACGTTGGCCGTGACAATCAGGTCCGGGCGTGCGGCTTCGAGCGCGTCGAGCTTGTTGTCGCGCAGCGTCATCGCGAGTTCGGGCTGCGTCAGCGAATACGTGCCGGCCGAACCGCAGCACAGATGGCCGTCGGCGACATTCGTCAGATCGAAGCCGAGCCGCGTCAGGATGTTTTCCACCGCGCCGCCGAGCCGCTGCGCGTGCTGCAGCGTGCACGGGCAATGAACCGCGATGCGGCATGGGGTCGAACCGGCCAGTGCGTCGAGCGGCTCGGCCGCGATCACTTCCGCGAGGTCGCGCGCGAGCGCGCTGACGCGCTGCGCTTTCTCCGCGTAGACGGGGTCGGAGCGCAGCAGGTCGCCGTATTCCTTCACGAACGCGCCGCAGCCGCTTGCCGTCAGCACGATCGCTTCCGCGCCCGCTTCGATCGCGGGCCACCATGCGTCGATGTTGCGGCGTGCGCGGGCGAGGCCGGCATCCTGCGCGTTCAGGTGATATTCGGTCGCGCCGCAGCAGCCGGCCTCGCGCGCCGGGCTCACGCTGATGCCGAGCCGGTCGAGCACGCGCGCGGCGGCCGCATTGGTGTTCGGCGACAGCGACGGCTGCACGCAGCCCTCGAGCATCAGCACGCGCCGCGCGTGGCGCACGGGCGGGCGCGGCGCGGCCGCGGGCACGGCGGCCGGGATCTTGTCCCGCAGCGTGCCCGGCAGCAGCGGGCGCAGCGCGCGGCCGGCCTTCAGCAACGCGGCGAACGTCGCCGGGCGCGGCACGACGTGCCGCAGCCCCGCGCGCAGCAGGCGCTCGCGCGCGGGCCGCTGCGCACGCTTTTCGGCTTCCGCGCGGCCGATGTCGAGCAGCGTGTGATAGCGCACGCCGGACGGGCAGGTCGTCTCGCAGTTGCGGCACGTCAGGCAGCGGTCGAGATGCCGCTGCGTGCGTTCGCCGCACGGTTCGCCTTCGAGCAGCTGCTTGATCAGGTAGATGCGCCCGCGCGGCCCGTCGAGCTCGTTGCCGAGCACCTGGTAGGTCGGGCAGGTCGCATTGCAGAAGCCGCAGTGCACGCACGCGCGCAGGATCGCTTCCGCTTCGTCGGCCCGGGCGAGGGCCTTGCTTGCTTCGCTGAGATTGGTTTGCATCGGCGGGTCGGGATCGGGTTCGCGTCAGAAATCGGCGTACAGGCGGCCGGGATTGAAAATCGCATGCGGGTCGAGCTGTGCCTTGAGCTGGCGGTGCACGCGCAGCAGCGCGGGCGGCAGCGGCTGGAACGGCTCGTGCGTCATGCCCGGCGTGAAGCAGGTCGCGTGCCCGCCCCATTGCGCGGCGAGCCGCTGCACGTCGGCCGGTGCGGCGTCGCTTTTCAGCCAGCGCTGTGCGCCGCCCCAGTCGGCCAGCAGCGCGCCGGGCAGGGCGTCGAGCGGTGCGGCGGCCGGCACCGACACGCGCCACAGCGGGCGCGGGTCGTCGAAGAACGGCAGCGCAAGGTCGCGCAGCCGTGCCCAGAACGCATCGTCATGGTCGTCCATGGCGTTGCCGCCGATCGTGTCGCGCGCGGCCTTCACCGAGCCCTCGCCGCCTTCGATCCGCACGCGCAGCACGCCGTCCGCGTGGCAGGCGCCCGCGAGCGGCAGCCCCGCGCGCCGCCATGCGGCGACGCGCTGCACGGCTTCGTCCACGGCGAGCGGCAACGCGAGATCGCACGTTGCACGGGGCTTCGGCAGCACCTTCAGCGACACCTCGGTCACGACGCCGAGGCAGCCGAAGCTGCCCGCGAGCAACCGCGACACGTCGTAGCCCGCGACGTTCTTCATCACCTCGCCGCCGAAGCGCAGGTGTTTCGCGTGGCCGGTGATCACGCGGCAGCCGAGCACGAAGTCGCGCACCGCACCGGCCCACGGGCGGCGCGGGCCCGACAGCGCGGCCGCGACCATGCCGCCGACCGTGGCCGCGCCGCCGAACGACGGCGGCTCGCACGGCAGCATCTGGCCGGCCGAATCGAGCATCGCCTCGAGGTCGGCGAGCGGCGTGCCCGCGCGCGCGGTGACGACGAGTTCGGTCGGGTCATAGGACACGACGCCGCGATGCGTGCGCACGTCGAGCGTGCGGCCTTCGACGGGGCGGCCGAGGAACGCCTTGGTACCGGCGCCGCGAATGTGCAGCGGCTGGCGGTCGTGGATCGCCGCGTCGACCTGGGCGACGAGTGCCGCGCTGTCGTCGATCGATTCGATTTCGCGTCGCATCAGAAACGCTCCAGTTCGGGAAACGGCAGCTTGCCGTGATGGACGTGCATCGCGCCGAATTCGGCGCAGCGGTGCAGCGTGGGGATGTTCTTGCCGGGATTAAGCAGGCCCTGCGGATCGAACGCGGCCTTCACCGCGTGGAAGAACGTGATTTCGTCGGCGTTGAACTGCACGCACATCTGGTTGATCTTCTCGCGCCCGACGCCGTGCTCGCCGGTGATGCTGCCGCCCGCCGCGACGCACAGCTCGAGGATCTTTCCACCCAGCGCTTCCGCGCGGTCGAGTTCGCCGGGGCGGTTTGCGTCGAACAGGATCAGCGGGTGCATGTTGCCGTCGCCCGCGTGGAACACGTTCGCGACCGGCAGTCCGTATTCGGCGGACAGCGCGGCAATTCCTTCGAGTACGCGCGGCAGCTCGCGGCGCGGGATCGTGCCGTCCATGCAGTAGTAGTCGGGCGACATGCGGCCGACCGCCGGGAACGCGTTCTTGCGGCCGGCCCAGAAGCGCTGGCGCTCCGCCTCGTCGCGCGCGACACGGATCTCCGAGGCGCCGGCATCGCGCAGCAGCGTGGCGACGCGTTCGGCATCTTCGTCGACGTCGGTGGGCGAGCCGTCGAGTTCGCACAGCAGGATCGCCTGCGCGTCGACCGGATAACCCGCGTGGATGAAATCCTCGGCCGCGCGGATCGCGAGGTTGTCCATCATCTCGAGGCCGCCGGGGATCACGCCCGCGCCGATGATCCGCGCGACGGCGGCACCGGCTTCGGCGACGTCGTCGAAGCTCGCCATCAGCACCTTCACGCTCGGCGGCTTCGGCAGCAGCTTCACGGTCACTTCGGTGACGATGCCGAGCATCCCTTCCGAGCCGGTGAACAATGCGAGCAGGTCGAAGCCGGGTGCGTCGAGCGCGTCGGCGCCGAGCGTGAGCGTATCGCCGTCGATCGTCAGGATCTCGACCTTCAGGATGTTGTGCACGGTGAGCCCGTATTTCAGGCAGTGCACGCCGCCCGCGTTTTCGGCGACGTTGCCGCCGATCGAGCACGCGATCTGCGACGACGGATCGGGCGCGTAGTAGAGGCCGTGCGGCGCGGCTGCCTGCGAGATCGCGAGGTTGCGCACGCCGGGCTGCACGCGCGCGACGCCGGCATCGGGGTCGATGTCGAGAATCCGGTTGAACTTCGCCATCACGAGCAGGAGGCCTTTTTCGAGCGGCATCGCGCCGCCCGACAGCCCGGTTCCCGCGCCGCGCGCAACCACCGGCACGCCGAGCGCGGCGGCGACGCGCAGCACCGCGCGCACCTGCTCGACCGTGTCGGGCAGCACGACCGCGAGCGGTACCGTGCGATAGGCGGCGAGGCCGTCGCATTCGAACGGCTTGAGCGCTTCACGCTCATGCAGCACGTCGAGGCCGGGCGCCGCCGCGTGCAGCGCGGCGACGAGTGTGTCGCGGCCGACGGTCGCCAGCGGGCCGTCGATCCGTTCGTCGTAGGTGAAACTCATCGTGTGTCTCCGTCTCCACTCTTCACCATGCGGGCGGCCGCGGGATGCGCGACGCGCCGGATGGACGGCATTCTTGGCGGCCGGCCGGTGTGTGTCCATACGTCGCGAGCGTGGTCATACCAGTTTTTCGAGGCGTGCCGTGAAGCTAGGGTGGGTCTTGACGTAAAAGCCAGTCACGACAAGGGTTTATGAGAAAATCGGCGACATCCGTCCAAAGTGGTCATACCAGTATGGAAATGCGGGATCGACAAGCGCCGGCGCGCAATGTCGCCGATGTCGTCGCCGAGCGGATCGAGCAATTGATCGTCGACGGCGTGCTGAAGGCCGGGCAGGCGTTGCCGTCCGAACGGCGGCTGACCGAGAAGCTCGGTGTGTCGCGCACGGCCGTGCGCGAAGGGATGAAGTTGCTGCGTGCGCGCGGGATCATCGAGACGACGCACGGCAAGGGTTCGTTCGTCGCGAGCCTGACCCCGCAGCGCGAAGTCTCGCCGATGATGCACCTGCTCGGCTCGCAGCCGCGCACGCTGTACGACCTGTTCGAAGTGCGCGGGATGCTCGAGACGGAGGCCGCGCGGCTGGCGGCGCTGCGCGGAACGTCTGCCGATTTCATCCTGATCAAGCGTCGTTATGACGAGATGACCGCGGCCGATGCGCAGGATCTCGACCCGGCCGCGCGCGCGAAGCTCGATCACGCGTTTCATCTCGCGATTTGCGAGGCGTCGCATAACCCGGTGCTCGTGAATACGTTGCAGTCGCTGACGGATCTGCTGCTGAGTTCGGTGTTTGCGTCGGTGAACAACCTCTATCACCGCGAGCCGTTGAAGAAGCAGATCGATCGCCAGCATGCGCGGCTCTATAACGCGGTGACCGGGCGGCTGCCCGAGCAGGCGCGCAAGGCGGCGAGCGAGCATATCCGCCAGTGCGTCGAATATCTGAGGGAGATCGAGCAGGAGGAGCAGCGGCTCGTGCGGTCGACGTTGCGGCTTGAAGGGTGGACTTGATCCCGGCGGTGCGTTGCGGCGTGTCTTGACGGGCATCACGCGCGGCGGGTCGTCTGGCAACGCGTGTCACATGGCTATGTCAGACTGTCAGCCATTCTTCGTGTGGCCTCCTGTCGTTTGCCGTGATGCGTGACGCTGTCGCGTGAGCCGTGCGTGACGGAACCACGCCGGACGAACCGGTGCGCCACGCTTCCCGAAACGGAGGACATCGCATGTCGAACCGGATCCACGATGACGGGCACGACGCCTGCCCCGCCAATGCAACGGACGAATCCGCCGATGCGCAGCGCGACGCGCTGGTCGCGTTGCTGAACGAACTGCTGGAAGCCGAGCGCGCCGGTGCTCGGGTTGCGTCGGAGACGGCGGCGGAAATCGACGATCCCGAACTTCATCGGCTCGTGGCCGGCATTCGGCAGGATGAGGCGCACGGGTGTTCGGTGCTGGTCGACGCGATTCGGTCGCTCGATGCGACGCCGACGCATGCTACCGGGGCGTTTTATGAACAGGCGATGGCGATTGACGGTCTGGGGGAGCGGCTCGCGTTTCTGAATCGGGGCCAGCGCTGGGTCGTGCGGAAGTTGCAGGCGTTGCTGCCGACGCTTGTGCAGCCGGATATGCACCATGCACTCACGCAGATGCTCGTGTCGCATGAGAAGAACATCGGATCGGTCGATGTGCAGTTGCGCATCAAGGGCAGCGAAACGGGGGCGGCGTAACGGCGGTGGCCTGAAGAAACGGTCATCGCGGATTTTCGTCGATGCTGCTTTTCGACCCGACGCGGCTCAAAAAGGCAGCCACCATGCGGTCATGCAAAGGCGGCTGCCTGTCTGCCAGACTCACCGTCGAATGATGACCCGCAAACTGGCGACTGGTTGCGAACTCGGCGTAACGAAGATTACTCGCGTCTAAAACCGAGAATCCCCCTTCCTATTGGATTTCCAGGTACCAACGGATTCGGCATCCAGGCGGTGCTGACTTCGAGTGCGTCTCCATCAAGCCTGTAGAACCGTTCCTGCTCAGTGCCATTCCAGGCTTCATTCCAGGATGCGTCAATCTTGGTGATGAACCTATCCCCGTCTATCCGATACCGACCGGTGTAGGACATCACGGTGCGGAACAGTGCCGCCAGTTTCTCATCGGTATTCCCTGGCTCCCGCGCCTTCGCGGTGACCAGTACCATCATTCGCCCATCAGGGTCGAAAATAAGGTAGCCATTGGGGTCGGCGCCCCACGGTTGAGTACGCTCCTTCGAATCCTGAAACTCAGTATCAAAAGAAACCAATCGCCAGCAACCGTGGAGCCTGGTGTCGCGCTCAGACATCTTCCCTCCTGTATTCATTCACCGGGATGTCCCTGGCTGTCGGATTCAGGGGCTATGCGCTCAGATTGACCGCCCGTTGCAGCATCGTGCGCGACAGGAGCTTATGAAACGGCATGATGACAGACAAGTAGCCTTTTCCAAGGCGATTGTTGATTTTGACCAAGGTTGAAATCGTCACTTCCGATCCCTTCAGCCCCGGTTGGATGCCAATCCAGATCCGAAAATCCAGATGCTTGTCGTTACCGCCGACGACGACTTCATCATTCGTACTCGAAATGATTGGAAAAACGTCGATTTTTCCCAGCCCGCGATCGCTGAAATCAATACTCGCCTTTAGTCCGAACGGCGCCACGATTCCGTTACGCAAGGCCATCAGGCATCGGACGGCGTGCGGCGGATCCGCGAACGCGGCGCGCGCCGCTTGTTCGGCGTCGGCGTAGGTTCGATCTGCCTGGCCGGAATACGCATCGGCGAAATCAACGCGCGCCAGCCCTGATGCACAAATTGCCGCCGCCGGCGTGGGAATCGGCAAGACCTTGTTTGTCATGATTATCCAGGCTGAAATTCACAATGTAATGGGTGCGGCAATTGTTGCGGGATAAACGCGCGCACCGACTCGACTCTGCACAACAGTGCCGTAACCGCGTGCATCCGGATCAGAACAGCTTGCCGACAAAGCCTTCCTTTTTGCGTGGCGAGTGGCGTCCTGAATATCACGGTTTAATTCGGCGGCTTTTACTTGCTTCTCAGTATTCGGTATTGTCGCCGATTCGACGAGTGCAGTCGATTGTCCGATCCTGGCCGAATGCAGGCGGCTCGTACTGCGTATCTCGCTACACCCTGGCAGCAAAAAAAAGCCCGCCGAAGCGGGCAACCTCTCGATGCAGAGGGGGAGATACGAATACGCAGGGTTGCGCGCGTTCAGCCTTTGGTCGCCCCGAACGTCAGCCCCGCCACAAAATGCTTCTGCATCGCGAAGAACATCGCGACGGACGGCAACGCCGCCAGGATCGACCCGGCCGACACGAGGTTCCACGACGTCGTCCATTGCCCCTTCAACGCGGCAACCCCTGCCGTGATCGGCGCAGCCTCATCCCCTTGCGTGAGACACAGCGCCCAGAAGTAGTCATTCCACACGAACGTAAACACAAGAATCGCCAGCGCAGCCAGCGCCGGCCGGATCAACGGCAACACGATCCGCCAGAACACCGTCCATTCCCCCGCCCCTTCGATCCGCGCCGCCTCGATCAGCTCGAACGGCAGTTGCTTGATGAAGTTGCGCAGGAACAGCGTGCAGAACCCCGTCTGGAACGCGACATGAAACAGGATCAGCGCCTCGACCGTATTGAACACGCCGAGCCTGAGCGACAAGTCCCGCACCGGAATCATCAGCACCTGCACCGGCACGAAATTACCCGCGACGAACGTGCCGAACAGCGCCGTGCTCCCGCGAAACTTGTACGTCGCAAGCGCAAAGCCCGCCATCGCCGCGAGCGCGATCGAGCCCAGCACGGACGGCACCGTGATCTGCACGCTGTTCCAGAAGTAATGCAGCATCGGCGACGTGGTCAGCGCATCGCGATAGTTCTCGATCATCGAGAAGTGCCGCGGCCAGCCCCAGTAGTGGCCTTCGACGAGTTCCTCGGTCGAGCGCACCGACGTGACGAACACGGCGATCATCGGCAGCAGCCAGATCACGAGCGCGACGGGCAGCGACAGCTTGTACAGCCGGCGCGATACCGGCTTCCATTGGGCAACGGGTGTCGGAAACATGATGAAGGCATCCCCGGAAGGTCAGGTCACTGCTCGTTGCGCAGCAGGCGGCGCAACTGGAACACGATGTAGACGAGCATGATCGCGAACAGCACGGCCGCAATCGACGCGGAATAGCCGAGCCGGTAGTACTTGATCGCCTGGTCGTACATGTAATACGCAAGCACGGTCGAGCTCTCGAACGGGCCGCCGCTCGTCATCACCGAGATCAGGTCGAAGCTGCGCAGCGCACCGATCACCGTGACGACGATCGCCATGAACGTGGGCGGCCGCAGTTGCGGCAGCACCACGTGCCACAGCAGCGCGAAGCCGCGCGCGCCTTCCATGCGTGCGGCTTCGATCTGTTCCGGATTGAGCGATGTGAGGCCGGTGAGGTACAGGATCATGCAGTACGCGGTTTGCGGCCACAGCGCGGCGAACACGACGCCGAACGTCGCGTAGCGCGCGTCGCCGAGCACCGGGATGCCGTGCCCGGCGATCAGCGCGAGCAGGCCGAACGTCGGATCGTAGAACCACGAGAAGATCAGGCCGACGACCACACCCGACAGCACGAACGGCGCGAAGAACAGCGACTTCACGAGCCGGATGCCGGCGACCGCCTGGTTCAGGTACAGCGCGAGCGCGAGGCCGAGCGGCGGCGCGAGCATGAAGAGCGCGAGCCAGATCACGTTGTTGCGCAGCGCCGTGTAGAACGTCGGCGCTTGCAGCAGCTCCGCATAGTTCGCGAGACCGACGAACGTGCGCTCGGTCATCCCGTCCCAGTTGTACAGGCTCAGCCACAGCGTCGACAGGATCGGCCAGATCACATAGACGGCAACCATCGCGCAGGCCGGCGCGAGAAACAGCCACGCAGCACGCCGTTGCCGCCGCACGGCGGGCGACGGGCGGCGCGCGGGTAGTTCAACAGCGGTAACCGCGGCGGGCGCGCGAGGGGGCGGCGGTTCCGGCGGCGCGGCGGGCGGCTCGAGGTGTCGGGACGAAATCGGACTGGACACGGCAGGGCTCCTGAACGAGCGAACGATGGGACAGCCGCAGCGGCGGAGCACCGCCGCGCGGGTCACGGCGTTACTTCTTGTAGATCCGCTTGCGGGTCTGTTCGAGCTGCGCGAGCACCGTATCGAGCTGCGCCGGATTCGCGAGGAACTGCTGCATCCCCTTCATCCCCTCGTCGGCCATTTCCTTCGTCATGTCGCGGTCGTAGAACTGCGCGACGCCGCTCTTCGTGTCGGCAAGGATCCGGAAGCCGATCCGCGAGACCGGATCGGCCGGCTCCGGCGACTTGCTGTTGGCCGACAGCGAACCGAGGCCTTCCGCGAGCTTCGCGCCCATCTCGGGTGTTTCGACGAACGCGAGGAACGTGTGCGCGTCGGCCTTGTTCTTCGCCTTCGTCGGGATATGCAGCGATTCGACCGGGCCATCCTCGGCGGTCGGCACCTTCGGGTCGATGATCGGGAAGCGGTAATAGCCCATTTCCTGCTTCACGTTCGGCGGAAAACCCGCCGCGATGAAGGTGCCCATCAGCATCATTGCGGCCTTGCCCTGGAACAGGAACGGCTGGGCGCCGTCGAGATCGTAGGACAGCGCGTTGTCGATGAAGTAGCCCGCGTCGATCAGCGACTTCCACGTCGTGTAGACCTTCTTCACGCGCGGGTCGGTGTACGGCACGTCGCCGGCCATCAGCTGCTGGTGGAACGCGTTGCCGTTCAGGCGCAGGTCGAGATAGTCGAACCAGCCGGCGAGGGTCCACGCGTCGCGGCCGCCGATCGCGACCGGCGTGATGCCGGCCGCCTTCAGCTTCTTGCATGCGTCGAGAAACTGGTCCCACGTCTTCGGCTCGTCGGCGATGCCGACCTTGCGGAACAGGTCCTTGCGGTAGAACAGCCCCCACGAGTAGTAGACGGTCGGCGCCGCGTACTGCTTGCCGTTGTACGACGATGCGTCGCGCGTCGATGCATACATCGCGCCCCAGCCGTTCTTCGTCCAGTCGCCGCTCAGGTCCTCGAACAGCCCGCGCTTCGCGTAGTACGCCATCCGCTCGCCGGCGTGCCAGTTCACGACGTCCGGCGCGACGGTCGTGAGCCAGGCGGGGAGCTGCACCTTGTACGCTTCCTCGTCGACGAAGGTCGCCTTCACGTCGATGTCGGGATGCGCCTTGTGGAACGCGTCGAGCGTCGACTGCCAGACCGCGCGCTGGCTGGCGCCCTTGAACGCGATGTTGATCGTCAGCGTGCCGGCATCGGCGGGCGCCGTCGTGCCGAGCGATGCCAGTGCGACGGCGGCGGCCGTGGCGAGCCGGGCGGCGAAGCGAAGGGGGCGATGTGTCATGCGTGTCTCCATTCCTGTGTGTCGTCTTGTGCGTGACCGGCGCATCGTGGCGCCGGTGCCGGGGTGCTACGAACGGCTTCGATACACGGCCACGTCTTGCGGCCCGACTTGCGTACTGCCGAGCACGAACGCCGACGGCGGTACCGCGTCGATTGTGTGCGGCGTGTCGCCATAGTTGAAAACGTAGGTCAGGCCGCCGCGCCGGCTCATGCGCACGCCGTCGCCGAGCGGCGTCGGCGTGAGGCCGGCTTCGGCCGCGACATCGGCGAACAGCCGGGCGGTGGTCGCGTCGTCGAACAGCGCGGCCCAGTAGTGCAGCGTGCCGTGCGACACGCAGGCCGGGTGACCGTCGGCGAAGCGCGCGCGCACGACGCTGCGCGTGTCGTCGTGCAGTTCGACGAAGTCGCGCCAGTGGCGCGCATGGCCCGCGAGCGGCGTACCGTCGCATAGCGTGCCGTCGATTCGTTCGGTCACGTTCGGCCGCAGCGATTCGACGCGCCATACGCGCACCGGCAGGATCGATGCGAGCGGGCCGGGCGGCAGCGTCGGCGGAATCTGCAGGTCGACGGTCTTCGAGCCGGTGCGCGGCCCGAGCACGGCGTGCGCGCCCGAGGCCGCGAGCCGCGCGGCGAAATCGTCCGGGACGACCGGCAGCGGCGGCACGACGACGAGCCGGTAGCCGTCGAGCGGCGCGTGCGCGGAAACGATGTCGACGTCGAGGCCGAGCGAACGCAGCGCCGAGTAGTACTCGAACGCGAAACGCGGGTAGTGGAAATCGGCGCCTTGCGGCTGCACTTCGAACAGCCACTTCGCCTCGTAGTCGAACACCAGCGCGACGGGGGCACGCACCGCGCCGTTCGCGTCGGCATCGGCGCCGGCATCGAGCACGGCGGCGATTTCCTGCGCGACGCGCTGCGCTTCGCGGCCGCCTTCGTCGAGCCGGTTGTCCGGCGTGTTCAGGCCCGCGTGCATCTGCTCCTGCGCGAACGGCGCCTGACGCCAGCGGAAGTACGACACGCAACCGGCGCCGTGCGCGAACGCCTCCCAGCTCCACAGGCGCACCATCCCCGGCAGCGGCGCGGGGTTCCACTGCGCCCAGTTCACGGGGCCCGGCTGCTGCTCCATCACCCAGAACGGCAGCGTCGACATGCCGCGATAGAGGTCGTGATTGAACGACGCGAAATCGGGATGGCCGGTGCGCAGCCAGCGCGCCTTCACGTCGGGCGCGAACCATTGCTCCTCGAGCGCGCCGAGCGGATAGCTGTCCCACGTCGCGACGTCGAGGTCGCGCGCCACTTCGTAATGGTCGAACTCGGTAAACAGCTGCATGAAGTTGTGCGCGACGGGCCGGCCCGGCGAATGCGCGCGGATCACGTCGACCTGCATCCGGTGATAGCGCACGACTTCGTCCGACGCGAAGCGCCGGTAGTCGAGGCGATGCGACGGGTGCGCTTCGGTCACGGTACCGACGGGCGCATCGACCTCGTCGAAATGGCGATACTCCATGCTCCAGAACACGGTGCCCCACGCGCGGTTCAGCGCGTCGATCGTGCCGTAGCGCGCCTTCAGCCACGCACGGAAGCGCACGAGCGCGGCCGGCGAATAACTGACGACGGTCTGGTGGCAGCCCAGCTCGTTGTCGGTCTGCCAGTAGCGCACGGCCGGGTGCCGGCCGTAGCGCTCGGCGACCGCCGTGCAGATCTGCCGCGACGCCTCGAGATAGGTCGGCGACGAGAAGTCGTAGTGGCGGCGCGAGCCGAACGCGCGCGGCCGGCCGTCGGCGCCGATCGCGAGGATGTCCGGATGGCGGTCGACCAGCCATTTCGGCGGCGTCGCGGTCGGCGTGCACATCACGATCTCGAGGCCGGCCGCGCCGAGCACGTCGACCGCCCGATCGAGCCAGCCCCAGTCGTATTCGCCGGGCGACGGCTCGATACGGCTCCACGCGAATTCGGCGATCCGCACCTGCTCGATGCCGAGCGCTTTCATCCTGCGGGCATCGTCGGCCCACATCGATTCCGGCCAGTGTTCCGGGTAGTAACAGACTCCGAGGCGCATGCCCGATCCTTATGCGTAGTGGTGAACGTGGACGTCGGCGCACGCGGGCACCGCGCGGCCGTCTTCGGTGAAGAGATGGCAGGCCGCGGCCGGCGCATGTACGTGCACGCGCTCGCCGGTATGCACCTGCGCGTCGCCGGGCACTTTCGCGATCAGCGCGTGGCCGCCGGGCTGGTCGAGGTGCACGTAGGTCTGTTCGCCGAGGCGTTCGACGAGCGCGACGTCGCGTGCGAGTGTCGTGGCGTCGTGCGCGGCGCCGAGCGTCAGGTGTTCGGGGCGAATGCCGAGCGTCACGGCGGCGCCGGCGCCGAGCGCCGAGCCGTCGCGCGGCAGCGTGAAGGTTTCGCCGGACGGCGTGAGCGTGACGGTCGTGCGACGGGCATCGCACGCCGTGACGACGGCCGGCAGGAAGTTCATCCGCGGCGAGCCGATGAAGCCCGCGACGAAGCGGCTGGCCGGGTGGTGGTAGAGGTCGAGCGGCGCGCCGACCTGCGCGATGCTGCCGTGCTGCGCGGTGTCGGCGCCGGCGTGCAGCAGCACGATCTTGTCGGCGAGCGTCATCGCTTCGGTCTGGTCGTGCGTCACGTAGACGACGCTCGCGCGTTCGAACTGCCGGTGCAGCCGCGCGATCTCGATGCGGGTCTGGCCGCGCAGCGCGGCGTCGAGATTCGACAGCGGCTCGTCGAACAGGAACACGCCGGGCTCGCGCACGATCGCGCGGCCGATCGCGACGCGCTGCCGCTGGCCGCCCGACAGCGCCTTCGGCTTGCGTTCGAGCAGCGTGTCGAGCTGCAGGATGCGCGCGGCATCGCGCACCTTCCGGTCGATCTCGGCTTTCGGCACGCGTGCGAGCTTCAGCCCGAACGCCATGTTCTCGTAGACCGTCATGTGCGGAAACAGCGCGTAGCTCTGGAACACCATCGCGACGCCGCGCTCGGCGGCCGGCACGTCGTCGACGCGGCGGCCGTCGATCGACAGCTCGCCCGCGCTCAGGTCCTCGAGCCCGGCGATCATCCGCAGCAACGTCGACTTCCCGCATCCGGACGGCCCGAGGAACACGCAGAACTCGTGCGCGCCGATCTCCAGATCGACGTCGCGAATGACCGGCGCGTGATCGCCATAGGCTTTCTGCACGCGTCGCATCGAGATGCTCGCCATTGTCTCCGCTCCATGTTTTAATGCGCCATCATCGGTGATTAAGCGCTTAATCATCGCGATCAAAAAAAGAGGCGATGCGATCGCGGCCGAGTCGCGCCCGTCGGTCGGGCGGCAGGGTGTGCGGCGATAGTGCGCCGCTTCGGTGAGCGAAGCAAATACTGGATAGACGTCTCATATAGTGAGCAATCGATGGCAACCCTGGATGAAGTGGCGCGCCGCGCCGGCGTGACGGCCGCGACCGTGTCGAACGTGCTGCGCGAGCGCGGCCGGGTGGGCGAGGCGACGCGTGCGCGGGTGCTGGAAGCCGTGGAGGCGCTCGGGTATCGGCCGCATCTCGCGGCGCGTGCGCTGGCGGAAGGGCGCGCGCCGACGGTCGCGCTGATGGTGTCGAGCATCGCGAACCCGTTCTACCCGGAGTTCGCGCTGGCGGTCGAGCGCGCGGTGCGCCGCAACGGGCAGTTCCTGATCGTCTGCAATACGAATGAAGATCCGCTGCAAGGGCGCGCGTATCTCGACCAGATTGCCGGCACGATCTCCGAAGGGATTCTCGTGACCAACGCGAACCTGCATCTGCCGGATCTGCTCGACGTGGCCGCGCGCGGTGTGCCGGTCGTGCTGTGCCTGTGGGAGCGGCCGGAGGCGCCGCCCGACGGACTGCCGTGCGTCGCGATCGATTTTCGGGAGGCGGGGCGGATCGCGACGCGGCACTTGCTCGAGCTGGGCCACGAGCGGATCGGCGTGATCGTCGGCGGGTCGGCGAGCGGCGTGCAGGCGGCGCGCTACGACGGCTTCGTCGACGTGATGCGTGAAGCCGGGCTCGATGCGTCGATCGTCGCGGCGGAACCCGATTCGATCGACGGCGGCGTGCGCGCGGCGGGGCGGCTGCTCGACGCGCATCCGCGGCTGACCGCGCTGGTCGCGACCAATGACCTGCCGGCGATCGGGGCGCTGCATGCGGCGGCCGATCGCGGCAGGCGTGTGCCGGACGATCTGTCGATCGTCGGGATCACCGACATTCACCTGGCCAGCGACACGCGCCCCACGCTGACGACCGTTGCGATCCCGACCGCCGAGGCCGCGGGGCTCGCGGTCGAATTGCTCAATGCGCTACGCGACGCGGGCGAGCGCAGCAGCGCTGCGTCGCGCGTGCGGATCGCGTCGCTGCCGAAACTGATGGTGCGCGGGACGACCGGCCGCGCGCCCGGCGGGAGCGCGACGCGGTCGATTTGATGTATCGATATGCTGAATGTCGCGACGGAGGTTGGCGCCGCGATTGGCGCGACCCGACAAGGCACGACAGGGCCGGCCCGCCCCGCGCGCGCGGGGCAGCAGGCGGCACACGCAGCGCCGGCTTCAGTCGCCTTCGACGAGCCCCATCACGATGCGCCTGGCCGATTCGAGATGCACGACCGTCATCGACCGAGCGGCACGCGCATTGCGTTCGCGGCACGCCTGCAGGATCTCCTCGTGCTCGACCTGGAACGACGGCGTATCGGCGAGCAGCGTGGCCTGCAGGCGCTCGTACCGTTCGACCTGGCTGCGCAGCTCCGCGATCGTCTTCAATTGCCGTGCGTTGCCGCAGCACGAATACAGCAACGCATGGAATTCGCGGTTCAGTTCGCCCTGCCGGCGCGGCACGGCCGTATCGCCGAGCAGGCGATGGACGAGTTCGGCACGCGCGAGCGTCTCGTCGTCGAGCCGCTTCACGCTGCGGTAGATCGCGTCGCCTTCGAGCAGCACGCGCAGGTCGTAGATTTCCTGCACGTCCGATGCGCTCAGCATGCGCACCACGGCGCCGCGATTCCTGAAGATGTCCAGCAAGCCTTCGCGCTCCAGGCGCTGGATCGCCTCGCGCATCGGAATCCGGCTGATGCCGAACCGGTCGGCGAGGTCGCGTTCGACGAGCCGCTCGCCGGCTTCCAGCTCGCCGTTGATGATCATGTCCCGCAACGAGGCGGCGACCGCGTCCGCCGTGGAATCGAGTTTGGCTTCCATGCCTGCATGTTCCGTCAGTTTGGAATAATGGTATACCAAATGGGAATCCGGTGTCAAAATGGCGATCGCAGGCGGGCTTCGTCAAACGACATCCGGCCCGGCCGAAGCAACCCACATCCATGGAGAGCGAGATGGCATCTGGCGAACACAAGTATCGCGTCGCAGTAGAGTGGACGGGCAACCGCGGCACCGGCACGTCGGGGTACCGCGAGTACGGTCGTGACCATGTGATCCGGGCTGGTTCCAAGCCGGACATCCCCGGTTCGTCGGACGCGGCGTTTCGCGGCGATGCCGCGCGCTGGAATCCGGAAGACCTGCTGCTGGCATCGGCATCGGCGTGCCACAAGCTCTGGTACCTGCATCTGTGCTCGGAAGCCGGTCTTCGCGTGCTCGCCTATGTCGACAACGCGGAGGGCACGATGCTCGACAGCGCCGATGAAGGCCGCTTCACGGAAATCGTGCTGCGCCCGCATGTGACGATCCGGGCCGGCGACGATCGCGAACGGGCCGCGCATCTGCATCACGATGCGCATGCGAAGTGCTATGTCGCGAATTCGGTCAATTTTCCGATCCGATGCGAACCGGTGATCGAGTTCGCCGCAGTTTGATACCGACGCCCGCCGGATGACTGCTTGGTGCGCGCTACACGGTGCTAGATCCGTACGCGCTGATGCTGTGCCGCTGGACGCGCGGCTTTGCCGAGCCGGTGCGGCAGCGGCCGGTACTCGGAGGTTATCTGCGGCGAGTGCTCGCGCGCCGGGCGGTCCAGCGGGCGTTGCAGACCGAAGGGCTCGCGCAGCCGTGGGTGTAGCGGAGCGCACGCTCTGGGTGAACGGGTGAATTCCGACAAATCTCAGAAGATTCTTGCACGAATAACCGCACATCCCGACGTTCAACCGTCAACCAATTTTAGTCCGCAGTTTGGTCCGGAGTACGTAGCGGGTGTGCATACGACAGACGCACGAGAATTCGATCTGATTTGCTGTATATGTGCTTTTGAACTCGACTAGAGATGTTCGAGTGCACGTCAATCAGACGTGTCTGGAATTCGATTTTTGTGGTTTCCCTTCAACACCTTGGCAATATTTGACAGTCATTCTTCGGCGTTTCAGTAAGCTCGCGGTCAATAACCAAACGAATGGGCGCAGGCCGCGCCGATAAGAATGAACAAGAATACGCATCGCCTGGTGTATTCCAGGCTTCGGGGTATGGTGGTGGCCGTTGCAGAAACGGCGACCGCCGAGGGGAACTCGGCGACGGGCGAAGCACGTGCACGGCGGCGATTGTCGACGTCTGGTACCCGCATGGTTGTGGCAGGTGTCGCAGCGCTCGGCATGCTGCCCACCCTGTCCGATGCGCAGATCGTGCCGACGCCGGGTACCAGCACACACGTGATCCAGACGCCGAACGGCTTGCCTCAAGTCAACGTGGCCGCGCCGTCGGGCGCCGGCGTCTCAGTCAACACCTACAACCAGTTCGACGTCTCGCGCGCCGGCGCGATCCTGAATAACTCGGCCACGATGGTTCAGACCCAGCAGGCGGGCTGGATCAACGGCAACCCGAATTACAGTGCAGGCCAGGCCGCACGGATCATTGTCAACCAGGTCAACAGCCCGAACCCCTCCCAAATTCGTGGCGCTTTGGAGATCGCCGGCTCCCGGGCGGAGCTCGTCCTCGCGAATCCGTCGGGCATTTATCTTGATGGCGCGTCCTTCATCAACACCAGTCGCGCAACCCTCACAACGGGCGTGCCGTACTACGGTGCCGATGGCTCGCTCGCTGGCTACAACGTCAACCGCGGACTCGTGACGGTTGCCGGCGCGGGCCTGAATGCCGCCAATATCGACCAAGTGGACCTCATCGCTCGCGCGGTGCAGGTGAACGCGGCGGTCTACGCGAAGAATCTGAATGTGATCGCCGGCGCGGCCCAGGTCAACCACGACACGCTCGCCGCAACACCGATTGCCGGCGACGGCGCGGCTCCGTCGGTGGCGATCGACGTGAGTCAATTGGGCGGTATGTATAGTGATCGGATCTTCCTCGCATCGAACGAGTTCGGTGTGGGGGTGGCCAACGCCGGGACGATTGCCGCCCAGGCCGGTGACCTGACGCTGCAGTCGAACGGCCGGCTCGTCCTGACGGGTAAGTCCACGGCGAGCGGCAACCTCGCGCTGTCGGCTGCGGGCGGCATCCAGAACAGCGGCACGACGTACGCGCAGCAATCGCTGTCGGCCAGTACAAGCGCCGATCTTACGAACACCGGGACGCTCGCGGCGCAGCAGAGCGCGACGGTGAATGCGGGCAGCGTCAATTCGACCGGCACGCTCGGCGCCGGCGTGAACAACGACGGCTCCGTTGCGCATAGCGGCGACTTGAACTTGACGGCATCGGGTCAACTGAACGCGACCGGCCAGAATGTAGCGGGCGGTAGCGTATCGCTGACGGGCGGCAGCGTGAATCTCGCCGGCAGCCAGACCGCAGCGAACGGTAATCTGTCGCTGAACGCGACGGCCGGCGACGTGAACCTGTCGAGCGCGACGACGAGCGCGCAAGGCGCCATTCAGGCGAGTGCTTCCGGTACGGTGATCAATGATCACGGCAGCCTGTCGAGCGGCGGCAGCACGACGCTGACCGGTGGTGCGCTCTCGAACCAGAGCGGCAAGGTTTCATCGCAGGGGCCGCTGTCAGTCAACGTGGCCGGCCAGATCGCCAACCAGTCCGGCGAACTGGTATCCGAAAGCACGGCGGACGTGCGCGGTGGCGCCATCGCGAACAATCAAGGCACCATCCAGAGCGCCGGGCACGCGTCAGTCGACGGGACCACGATCGACAACACGGCTGGCCGAATCACTTCGCTGAACGGTGACGGGTTGACGCTGAGCGCAACCGGTCAACTGACGAACGCGGCGGGTACGACGGCAAACGGTGCGCAAGGCGGCGTCATCGGCGGCAATGGCTACGTGTCGGTCCAGGGCGCAAACGTTGTCAACCGCGGCGCGATCACGTCCAATACAAATCTGCGTGTTGCGGGCCAGTCGGTCGACAACGGTAGTGGCACCCTGCAGGCCGCCCAGAACGTCGTGGTCGATGCCGGCGCGCACCTGGCGAACAGCGGTGGTTCGATTGTCGGCCAGACGGCGACGCTCAGCGCAACGACGCTCGACAACAGCGCCGGCACCGTGCAGGCCGATCAGGTCTCGTTGAACGCAACCGACGTCGTGAACCACGGCGGCACCATCACGCAGATCGGCGCCGGAGCAATGGCCGTCAACGTGTCGGGCACGCTCGACAATTCCAGCAGCGGCACGCTGCAGACCAACAGCACCGACCTGACGCTCGCGCCGGCTATGCTGAAGAACGACGGCGGCACCATCACGCACGCCGGCACCGGCACGCTGACGCTCGGCGGCGGTTCGGGCTCGGTGTCGAACGTAGGCGGTTCGATCGCGAGCAACGGGCGCGTCGTCGCCCAAACCGGCACGCTGAACAACACATCGGGCTCGATCAACGCGCAGAACGGACTGACGGCAACTGTCGCCGGCACGCTGAAGAATGCGAGCGGCAAGCTGTTGTCGAACACGGATCTGAGCGTCGCGAGCGGTACGCTCGCGAACGACGGCGGCCAGATCGGCGCGAGCACGAACGCGACGATCCACACCGGCTCGATGACGAACCAGGGCGGTTCGATCGTCGCGCCGAACCTGTCGGTCACCGCCGATTCGACGCTCGACAACAGCGGCGGCAAGCTCGAAGCCAATCAGCTTGCGCTGACGGCCGCCAACCTCGTGAACCACGGCGGTACGATCACGCAGTATGGATCGTCAGCGATGGGGATGAACGTCAGCGGCACGCTCGACAACTCGGCCGCCGGCGTCATCCAGACCAACAGCACGGACCTGACGCTCACGCCGGCCGAGCTGAACAACGCGGGCGGCACCATTACGCATGCCGGCACCGGCACGCTGACGATCGCGCCGGGCAATGGCGCCAGCGCGCTGAACAACGCGTCGGGCACCATCGTGACGAAGGGGCAAGCCATCGTCAACGCGGCTGCCTGGAACAACGCGAGCGGTATCCTCGCCGCGCAGCGCGGCATCAACGCCACGATTGCGGGTGACGTGAACAACGCGCAGGGCCTGCTGCGATCGGACGCGTCACTGTCGTTGAAGAACGGCGGCACTCTGTCAAACCAAGGCGGGCACATCCAGGCGGGGCAATCGGTTGCGGGCGACACCAGCACGCTCGCCATTCAATCGGCCTCGATCGACAACGCGGACGGCGCCATTGTCGACCTCGGCGCGGGCAAGATGACGGTGCAAGGCGGCAGCCAGATCGCCAACAGCCACGCCGGCGGCGTAGCGGGTATGGGCGCGATTACCGGCAACGGCGACGTGGCGGTCAGCGCAGCGTCGATCAGCAACACGCAGGGCGGTCAACTCAGCGGCGCGTCGCTGCATGTTCAAGGCAACACCTTGGACAACAGCGGCGGCACGATCGGCAATATCACGAATTCGAACGGTGACGTGGACGTCACGACCACCAGCGCGATTACCAACACGAACGGTCAGATCAGCTCGACGCACGACCTGTCGGTCACGGCGGCCACGCTGCAGGGTGGCGGCACATACAGCGCAGCGCATGATGCGAACGTGAACCTGCAGGGCGATTACACGGCGGCATCCGATACGCAGTTCAACGTCGGTCACGATCTTGCCTTCACGCTGCCCGGCACTTTCACGAACAACGCGAACCTGCAATCAGTCAACAACCTGAGCGTCAACGCGGGCAACATCGTCAACGTGGGCGCCCTGACTGCCGGCGGCTTGCTGCACACGCAATCGACAAACCTGATCAATACCGGCGCGCTCGTCGGCGCCAGCGCTTCGCTCAATGCGACGAATACGATCTCGAACCTCGGGCCGACCGCGCTGATCGGTGCATCAGACAGCAACGGCACGCTGGAGATCCTCGCGCACGACATCGAGAACCGCGACGACACGACTGCGACAGATTCGATGGCGACGACCGCTATCTTCGGCATGGGCAAGGTCGTGCTGGCAGGCGGCAAGGACGCCAGCGGCAATTACACGAACGCCGCGCTGGTCAACAACGTGTCCGCGCTGATTCAGTCCGAAGGCGACATGGAACTGCATGCGGACAAGATCACGAGCACGCGCCGCGTGATGAAGACCTCGACGAGTTCGATCGACCCATCGCTGCTCGGCCAGTTCGGTATTCCGATCAGCGGCCGTACTGGCCAGATCGGCGTGAAGGATCCGTACAGCATCGGCGGCGTCTACACCGAGCCGCCTCACGGCGGGCAGTGGAACAGCACGTATCAGTTCACGACCTACTATGCGGACAGCGCGACGGCGACGACCGTAACGGACATCAGCCCGGCTGCCCAGATCGTGTCGGGCGGCAGGATCGATGCGTCGTCGGTTGGCACCCTGCAAAACTACTGGAGCAACATCGCGGCGGTCGGCGACATCAAGATGCCAGGGAACTATGACGCCGACGGCTGGGCGGCGTCGGGCCAGAAACTGCCGGGCGTGTCGGTTTCCTACTCGGGCCAGTATCACTACAACAACTACGACAACTCGGAACACGACTGGCAATTGCCGTTCGGCAACGCACCGTTCGTGACGGGTCGCCCGGGCGGTTACACCCAGGCGGCGCCGGCGTCGATCAAGGATTACAAACTGCCGAAATACGACTCGACGTTGAGTTCGAACGGCACGATTTCGGGCACCGGTGTCAGCGTCAACAACACGGCGGGCAATGCATCCATTCCGTCGCTCGGCTTGCTGCCTGGGCAGTCGGTGCCGGGTCTTACCCCCACCAACCTGAGCGGTAACGCGAGCGGCGCGAAATCGGGTGCGTCGGCCGTGCACGGCGGTCCGTCGGCGCCGGTCGATCCGATCATCGCCAGCGCGACGGCGCTGAACGTCCTGAACAACCTCACCATTCCGCAAGGCGGCTTGTTCAAGCCGACGACAGCGCCGAATGCGAGCTACGTGATCGAAACGAACCCGGCGTTCACGAACCAGAAGAACTTCATTTCGAGCGACTACTTCTTCGGACAACTCGGCGTTGATCTCACGCATATCCCGAAGCGTCTCGGCGACGGTTTCTACGAGCAGCAGCTCGTGCGCAACGAAGTCACGGCGTTGACCGGCAAGGCCGTGCTCGGGCCGTACGCAGACCTGCAGACCATGTATCAATCGCTGATGGCGGCCGGCGCGGATCTGTCGAAGTCGCTCGATCTACCGATCGGCGCGAGCCTGTCGGCCGATCAGGTGTCGAAGCTGACCAGCAACGTGGTCATGATGGAAACACGGGTGGTCGACGGTCAGTCGGTGCTCGTGCCGGTCGTCTATCTCGCGAAGGCCAGCCAGCAGAATATCGACGGCCCGTTGATCAGTGCGACGAACATCGATTTCCGGAATGCGCAGTCGTTCACGAACAGCGGCACGATCAAGGCGGATAACACGCTGGCGATCCAGGGCAAGCAGATCGACAACGCATTCGGTGCGCTGCAAAGCGGCGGGCTGATGTCGCTGAAGACCGAGAACAACATCGACCTGACGTCGGCGAATGTGAAGGCCGGCAGTCTGCAGCTCGACGCCGGGAAGGACCTGATTCTCGATACGGCGACGAAGACGAACACACGGGTGAGCCGCGACGGCGCGACGAGCGTGGTGACCACGCTTGGGCCGACCGCGAAACTGGACGTGGCCGGCGATGCGTCGATCACGACGGGCGGCAACTTCCAGCAGAACGCGGGCAACCTGTCGGTCGGCGGCAATCTCGGCATGAATGTCGGCGGCAACTGGGATCTCGGTGCGGTGCAGACCGGCGAGCACAAGATCGTGCAGCGGGCGAACGGCGTGTCGAATACCGACATCAACAAGGTCACCGGCAGCTCGGTGACGGTCGGTGGGCAGTCGAACGTCGTCGTGGGCGGTGATCTGACGGCAAAGGGCGCACAGATCGACCTCGGCCAGGGCGGCACGCTGGCCGCCAAGGGCAACGTAACACTCGGCGCGGCGAGTGCGACGTCGACGGTGAACAGCAACAGTTCGGGTAGCGATAGCCATGGCAGCTACGCGGAGACGTTGCACACGTCCGATCAGGCGCTGACCGGGACGACGTTCAAGGGTGGCGACACGATCAATATCGTGTCGGGCAAGGATATAACGCTCTCCGGCAGCACGATCAGCCTCGACAAGGGCAACGCGAACCTGCTGGCGGCCGGCGATGTGAATGTCGGCGCGGCAACCGAGACGCACGAGCTGAATTCGCACGAAACGCACAGCCATAGCAATGTCGTCAGCGGCGTGAAGGTTGCGAGCGGGATCGACCAGACGATGACGCTCAATCGCGGCAGTCTGGTATCGGCGGACGGCGTGAACATTGTCAGCGGAAAGGACGTCAATGTTCAGGGCAGCACCATCGTCGGAACGAACGACGTGACGCTCACGGCAGCGCGTAACGTGACGGTGACGACGTCGCAGGACACCTTGGAGTCGTCGAGCTACTACAACAAGAAGGAATCCGGGCTGATGTCGGGCGGAGGACTGTCGGTGTCGGTGGGCAGCAGTTCGCTGAAGACGACCAGTCAGACGACCGAGGTGTCGAACAACGCCAGCACGGTCGGCTCGCTGAAGGGTAACCTCAGCATCACGGCTGGCAACGATCTGCACGTGACCGGCAGCGACCTGATCGCAGCGAAGAATCTCAGCGGGACAGGCGCGAACGTGACGATTGACGCGGCGCAGGACAAGAACCACCGCGGTGAAACGCAGGAAGTCTCCAAGAGCGGCCTGACGCTGGCACTGAAGGCACCGGTGATCGACGCGGTATCGAACGCTGTGGGGCAATCGCGTGCGTCCGGCAATAGCCAGGATGGTCGCGCGGCAGCGTTGCACGGGATGGCGGCGGCCAGCGCGGCGTGGGATGCGAACGTGGCCGCAGGCGATGTGGTCCGGGCGCTGGGGGCGGGCGAGACGCCTCAGTTCAAGGTCGAAGTCAGCGTCGGCAGCAGTCACAGCAAGAGCGCATTCTCCGAAGACAGCGTGACGAATCGTGGCTCCAGCGTCACTGCGGGCGGAACGGCGGCGTTTGCGGCAACGGGGAACGGGCAGCCGGGTAGCGGCAATGTGACGATCGCCGGCTCGAACGTGAACGCAAACGACGTGATCCTGGCGGCGAAGAATCAGGTCAACATCGTCAATACGACGGACACCGACTCCACGCGCAGCACGAACGAGTCTAAGAGTGCGAGCGTGGGCGTGTCGGTCGGCACGGGCGGGTTTGGTGTTTCCGCGGCGATGTCGAAGGCCAACGGCGACGGCAACAGCGATCTGGCCACGCAGAACAATAGCCATGTAAACGCAGCAAACAATGTGACGATCATCTCGGGCGGCGATACGAACATCATCGGCTCGAACGTGAAGGGCAATCAGGTGAATGCCGACGTGGGCGGGAACCTGAACATCGTCAGCGTGCAGGACACGTTGTCGAGCGCGGCGCATCAGTCGAGTTCGGGTGGCGGCTTCAGCGTCAGTCAGGGCGGCGCCAGTGCGAGCTTCAGCCAGAGCAAGGGCAACGCGTCGGGCAGCTATGCGGGTGTCAATGAACAGGCCGGGATTCAAGCAGGTGACGGCGGTTTCAATATCAACGTCACCGGTAATACCGACCTGAAGGGTGGGCTGATCGCAAGTCAAGCGGATGCGTCGAAGAATTCGCTGACGACAGGTTCGCTGTCCTTCTCCGACATCCAGAACCAGTCGCATTACGATGCGAGCTCGAGCGGCTTCAGTGCAGGTGCGACGACCGGCGACGGCGGGATGAACTACAGCACACATGGCAGCACGTCGGGCAAGAATGCGGGCGGCGCCGCGCCCATGCTTGGGCAGAACGACAGCGGCAGCGATAGCGCGACGACGAAGAGCGGCGTGAGCGCGGGGACCGTTACGATCACGGATTCGGCGAACCAGAAGCAGGATGTGGCGAGCTTGAACCGCGATACGACGAACACGAACGGTACGGTTGCCAAACTGCCCGACATGCAGAATCTGTTGAGCAATCAAGCGGACATGATGGCTGCGGCCAGCGCGGCTGGTGAAGTGGTGTCGCGCCGGATCGGAGACTTTGCTGATGAGATGAAACGGCAAGCCGAGGCTAATGGCGACCAGGCAGGTGTTGACGCGTGGAAGGAAGGTGGAGCGAACCGCGCGCTGATGCAAGGTGCCGGCGCGGCGCTGGTGACCGGAATGGCGGGCGGTAATGCAGTAGGTGGCGCAGCCGGTGCGGCAATTGCGTCGATCGCATCAGGCAAGCTGAATGAACTGAGCAGCGCGATCGCTGGCAGCGATCCGACCGGCAACGCCAATATGAATCAGGCGCTGGGCAACATCGTGGCGAACGCGCTTGCGACGGGGGCTGGGGCGGCAGTGGGCGGTGAATCGGGGGCGTTCTCGGGGTACAACGTCGATCGGTTCAACCGGCAGCTGCACGACAATGAAAAGAAAGCAATTGCCGAGAAGGCCGGGAAGGACAAGGCGGAGCAAGAGAAGCTGACGCGCGCAGCGTGCTATGCGGTGAAGTGTTGGGCAGAATACCCGGAAGGAAGCGCGGAGCGGAACAAGAACTTCGTGAGTGAAGTTGAGGTGGCTTCGCTGGGTCCGGAGCTGGATTGGGTAAATCGGCAGAAGGAAGCGGGTTTGTTCGATTACACACCGATGCAGAAGGTTGGCGATGCGTTGAAGAACGATCCGGTTGGAGTCGCGAAGGATACCGCTAAGGTCGTTGTTGGGGGTATGACGGTAAAGACGGGCGCGGGACTTTGTGCAAGCGGTCTGGGTTGTGCTCTCGGCGGTGGAGGAATGATCGTCTTTGGATTGGGTGATATGGCAGAAGGTACGGATGGTCTTTACAACCGTTACAACGGAACTAGTTCTCCTGGTGTGAATCCTGTGCGGTATGGGTTTAATGAGGCATTGCCCGCTGGTTGGGGGAATGTTGTATATGACGGGTTGAATTTGGTAGCTGCGATTGCGGCGCTGAAAGCGCCAGTCCCGCTCAAGATGGGTAATGCTGATGGGCTGAATCGTCCGGGATCCATGTTTGATGTGACCGTGCCGCGTATCAATAACAATACCTTGATTCCATTCATTAACCAAGCGGCACCATACGGCACGACGCAGGGAATTTTGCTGTTTGGTGTTGGTTCGAAGGGAGCAACGGTCATCAATGATGTTCACCGCGCAGGAGAGCAGAAATGAATTGGCGGCGACTCTATGCGACGGCTCAAATATGGCTCATGGTTTGCTTGGTTTCGATTTTTAGTACAGGATGCTATACGGTCGTTGTGATTGGTATTTGTCGGAAACTGATGGGGCTGAGTGATGGCGTCTCTGCATTTGCTATAGGTCTTCCATTCTTTATTGTTCTTCTGGTTTTACACATTCGATTCTTGCCGAAGCCGTTGCGTAAGGCCGGGATGTTGAGCGATGATCCATCGAAATTCGGCCCGTGGTTCAAGTCTGAGAGCAAAAGCTAAAACGATGGTCCCGGTATATACCGGGCTCCGTGTTTATGCAGACTTCGTGCCATCGACTGGGGTGCGGTCGATTAGTGGCTGGAATTTTTACTTCTACAATCTCACCCCTGTCGCCGGTGCCGCCGGCGCTGAAGCCGGAACGAAAGCGATAAACGATGCAAAATCTCGGATTGGGAAGTGAAGAAATGTTTAGATTGATTATCTTGTATTTTGCCACTTTCTTGTTGTCATTTCTGTGTTTTGCCTTGATAAAATTATTTGCAATGGCTTTTGTTGCTCATTTTTATGGTGGCGGTTTCTTATGGGATAGTAGCGACGCGAGATTCGTTTTGGTGAACGGCGCCCTATTGGGGTTCGTGTTTTGTGTTTTTGCGACGGTGGTTTTTGTGCGAAAAAAATGATTGTCGTTGCCATCGTAAAATCTGCTTCAACCGGAAGCCGTATCCGGATGAAAAGATTGCCAGGATCGTGGGGAAGACAAACAGCCCTGCTTCAGTTGGCTGGGGCTTCTCCGTTGATCAAGGGAAAACTGGGATTAGGTGGCAGCCATGGGGCCGTCAATTACATCTGTTCCGAAAACGCGGATACAGAAAATTATCTGGTGGTACTTTTTCACTGCGATTATGGGCTTCATCGTTTGCGTGATATTGAAGAATATCTTCCTTAGCTAAGACATTTCTTGGAAAACAGGACGGTTGGGTGGCGATAGTCGGCGGTGATGAAAATCCAGAGCAGCGGGCCAAGATGACGCACAAGCATAACTGTGCTGCTTGGGTCAGTATGGGTGTCATCCATGCATTTTTTTGCCGGACTTTTTTAAATGATCAGTATGCTGGCCGCGTTAATAAATCGTCGCATCCTCGACGAATACGCGTGATCCGGTTGTAGTCCACGACCCCATATCTAGAAGAACATGAAAGTTATTCGCCGAGTGAATTCTGCCGCCGCAGCACTGCTGTTTATCGCGACGAGCGTGTCGGCGCAGGAAGCTCCGCGCCTGACCGTTCCGGGCAACTACCAGCAATCCCGACAGCAAGAAGAGGCGCGTGAACGCGAGCGAACCGTCACCGCGCCCGGGGTGCGATCGGACGTGACGGCCAGCGCTGGGTATCCCGCGCTACCGTCGGAAACGCCCTGCTTTCGGATCGAGCGTTTCGGCCTCGACGTACCCGATGCGCTGCCTGCTTCCGTGAAATCGCAAGGCGCGTCGGCGTTGCCGATGGACCGCTTCGCCTTCGCTCGCGAATGGCTCGAGCACTACGCCGGACAGTGCGTCGGCAAACAAGGGCTCGACCTGCTCGTCAAAGGCCTGTCGCAAGCGATCCTGGCGCGCGGGTACGTCACGACGCGTGTGCTGTTGCCCGAGCAGGATCTGTCGACCGGCACCCTCAAGTTTTCGCTGATCCCTGGCGTGATCCGTCACGTGCGCTTCGCTGACGACAAGCTCCGCGGCACCTGGAAAACCGCTTTCCCAACGCGTGACGGCGAGCTGCTGAACCTGCGCGATCTCGAACAGGGCCTCGAACAGATGAAGCGCGTGTCGAGCCAGGACGTGTCGATGCAGATCGTCCCGGCCGACGTGCCCGGCGAAAGCGACGTCGTGCTCGACGTGAAGCGCGCCAAGCCGTGGACCGTCGTCGCGTCGATCGACAACTCGGGCACGCGGGCGACCGGCCGCCTGCAGGGCAACCTGTCGCTCGGCATCGACAACCCGCTCGGCCTGAACGACATCTTCAACGTCGGCGTGAGCCAGGATCTCGAGTTCGGCGACAAGCGGCTCGGCTCGCACGGCTGGAACGGCTTCTACTCGATCCCGTGGGGCTACTGGACCGCAACGCTCTCCGCATATACGAGCACGTACTACCAGCAGATCGCCGGCGTGAACCAGACGTTCATCGCAAGCGGCAATTCGAAGACGGTCGACCTCAAGCTGAACCGCGTGCTGTCGCGCAGCCAGAACGACGTGTTCGGTGCGCAGTTCCGGCTGTCGCGCCGCTTCGGCCAGAGCTTCATCGAGGACACCGAGATCCCGCAGCAGCGCCGCAACAATACGTTCGTCGAGTTCGGCCTGACCGATCGGCACTACTTCGGCAACGCGCAATTCGACGGCACGCTCGCGTACCGGCAGGGCATCGGAGCATTCGGCGCGCAGGAGGACATGCTTGCGGCCGACGGCGGCCCGACCTACCGCTACAGGATGGCCGTGCTCGACGCGAACCTGTCGGTACCGTTCGCGCTCGCGCAGCAACCGTTTCGCTACGTGACGACGTTCCACGGCCAGTACACGGGCAACACGCTCTACTACATCGACGACCTGACGATCGGTAGCCGCTATACGGTGCGCGGCTTTGACGGGGAGACGATGCTGGCGGCTTCGCGCGGTTTCTACTGGCGTAACGAGCTTCAGGCGCCGATTGGGCAGACGGGTATGGCGGTCTACGCGGGCCTCGACTACGGTCGAGTGTGGGGCCCGCAGCCGGTCGCGCTGGTCGGCACGCAACTGGCAGGCGCCGTGATCGGCATAAAGGGCAGCGTCGCGACTCGATTGGGCGCCTACGGTTACGACCTGTTTGCCGGCACGCCGATCTACAAGCCATCCGGATTCCCAACGGCACGCGTAACGGTGGGTTTTCAGGTCACGGCACAGTTCTGATGAAGCGAGCGCAATACGGCACCCGGCCCGCCGTCGTTGAAGAGGGCGGCGGCGAAGCGCGAGAGCTGACGACTTCGATCGCATAGAACGGGTACTGTCGTCGGAGAGCCCCGAACGACGACCTTGCTCTCCACGTCCGGCGGCGGAACCCTACCCTACCGCCGCTACCTCACGGCACGACCCCATAAACCTCCCGCGCCGCCCCGCGAATCGCATCCGCCATCACCGCGACGGCCGGCGAATGCAGCCGGTCGGTGCGCGTGATGATCCCGAAATCGTCCATCCGGCAATCCATCTCCAGCGGCAGCATCGTGACGATCCCGTGCCGCGCGTAGTAGCGCGCGACGTCCTCGGCCAGCACCGCGATCATGTCGCTCTGTTCGAGCAGCTGCGTGATGAACAGCAGCGCGGACGTCTCGACGAGGTTCGCCGGCGGCGCGAGGCTCGCGCGCTGGAACACGAGCTCGAAGCGATGGCGCAGCACGCTGCCGGCCGGCGGCACGACCCACGCGGCGCGCTGCACGTCCGCGAGCGCCAGCGGCGCCTGCGCGAGCAGCGGATGGCCGGTCCGCACGACGGCCGCCACCGACTCGCCGGTCAGCGGCTCGTAGCGCAGCCGCAGCTTGTCGTGTTCGGCGGAAAGCCGGCCGACCACGATGTCGATCTTGTCCTGCGCGAGATGCTCGAGCAGCACGTTGCTGGTGTCGATCTCGACCGATACGTGCAGGCCCGCATGCGTGCCCTTCACCGCGGCCACCGCCGGCGGCACGAGCCGCAAGCCCGGCGACGTGATCGCCCCCACCGCCACGTGGCCGAGATGGCCGGCCTTCAGCGCGGCCAGTTCCTCGTGCGCCTGGTCGAGGCTGCCGAGCGCCGCGCGCGCGTGACGGATCAGCGCGTCGCCGTACAGCGTCGGCCGCATCCCGCGCGGCAGGCGTTCGAACAGCACCGCGCCGATCGATTCCTCGAGTTCGCGCAGCAGCTTCGACGCGGCCGGCTGCGTCATGTTCAGCGCGGCCGCCGCGCGGTGGATGCTGCCTTCGTCGGCAAGCGCGACGACCAGCAAAAGCTGGCGCGTCTTCAGGCGGCCACGGTTTCCCCACGGGCTGGCTTCGGGCATCGTACGGGTTTATATCGATATCGGAATCGATATCGTAATCGCCAAAAACGTCATTAGCCAGTTATCAAAATTCTGCCTAGACTGCGCCGGTATCCCGTCACCACAGGACTGACGATGTCGGCAACAAAACCCAGGCTGCGCTCCGCCCAATGGTTCGGCACGAACGACAAGAACGGCTTCATGTACCGGAGCTGGATGAAGAATCAGGGCATCCCCGATCACGAGTTCGATGGCCGTCCGATCATCGGCATCTGCAACACGTGGTCCGAACTGACGCCGTGCAACGCGCACTTCCGCAAGCTCGCCGAGCACGTGAAGCGCGGGATCTTCGAAGCGGGCGGTTTCCCGGTCGAGTTCCCGGTGTTCTCGAACGGCGAATCGAACCTGCGCCCGTCGGCGATGCTCACGCGCAACCTCGCGTCGATGGACGTCGAGGAAGCGATCCGCGGCAATCCGATCGACGCGGTCGTGCTGCTCGCCGGCTGCGACAAGACGACGCCCGCGCTGCTGATGGGCGCGGCGAGCTGCGACGTGCCGGCGATCGTCGTGTCGGGCGGCCCGATGCTGAACGGCAAGCTCGAAGGCAGGAACATCGGCTCCGGCACGGCCGTGTGGCAGCTGCATGAATCCCTGAAGGCCGGCGAGATCGACCTGCATCACTTCCTGTCGGCCGAAGCCGGCATGTCGCGCTCGGCCGGCACCTGCAACACGATGGGCACCGCGTCGACGATGGCGTGCATGGCCGAGGCGCTCGGCGTCGCGCTGCCGCACAACGCGGCGATCCCGGCCGTCGATTCGCGCCGCTACGTGCTCGCGCACATGTCCGGCATCCGCATCGTCGAGATGGCGCTCGAAGGGCTCGTGCTGTCGAAGGTCCTCACGCGCGCGGCGTTCGAGAACGCGATCCGCGCGAATGCGGCGATCGGCGGCTCGACGAACGCGGTGATCCACCTGAAGGCGATCGCGGGCCGCATCGGCGTGCCGCTCGAACTGGAGGACTGGATGCGCATCGGCCGCGACACGCCGACGATCGTCGACCTGATGCCGTCGGGGCGCTTCCTGATGGAAGAGTTCTATTACGCGGGCGGGCTGCCGGCCGTGCTGCGCCGGCTCGGCGAAGGCGGGCTGCTGCCGCACCCGGACGCGCTGACGGTGAACGGCAAGTCGCTGTGGGACAACGTGCGCGAAGCGCCGAACTACGACGACGAAGTGATTCGCCCGCTCGACCGGCCGCTGATCGCGGACGGCGGCATCTGCATCCTGCGCGGCAACCTCGCGCCGCGCGGCGCGGTGCTGAAGCCGTCGGCGGCGAGCCCCGAATTGCTGAAGCATCGCGGCCGCGCGGTGGTGTTCGAGAACCTCGACCACTACAAGGCGACGATCAACGACGAGGCGCTCGACGTCGACGCCAGCTCGGTGCTCGTGCTGAAGAACTGCGGGCCGCGCGGTTATCCGGGGATGGCCGAGGTCGGCAACATGGGGCTGCCGCCGAAGCTGCTGCGCCAGGGCGTGAAGGACATGGTGCGGATTTCCGACGCGCGGATGAGCGGCACCGCGTACGGCACGGTCGTGCTGCATGTGGCGCCGGAGGCCGCCGCCGGCGGGCCGCTCGCGGCCGTGCGCAACGGCGACTGGATCGAGCTCGACTGCGAGGCCGGCACGCTGCATCTCGACATTCCGGATGACGAACTGCAGCGCCGCCTGTCGGACGTCGATCCGACCGCGGCGCCGGGCGTGGCCGGGCAGCTCGGCAAGGGCGGCTACGCACGGCTGTACATCGATCACGTGCTGCAGGCCGACGAGGGGTGCGATCTCGACTTCCTGGTCGGCACGCGCGGCGCGGACGTGCCGAGCCATTCGCATTGAGCGGCAGGCGGCGCGAGAGGTGCCACACACGCGCGCCGCAGCCGGTTGCGGGCCCGCCCGGGCCCGCTTCGTGAAACCGTGAACGCATGACGGCGGTCGCCACCGACGCCGAAGCAGGACGCGAACCATGACATCGAGCAGCACGCCGCGCTATCGCGGCATCTTCCCCGTCGTCCCGACGACCTTCACCGACACCGGCGAGCTCGACCTCGCGAGCCAGAAACGCGCGGTCGATTTCATGATCGACGCGGGTTCCGACGGGCTGTGCATCCTCGCGAATTTCTCCGAGCAGTTCGCGATCACCGACGACGAACGCGACGTGCTCACGCGCACGATCCTCGAACACGTCGCGGGCCGCGTGCCGGTGATCGTCACGACGTCGCACTACGGCACGCAGGTGTGCGCGGCGCGCAGCCTGCGCGCGCAGCAGCTCGGCGCGGCGATGGTGATGGCGATGCCGCCCTATCACGGCGCGACGTTCCGCGTGCCGGAAGCGCAGGTCTTCGACTTCTTTGCGCGCGTTTCGGACGCGATCGACGTCCCGATCATGATCCAGGATGCGCCCGCGAGCGGCACGGTGCTGTCGGCCCCGTTCCTCGCACGGATGGCGCGCGAGATCGAGCAGGTCGCGTACTTCAAGATCGAGACACCCGGGGCGGCGAACAAGCTGCGCGAACTGATCCGGCTCGGCGGCGACGCGATCGAGGGGCCATGGGACGGCGAGGAGGCGATCACGCTGCTCGCCGACCTCCATGCCGGCGCGACCGGCGCGATGACGGGCGGCGGGTTTCCGGACGGTATCCGGCCGATTCTCGAAGCCTGGCGCGAAGGGCGCCGCGACGACGCTTTCGAGCGCTATCAGGCGTGGCTGCCGCTGATCAATCACGAGAACCGCCAGTCCGGGATCCTCACCGCGAAGGCGCTGATGCGCGAAGGCGGCGTGATCGCGTGCGAGCGGCCGCGGCATCCGATGCCGGAACTGCATCCGGACACGCGCGCGGAACTGCTCGCGATCGCGCGCCGGCTCGATCCGCTCGTGCTGCGCTGGGCGCACTGAACGACCACCGAACGATTCGCGAAGGAGGCATGCACGATGAGTGATCAGGTTTCGCTGGGTATCGTCGGCGTCGGCAAGATCGCGCGCGACCAGCATCTGCCGGCGATCGACGCCGAACCGGGCTTCAAGCTGACCGCGTGCGCGAGCCGCCATGCGGAAGTCGCCGGCGTGCGCAACTATCGCGACCTGCGCGCGCTGCTGGCCACCGAGCGCGAGCTCGACGCCGTGTCGCTGTGCGCGCCGCCGCAGGTGCGCTACGCGCAGGCGCGCGCCGCGCTCGAAGCCGGCAAGCACGTGATGCTCGAGAAGCCGCCGGGCGCGACGCTCGGCGAAGTGGCCGTGCTGGAGGCGCTCGCGCGCGAGCGCGGGCTCACGTTGTTCGCCACGTGGCATTCGCGCTGCGCGAGCGCGGTGGAGCCCGCGCGCGCGTGGCTCGCGACCCGCACGATCCGCGCGGTGCAGGTGCGCTGGAAGGAGGACGTGCGGCGCTGGCACCCGGGGCAGCAATGGATCTGGGAACCCGGCGGCCTCGGCGTGTTCGATCCGGGCATCAACGCGCTGTCGATCGTCACGCGGATCCTGCCGCGCGAGCTCGTGCTGCGCGAGGCAACGCTGATCGTGCCGAGCGACGTGCAGACGCCGATCGCCGCCGAGCTCGATTGCACGGATACCGACGGCGTGCCCGTGCGCGCGGAATTCGACTGGCGGCACGGCCCGGTCGAGCAATGGGAAATCGCGGTCGACACGGCCGACGGCGTGCTCGCGATCAGCCGCGGCGGCGCGCAACTGTCGATCGCGGGCGAGCCGGTCGAGATCGGGCCCGAACGCGAGTATCCGGCGCTGTATGCGCACTTCCATGCGCTGATCGCGCGGGGTGAAAGCGACGTCGACGTGCGGCCGTTGCGGCTCGTCGCCGATGCGTTCCTGTTCGGCCGGCGCGTGCAGGCCGACGCGTTCGGACGCTGACTGCGCTGACTATGCTGACTATGCGGGCGCGCTGCGGCGCGATCGCGCACGACGAATCATTACGGCACAAGCCGACATCAAGGAGACACCGCATGAACCGCACGACCCACACGATTCGCCGACACACCCTGCGCGCGCTGCTCGCCGCGCTGTGCATCGCGCCGCTCGGCATGCAGGGCGCCGCGCGCGCCGACGCGCCGCTGAAGATCGGCTTCCTGGTGAAGATGCCCGAGCAGGCATGGTTCATCAACGAGCAGAACGCGGCGTCCGCGCTCGGCCAGAAGGAGAATTTCTCGGTCGTGAAGATCGGCACGCCCGACGGCGAGAAGGTGCTGGCCGCGATCGACAACCTCGGTTCGCAAGGCGCGCAGGGTTTCGTGATCTGCGCGCCCGACGTGCGCCTCGGGCCGGCGATCGCCGCGCGTGCGAAGCGCTACAACATGAAGTTCGTGACCGTCGACGACCAGCTCGTCGATTCGACCGGCAAGCCGCTGTCGAACGTGCCGCACCTCGGGATGTCGGCGACCAAGATCGGCAACCAGGTCGGCCAGGCGATTTCCGACGAGATGAAGCGACGCGGCTGGAAGCCCGAGGAAGTCGGTGCGCTGCGGATCACGAACTACGAGCTGCCGACCGCGAAGCTGCGCACCGACGGCGCGACGCAGGCGCTGCTCGCGAACGGCTTCCGCCAGGAGAACATCTTCGATGCGCCGCAGAAGACGACCGACGACGAAGGCGGCTTCAGCGCGGCCGCGCCCGTGCTCGCGCGGCATCCGAACATCAAGAAGTGGGTGGTCTACGCGCTGAACGAGGAAACCGTGCTCGGCGCGGTGCGCGCGACCGAACAGCTGCATATTCCGGCCGCCGACGTGATCGGCGTCGGCATCAACGGTGCCGGCGAGGCGTTTGCCGAATTCCAGAAGAAGGAGCCGACCGGCTTCTACGGGACGATCGCCGTCAGCTCGACGAACCACGGCAAGGACAGCACGCAGAACCTCGTCGACTGGATTCGCAACGGCAAGACGCCGCCGGCCGACACGCAGACGAGCGGCAAGCTGATGACGCGCGCGAACTGGCAGGCCGTGCGCGCCGAACTCGGCATCTGAGCGTGCGGGGCGAGCAAGCGATGACGACGCAGACGATGACGACCGTATCCGCCGGCAGCACGGACGCCGGCATGGCCGCCGCAGCCGCCGCAGCCGGCACGTCGCGGCCGGACGCGGCGCTGCTCGCGCTCGACGGCATCACGGTGACGTTCCCGGGCGTGCGCGCGCTCGACGCCGTGTCGCTGTCGGTGCGCGCGGGCGAAGTGCACGGGCTGATGGGCGAGAACGGCGCGGGGAAGTCGACGCTGCTGAAGGTGCTGTCCGGCGTGAACCAGCCGCAGGCCGGCACGCTGACGCTGAACGGCGCGGTGCAGCACTTCGCGTCGACACGCGCGGCGCTGGAGGCCGGCATCGCGATCATCTACCAGGAACTGCATCTCGTGCCCGAGCTGACGGTCGCGGAAAACCTGATGCTCGGGCAGCTGCCGAGCCGGCTCGGCGTGGTCGACGAACGCGCGCTTGCCGTGCGTGCGCTCGATGCGCTGGAGCGGCTCGGCGAGCACATCGATCCGGGCATTCCGGTGAAGTATCTGTCGATCGGCCAGCGCCAGATGATCGAGATCGGCAAGGCGCTGATGCGCGACGCGCGCGTGATCGCGTTCGACGAACCGACGAGCTCGCTGTCCGCGCGCGAGACCGCGCAACTGTTCCGGATCATCCGTGCACTGCGCGCGGAAGGCCGCGCGATCATCTACGTCACGCACCGGATGGAAGAAGTGTATGAACTGTGCGATCGCGTGACCGTGTTCCGCGACGGCCGTCGCATCGAGACGTTCGAGTCCGTGACCGATCTCGATCGCGACCGGCTGATCGGCTGCATGGTCGGCCGCTCGATCGAGGACGTGTACGGCTACCGGCCGCGCACACCCGGCGACGTGCTGATCGAGGCGAAGGGGCTGGCGGGGCCCGGGCTCGCCGAGCCCGTGTCGTTCACCGCGCGGCGCGGCGAGATCGTCGGCTTCTTCGGGCTGGTCGGCGCGGGCCGCTCGGAGCTGATGAAGCTGCTGTACGGCGCCGCGCGCCCGAGCGCGGGGCACGTCGAGCTGAACGGGCGGCGGGTCGCGTTCGGGAGCCCGCGCGACGCGGTGCGCGCCGGCCTCGCGCTGTGCCCGGAAGACCGCAAGCAGGAAGGCATCGTGGCGATCGCGTCGGTGGCCGACAACCTGAACATCAGCGCGCGCCGGCATTTCAGCCCGGCGCGCATGCTGCTCGACGGGCGGCGCGAGCGTGAACTCGCGCAGCGCTATATCGAGCGGCTCGCGATCAAGACCCGCGACGGCGACACGCCGATCGGCGCGCTGTCGGGCGGCAACCAGCAGAAGGTCGTGCTCGCGCGCTGGCTGGCCGAGCGCATCGACGTGTTCCTGATGGACGAGCCGACGCGCGGCATCGACGTCGGCGCGCGCGCGGAAATCTACAACCTGTTCTACGAACTCGCGGAAGCGGGCCGCACGGTGATCCTCGTGTCGAGCGACCTCGCCGAGGTGATCGGCGTGTCGGACCGGATCATCGTGATGAAGGAAGGACGGATCGCGGGCGAGGTCGCGAAGGCGCAGGCGACGCCCGACGCGCTGATCAAGCTCGCGCTGCCGCGTTAGCGGCCTGCAGTCAACCGGAAAGCAACTGATATGAGCCAGGCAATGCAACCCCAACGCACTTCCCCGTCCCCCGATGCCGCGGCCACGGCCGCGCCCGCGCGAGCGCGCGGCGGCGTGTGGCAACTGATCAACCGCTCCGGCATCGTGATGGTGTTCCTCGTGCTGTTCGCGACGCTGTCGCTGACCGTGCCGGACTTCCTCACGCCGCGCAATATCCAGGGCCTGCTGCTGTCGGTCACGCTGATCGGCTCGATCGCGGTGACGATGATGTTCGTGCTCGCGCTCGGCGAGGTCGACCTGTCGGTCGCGTCGATCGTCGCGTTCTCGGGCGTCGTCGCGTCGACGCTGATCACGGCGACGCACAGCGTCGTGCTCGGCATCGCCGGCGGCGTGCTCGCGGGCGGCGCGGTCGGGCTCGTCAACGGCGTGCTGATCGCGCGCTGGCGGATCAACTCGCTGATCGTCACGCTCGCGATGATGGAAGTCGTGCGCGGGCTCGCGTTCATCACGTCGAACGGCGACGCGGTGATGATCTCCGAGGAGCGCTTCTTCGATCTCGGCGGCGGGTCGTTCCTCGGCATCTCGTATCCGATCTGGAGCAACATCGTCGGCTTCGTCGTGTTCGGCTTCCTGCTGCGCAAGACGGTGTTCGGCAAGAACGTGCTGGCCGTCGGCGGCAACGGCGAGGCGGCGCTGCTCGCGGGGCTGCCGGTGATGCGCATCAAGATCACCGTGTTCGTGCTGCAGGGGCTCGTGACCGGCTTCGCCGGCGTGATGCTCGCATCGCGGATGAGCCTCGGCGATCCGAAGACCTCGGTCGGCCTCGAGCTCGGCGTGATCTCCGCGTGCGTGCTCGGCGGCGTGTCGCTGACGGGCGGCGTCGCGACGATCTCCGGCGTGCTCGTCGGCGTGCTGATCATGGGCTCCGTGCAGGACGCGATGAGCCTCTTGAACGTGCCGACGTTTTACCAATATCTGATACGCGGCGGAATTCTGTTGCTCGCGGTGCTGTTCGACCAGTATCGTCGCAACCAGCGGCGCGCGATGAAGATCTGACCCTGACGAACGCGCGGCCGCCTGCGAAGGCGACAGACATCGGGAGACGGCATGCAACAGATTCATCCGGGCGCGGCGGCGCTGCTCGTGGACAGCCGCAACACGCTCGGCGAAGGCGCGACGTGGTGCGACGCGACGCACGCGCTGTACTGGACGGACATCGAAGGGGCGCGGCTGTGGCGCTGCCGCGCGGACGGCTCGGGCCTCGCGCAGTGGCCGATGCCGGAACGGCTCGCATGCTTCGCGCTGACGCATGATCCGGACGTGCTGCTCGTCGGGCTCGCGACGCATCTCGCGTTCTTCGACGTGCGCAGCGGTGCGTTCACGCGGATCGTCGACGTCGAACCCGATCTGCCGACGCGGCTGAACGACGGGCGCTGCGATGGGGCCGGCGCATTCGTGTTCGGGATGAAGGACGAAGGCAGCGAGCCGCCGCAAGCGGTCGGCGGGTTCTATCGGCTCAATCCGGATCTCACGCTGCAGCGGCTCGCGCTGCCGCCGGCCGCGATCGCGAACAGCATCGCGTTCTCGCCGGATGGGTCGAAGATGTATTTCTGCGATTCGATGGTGCGCGAGATTCTCGTGTGCGATTACCGCGCGGGCGGCGATGTCGCGAACGTGCGACCGTTCGCGCGGCTGACCGATACGGACGGCGACCCGGACGGCTCGACGATGGATCGCGACGGCGGGTTGTGGAACGCGCAGTGGGGCGGCCGGCGGGTGGTGCGCTACGGGCCGGACGGCGTTGAAACGGAACGCGTCGAAGTGCCGACCGCGCAGCCGAGCTGTGTCGCAATCGACGGCGAAGGCCGGCTGTACGTGACGAGCGCGCGCGTCGGGCTGAGCGACGACGCGCTGGCGAGCGATGCCGGCGCCGGCGGCGTGTTCGTCGCCCGCACGCGCTACGCGGGGCTGCCGACCGCGCGGTTCGCGGGCAAGCCCGCGAACTGAGTACGGCCGGCGCCGTCACGGCCGGACGGGTCACGACTGCTGCGCGGCCTGCAGCCCCAGCAACGCGACCGCGTTGTCTTTCAGGATCAGCGAATGCACGTCGGGCCGGAACCCGGCGCCCTGAAAATCCTCGAGCCAGCGGTCCGGCCGGATCAGCGGAAAATCGGACGCGAACAGCACCTTGTGCCTGAGCAGCGTGTTCGCGTATTTCACCAGCTCGGGCGAGAAGTACTTCGGCGACCATCCCGACAGGTCGATGTAGACGTTCGGCTTGTGCAGCGCGATCGACAGCGCCTGCTCCTGCCACGGCCATGAAGGGTGCGCGATCACGATCTTCATGTCCGGGAAGTCGGCTGCGACGTCGTCGAGGTGAATCGGTTCGGAATACTTCAGACGCAGCCCGCCGCCGCCGCGCATCCCCGATCCCATCCCCGAATGCCCGCTGTGGAAGACGGCCGGCAACCCGTATTCCGCGATCACCTCGTAGATCGGATAGGCGAGCCTGTCGTTCGGGAAGCATCCCTGCATCGTCGGATGGAACTTGAAGCCCTTCACGCCGTGCTCGTCGATCAGGCGGCGCGCCTCGCGCGCGCCGAAGCGGCCCTTGTGCGGGTCGATGCTCGCGAACGCGATCATCACGTCGGCGTTGTCCTGCGCGAATTGCGCGATTTCCTCGTTCGGAATGCGCCGCCGGCCGATGTTCGTCTCGCAGTCGACGGTGAACATCACGAAGCCGATCCGGCGCTCGCGGTAATGCGCGATCGTCTCCGGAATGGTCGGCCGCCGGCCCTGCTTCAGCACGGTGCCGAAGTACTTGTCGGCCGCGTCGTCGAATGCCTTCGCGAACAGGTCCGGCGGCTGGCAGCACGACACTTCCGCGTGCACGTGCGTGTCGATGGCGATCAGGTTGTCGATGTCCAAGCGTGTCTCCTCATGTCGTGATGCGTCGGCCGGCACGGCGCGAAATCGGCTGTCCGGGCCCGTTTAGGGGTTTGTCCGGAGCCGCTTCCATTCTACTTTACATATCAGGTTACCTGATAGTAAATTGGTCGCGAGTCGCACAGGGCGGCATCGAAATTGGAGAACGAAAATGGGTTACGAAGGGCGCTGGAAAACGGTGAAGGTCGAGGTCGAGGGCGGGATCGCATGGGTGACGCTGAACCGTCCGGACAAGCGCAACGCGATGAGCCCGACGCTGAACGCGGAGATGATCGACGTGCTGGAGGCGATCGAACTCGATGCCGAGGCGCAGGTGCTCGTGCTGACCGGCGAGGGCGACGCCTGGACGGCCGGGATGGACCTGAAGGAATATTTCCGCGAAGTCGACGCGGGCCCGGAAATCCTGCAGGAAAAGATTCGCCGCGACGCGAGCCGCTGGCAGTGGCAATTGCTGCGCATGTATGCGAAGCCGACGATCGCGATGGTCAACGGCTGGTGCTTCGGCGGCGGCTTCTCGCCGCTCGTCGCGTGCGACCTCGCGATCGCGGCCGACGAAGCGGTGTTCGGCCTGTCGGAAATCAACTGGGGCATCCCGCCGGGCAACCTCGTCAGCAAGGCGATGGCCGACACCGTGGGCCATCGCCAGGCGCTTTACTACATCATGACCGGCGACACCTTCACCGGCCCGCAGGCCGCGCAGATGGGGCTCGTCAACAAGAGCGTGCCGCGCGCGCAGCTGCGCGACGAGGTGCGTGCGCTGGCCGCGAAGCTGCTCGACAAGAACCCGGTCGTGATCCGTAACGCGAAGCACGGCTTCAAGCGTTGCCGCGAGCTGACCTGGGAGCAGAACGAGGACTACCTGTACGCGAAGCTCGACCAGGCGAACTACCGCGATCCGGAAGGCGGGCGCGAGCAGGGCCTCAAGCAGTTCCTCGACGACAAGAGCATCAAGCCGGGCCTGCAGGCGTACAAGCGCTGACGCGCGCCGCCGCACGCAACCGGATCCGAGTGGAGACACGGAAATGCACGAAGTGAGTTTGTTGATCGACGGCGTGTCGCGCGGCGCGTCGGACGGCGGGACCTTCGACCGGATCGATCCGGCGACGGGACGGGTGGCGTCGCGCGCCGCCGCGGCGACGCTTGCCGACGCGGACGCCGCGGTCGCGGCAGCGGCGCGCGCATTCCCCGCGTGGGCCGTGCTCGCGCCGACCGAGCGCCGTCGGCGGCTGCTCGCGGCGGCCGACCGGATGGACGCACGGGCGGGCGAATTCATCGAAACCGGCCGCGCGGAAACCGGTGCGATGGCGAACTGGTACGGCTTCAACGTGATGCTCGCGGCGAACATGCTGCGCGAGGCGGCCGCGATGACCACGCAGATCGACGGCGCGGTGATCCCGTCGGACGTGCCCGGCAGCCTCGCGATGGCCGTGCGCCAGCCGTGCGGTGTCGTGCTCGGGATCGCGCCGTGGAATGCGCCGGTGATTCTCGCGACCCGTGCGCTCGCGATGCCGCTCGCATGCGGCAACACGGTGGTGCTGAAGGCGTCCGAGGGTTGTCCGGGCGTGCACCGGCTGATCGGCAGCGTGCTGCACGACGCAGGGCTCGGCGACGGCGTGGTCAACGTGATCACGCATGCGCCGCAGGACGCGCCGGCGATCGTCGAGCGGCTGATCGCGAACCCGGCGGTGCGCCGCGTGAACTTCACCGGTTCGACACGCGTCGGCCGCATCGTCGCGACGCTCGCCGCGCAGCACCTGAAGCCGGCGCTGCTTGAACTCGGCGGCAAGGCGCCGGTGCTCGTGCTCGACGACGCCGATCTCGACGCGGCGGTCGAGGCGGTCGCATTCGGCGCGTTCTTCAACCAGGGGCAGATCTGCATGTCGACCGAGCGCGTGATCGTCGATCGGAAGGTCGCCGATGCGTTCGTCGAACGGCTCGTCGCGAAGGCACGCACGCTGAAGGCCGGCAACCCGGCCGCGCCGGGCGTCGTGCTGGGCACGCTCGAAAGCGCGGCCGCCGCGCAGCGGATCGCGGCGATGGTGGACGACGCGCGCACACACGGCGCCGCGCTGCCGCTCGGCTGTGAAGTCGACGGCGCGGTGATGCAGCCGACGATCGTCGACGGTGTCACGCGCGACATGCAGCTGTATGCGGACGAATCGTTCGGGCCGGTGGTGACCGTGCAGCGCGTCGACGGCGACGCCGCCGCGCTCGCGGCCGCGAACGACAGCGAGTACGGGCTGTCGGCGGCGGTGTTCAGCCGCGATATCGCGCGCGCGATGCAGGTCGCGAAGCAGATCGAATCGGGTATCTGCCACATCAACGGCCCGACGGTGCACGACGAGGCGCAGATGCCGTTCGGCGGCGTGAAGGCAAGCGGCTACGGCCGGTTCGGCAGCAAGGCGTCGATCGCCGAGTTTACCGACCTGCGCTGGATCACGGTCCAGACCGCGCCGCGTCACTACCCGATCTGAGCCGTCCCGGGCGCCGCGGCGCCCCAGATAAGACAACGACACAATGAAGTCTCCGCCCGGCGCGCGCACGCGCGCGGGGCGGAACCGACCGGAGACAGAACTTGGATGCGGATCCGACCCAACTGCGCGACGCGGCTGCCGCCCAGCGCGTTCCCGCCGGCTATCGCCCCGTGGCGATCGGCACGGCGCCGCCGGAGATCGTGCAACGCGACGGCTGCTGGACCTTGCGCGCGACGACCCCGCTCGGCGCGTACCCACGCCGGCTGACCGACCGGCTCGCGAGCGGCGCGCGCGCGCATCCGGACCGCTGGCTGGTCGCGCGGCGCGGGCCCGACGGTACGTGGATCGGCATCACGTATGCGCAGATGCTCGAGCGCGCCCGCGCGATCGGCCAGGCGCTGCTCGATCGCGGGCTGTCGGCCGAGCGGCCCGTCGCGATCCTGTCGGGCAACGACCTCGAACATCTGCAAATCGCGTTCGGCGCGATGTGGGCCGGCATTCCGCATGCGCCGCTGTCGCCCGCGTATTCGCTCGTGTCGAGCGATTACGGCAAGCTGCGCCACGCGCTCGCCGTGCTCACGCCCGGGCTGGTCTTCGCGTCGGACGGCGCGGCGTTTCGTGCCGCGCTCGACGCGTCGGTGCCGCCTGATGTCGAGCGCGTGGTCGTGTCGGCACCCGACGGGATGGATGGCGTCACGCGTTTCTCGTCGCTGCTCGACACGACACCGGGCAGCGTCGATGCCGCGCACGATGCGATCACCGGCGACACGATCGCGAAATTCCTGTTCACGTCTGGGTCGACACGGCTGCCGAAGGCGGTGCCGACCACGCACCGGATGCTGTGCAGCAACCAGCAGATGCTGCTCGAGACGTTTCCGCAGTTCGGCCTGGAGCCGCCGGTGCTGGTCGACTGGCTGCCGTGGAATCACACGTTCGGCGGCAGCCATAACGTCGGCATCGCGCTGTACAACGGCGGCACGCTGTACATCGACGACGGCAAGCCGGTCGCCGGCAAGTTCGGCGAGACGCTGCGCAACCTGCGCGAGATCGCGCCCACCGTGTATTTCAACGTGCCGAAGGGCTGGGAAGAACTGGCCGCGGCGCTCGAAACGGATGCCGCGCTGCGCGAAACCTTCTTCTCGCGCGTGAAGATGTATTTCTTCGCGGGCGCCGGACTGTCGCAGGCCGCGTGGGACCGGCTCGAGCGCGTGACGCTCGCGCACTGCGGCGAGCGCATCCGGATCATGGCGGGCCTCGGGATGACCGAGGCCGCGCCATCGTGCATGTTCACCACCGGGCCGGTGTCGGGGGCCGGCTACATCGGCCTGCCCGCGCCCGGCTGCGACGCGAAGCTGGTGCCGGTCGACGGCAAGCTCGAGGCGCGCTTTCGCGGGCCGAACGTGATGGCCGGTTATTGGCGCGCGAGCGGCGACGACGCGCGCGAGGTATTCGACGAGGAGGGCTACTACCGCAGCGGCGATGCGGTGCGTTTCGTCGATCCCGCGCGGCCGGAGATCGGCCTGATGTTCGACGGGCGCATCGCGGAGGATTTCAAGCTGTCGTCAGGCACCTTCGTGAGCGTCGGGCCCATGCGCGCGCGGATCGTATCGAACGGCGCGCCTTACGTGCAGGACGCGGTCGTCACGGGGATGAACCGCGACGACGTCGGCGTGATGATCTTCCCGCGCGTCGACGATTGCCGTCGCCTGGCCGGCGCGGCACCGGACGCCGACGTGCGCACCGTCCTGCAGGCGCCCGAGGTGCGGGCGTTCTTCGCGGCGCTGCTCGAGCGCCTGAACCGCGATGCGACCGGCAGCGCGACGTTCGTCACGCGGCTGTGCGTGCTCGATACGCCGCCTTCGCTCGATCTCGGCGAAGTCACCGACAAGGGCTCGATCAACCAGCGTGCGGTGCTCATGCACCGTGCGGCGGTGGTCGACGCGATGTACGAACCGGGCGCGGCCGACGCGGGCGTGATCGTCGCCGGCACGGCGCGCCGCGCATGAGGTGCGCGCGATGAGCAACGCGTATTGCGCGCCGTTGCGCGACATGCTGTTCGTGATCGGCGAATGGCTCGATGCGCCGGCGCTGTGGCGCCGCGTGCCCGACTGGGCGGAGCTCGACCTGTCGACCGCCGGGCAGGTGCTCGACGAGGCTGCCCGCTTCGTGGTCGAACGCATCGCGCCGCTCGATTCGACCGGCGATCTCGAGGGCTGCCGGTTCGACGGTGCCGGCGTGACGATGCCGGCGGGCTTTCGCGATGCGTACCGCGACTACGTCGACGCCGGCTGGCCGACGCTCGCGCTCGACGCCGATTGCGGCGGCCAGGGGCTGCCGCATCTGCTCGACGTCGCGCTGCAGGAGATGCTCGCGGGGGCGAACTATGCGTGGCTGATGTCGCCAGGGCTCACGCACGGCGCGGTGGCGTGCCTGCGCGCGCACGGCGGCGAGCGCCTGAAGCGCGACGTGCTGCCGAAGATCGCGAGCGGCGAGTGGCTGACGACGATGTGCATCACCGAGCCACAGGCGGGCAGCGATCTCGGCCTGCTGCGCACGCAGGCAGTGCCGGACCCGGCCGCCGACGGCTACCGGATCAGCGGCAGCAAGCTGTTCATCACCGGCGGCGAGCACGACCTGACCGACAACATCGTGCACCTCGTGCTCGCGCGGCTGCCCGATGCGCCGGCGGGAACGAAGGGGCTGTCGCTGTTCGTCGTGCCGAAATGGCTCGACGCGCCGGGCGGCCGCGTGCGCAACGGCGTCTGGTGCGACGGCATCGAGAAGAAGATGGGGCTGAAGGCAAGCCCGACCTGCACGATGCGTTTCGACGCGGCCGCGGGCTGGCTCGTCGGCGAGCCGCATCGCGGGCTCGCATCGATGTTCGTGATGATGAACGCGGCGCGCCTGCAGGTCGCCATGCAGGGTGTCGGGCATGCGCAGAGCGCATGGCAGGCCGCATCGGCCTATGCGCGCGAGCGCGTGCAGGGCAGGGCGGCGCCGATCGCGCAACACGCCGCGATCCGCCGCATCCTGCTCGATGCGCAGGCGATCGTCGAAGGCGAGCGCGCGATCGGCTACTGGATCGCGCACTGGCTCGACGTCGCCGCGCACGATCCGCAGCCGCCGGCACGGCTCGCGGCGGCGCGGCTGGCATCGTTGCTCACGCCGGTCGCCAAGGCGTTCTTCACCGCGAACGGCTTCGCGGCCGCGTCGAACGCGCTGCAGGTATTCGGCGGCTACGGTTACGTTCACGAATACGGGATCGAACAGACGCTGCGCGATTGCCGCGTGTCGATGCTGTACGAAGGGACCAACGAGATCCAGGCGATCGATCTGCTGGTGCGCAAGGTGCTGGGGGATCGCGGCGAGGCGCTGCATGCGCTGCTCGAGTTGATTCGCGCGGAAGCCGCGCAGAGCGTCCAGGCGGCAGCGGACGAGCGGGCGAGGGACGCCGGGGCGCGCGTCGCCACGCTGTGCGCGGACCTCGAGCGCGTGACGGCCGGCGTGATCCGCGCGAGCGAGCACGATCCGGATCTGCCCTACCGCGTCGCGGACGACTATCTCGCGCTGGTCGGCTGGCTGCTGCTCGCGTTCGCGTGGGCGCGCACGCTGCGCATCGTCGGCGATGCGCCGGGAGACGATTCGTTCCGTGCGGGCAAGCGCGCGGTCGGCACCTACTTCTTCGACTATCCGCTCGCGGCATTCGCACACCGGCTCGCGCTGGTGGACGCGGGCTGCCGCGCGGCGTTGCCGGTTGCCGCGGCATGAGGTTTGTCCGAGCCGGGCGTGGACGGCCCCCGGGGCGGCTCGCCGGCCGGCACGAGCCGCCGTGCGGGCCGATTACCGGCCGATATACGGGCTGATATACGGGCCGATTACGGCCTGATATACGGACCGCGTGAGGTAAGATGGCCCGCGATCCTCCTTCCGACACGTTCATGAGTTCGACACCCGTCAAACCGGCCGGCCCGAAACGCACGGCCCGCGCCAGCGAAGCCAGGCCGCGCACGCGTTCGCAGCAGCGGCTTACCTACCTGATCGGCAATCTCGACCGGCTGCTGCGCCGCCAGATGAGCGATGCGCTCGTGCCGCTCGGTGTGACGCTCGCGCAGTACACGGCGCTGTCGGTGCTCGAGGCGCGCGGCGCGCTGTCCAATGCGCAACTCGCGGTGCGCTCGTTCATCACGCCGCAATCCGCGAACGAAGTGATGGTTGCGATGGCCGCTCGCGGCTTCGTGACGCGCGAGGCCGATCCCAGCCATGGCCGCGTGATCCTGCTGCGTCTGACCGACGAGGGCTCGGCAATCCTGCGCGAATGCGAGCAGGTGCTGCGGCCGCTCGAACGCCGGATGCTCGGCGACGACGTGAGCGCCGACGACGTCGCGCAGGTTCACCGCACGCTCGAGCTGTTCGTGCGCAACCTGCGCGACTGAGCACGCCGCCGCGTCTTTCGTTCCGGTTTCTCCGGCCGCACCGCGCCATGCCGCGGGTCGCGAACGGGTTGCGGGTTAACACCGCGCTCGCGACACTTGAAATATCAGGTTACCTGTTATTAAATCATCCCGTCCCTCGACGGGATTTTCTTTCGGGTTCTTAATCAGGTTACCTGATAAACAGACGAGACCCGATCACGATAAAGCAAGGACACCGCGCATGCGTTCCGCGTATGCCGCGCGAGTCACGGTTAGGAGACAGCATGGACACTTCCGTTGCCGCAAGGCCGGCCGTCGCGACGACGCTCGGCCTGTGTTTCGCGATCGCATTGCTCGAGGGGCTCGACCTGCAGTCGGTCGGCGTCGCGGCACCGCGCATGGCCCACGAATTCGGGCTCTCGGTTTCACAGATGGGGCTCGCGTTCAGCGCGGGCACGTTCGGCCTGCTGCCGGGCGCGATGCTCGGCGGCTGGCTGGCCGACCGGGTCGGCCGCAAGCACGTGCTGATCGCGTCGGTCTGCCTGTTCGGGCTGCTGTCGATCGCGACCGCGCAGGTGTCGAGCTTCGCGATGCTGGTCGCCGTTCGTGCGCTGACCGGCCTCGGCCTCGGCGGCGCGATGCCGAACCTCATAGCCTTGTCGTCGGAAGCGGTCGACGCACGCTCGCGCAGCAGCGCGGTGGCCGTGATGTACTGCGGGATTCCGTTCGGCGGCGTGATCGCGTCGCTGATCGGCGTGCTGCTCGCAGGTGACACCGAATGGCGGCACATTTTCTATGTCGGGGGCGTCGGCCCGCTGCTGCTCGCGCCGCTGCTGCTCGCACTGCTGCCCGAATCGCGCGCGTTCCTCGACGTCAGCGCATCGGGCGCGGCGCGCCCCAGCGTCGGACAGACGCTGTTCGGCGGCTCGCGTACCGGCACGACACTGGCGTTGTGGCTCAGCTACTTCTGCACGCTGATCGTGCTGTATTTCCTGCTGAACTGGCTGCCGTCGCTGATGGCCGCGAAGGGGCTCGCGCGCAGCCAGGCCGGGATCGTGCAGATCTTCTTCAACATCGGCAGCGGCCTCGGCGTGCTCGGCATCGGGATGTCGATGGACCGCTTGCGTCCGTCGCGCGTGGTCGGCGGCATGTACGCGGGGATCGTGCTGTCGCTTGCCGCGCTGGCGATCGCGCCCGGGCTCCTGTGGCTGTCCGCCGCCGCGTTCGCGGCCGGGATGTTCGTCGTCGGCGGCCAGTCGGTGCTGTATGCGCTGGCCGCGATCTATTACCCGACCGCGATGCGTGGCACTGGCGTCGGCTCCGCCGTTGCCGTCGGCCGCCTCGGCTCGGTGGTCGGGCCGCTCGCCGCCGCCGAACTGCTCGCCATGGGCCGCAGCGCGTCGGTCGTGATCGGCGCGAGCATTCCCGTCACGCTCGTCGCCGCCGTCGCTGCGCTGATGCTGATCCGGCGCCCGCAGGCGCACGACTGATTTCTTCCCATTTCAACCACGAGCGCCGGTAGAGCGCGATTACGACACAGGTCTGGAGACGAACACCATGAAGCACACCAAAGCCTTGCTGGCGGCCGGCGCATGCGCGCTGGCCGCGACCGGCGCGCACGCGCAGTCGAGCGTGACGCTGTACGGGATCATCGACACGGGCGTCGAGTTCGTGTCGCACGCGAACGCGGCCGGCGACCACGTCGTGCGCATGCCGGGCGTGACGGGCGAGCTGCCGTCGCGCTGGGGCCTGCGCGGCACCGAGGATCTCGGCGGCGGCTACCAGGCGGTGTTCACGCTCGAAAGCGGCTTCAACGTGCGCGGCGGCGATCTCGGACAGGGCGGCCGGCTGTTCGGGCGGCAGGCGTTCGTCGGGCTGAAGGGCGGTTTCGGCACGCTCGCGTTCGGCCGCCAGTACACGATGACCTATCTCGCGCTGCAGGGCGCGGACATCATCGGCCCCGACATCTACGGGCTCGGCTCGTTCGATGCGTACGTGCCGAACGGCCGCTCCGACAACGCGGTGACCTACGTCGGCACCTATCGCGGCGTGACGCTCGGCGCCGCGTATTCGTTCGGCCGCGACGGCGCGGGCACCGGCAACTCGCCCGGGCAGGGCACGTGCGCGGGCCAGGTGCCGGGCGACGCCACGCAGTGCCGCAACTGGTCGGTGATGCTCAAGTACGACAGCGCGTATTTCGGCGCGGCGGCGTCGTACGAGGAGCAGCGCGGCGGCACCGGCGCGGCCGCCAACTTCTTCGACGGCGTGGCGCCCGTTCCTTTCACGAGCAGCGGCGGCAAGGACGCTCGCGCGCACGTGAGCGCGTATGCGCAGGCGGCCGGCGCGCGGATCGGCGCGGGGTGGATCGGGCGGCGCGTGTCGACCGGTTCGCCGGCCGCGCCGGGTGCGCATTCGGACCTGTTCTTCGTCGGCGCGTCGTATGCGGTGAAGCCGGATTTCGTCGTCGACGGCGAGGGCTACCGGATCGTCAACAGCGCGCACGACACGCGCGCGACGATGGCCACGCTGCGCGCGACCTATCTGCTGACCAAGCGCACGGCCGTCTATGCGCAATCGTCGTATCTGTGGAACAGCGCGCATGCGCGCTACGCGGTCAGCGGCGGCGGGCCCGGCACGACGCCCGGCGAAGGGATGGGCCAGCTCGGCGCGATGGTCGGCGTGCGGCACATGTTCTGATTCGGCAGCCTGACGAACGAGGGATATCTTGAACAGAAAATCTGCATTCCTTTGCATTGCACCGCTGTCCGCGGCAGCGATGCTTGCCGGGTGCGGCGGCGACGATTCGGTCAACGCCACGCCGACACATATGAGCGCCGCGACGCCGGCCGCGATGACGCAGACCTGCGACGCGCTCGCCGCGAAGCTCGCGTATGCGAACACGTCGTTCACGTCGGTGACGACCGCGGCCGCGGGCGCGCTGACGGTGGCCGGCAAGCCGGTCGCCGAGCACTGCGTGATCGAAGGGAAGATGAACCAGCGCGTGAGCGCGGTGGACGGCAAGACCTACGCAATCGGCTTCGAGATGCGCTTGCCGAAGGCGTGGAACGGCCGTTTCTTCTACCAGGCGAACGGCGGGCTCGACGGCAATGTCGTGACCGCGACCGGCGAGATCGGCGGCGGCGGGCCGCTGAACGATGCGCTGAACATGGGGTTCGCCGTGATCAGTTCGGATTCCGGGCACAGTGCGGCGCAGAATCCGCTGTTCGGCCTCGATCCGCAGGCGCGCATCGACTACGGCTACGGCGCGGTCGACGCGCTCACGCCGATGGCGAAGCAGGTGATCCGGCTCGCGTACGGCAAGGCGCCCGACCGCAGCTATTTCGGCGGCTGCTCGAACGGCGGCCGTCACGCGATGGTCACCGCCGTGCGCAACCCGGCCGACTACGACGGCATCATCGCGGGCGATCCGGGTTTTCATCTGCCGAAGGCGGCGATCGGCGAGATGTACGGCGCGCAGCAGTTCGCGAAGATCGCCTCGGCGACCGGCACGAACGGGCTGCCGGACATCCGTAGCGGCTTCACCGACGCGGAGCGGCAGTTCGTCGGCGCGAAGATCCTCGAGAAATGCGATGCGCTCGACGGCGCGGCCGACGGGATGGTGCAGGACGTCGCCGCGTGCCAGGCGCACTTCAGCGTCGAGTCGGACGTCCCGACTTGCGCGAACGGCACGCGCACGGGCGCGTGCCTGACGCCCGCACAGAAGACCGCGCTCGAGAACGTGTTCACGGGCGCACGCAACAGCGCGGGCACGGCGCTCTACGCGGGCTTTCCGTACGACCCGGGCATTGCCGGTGGCGGCTGGGCCGCGTGGAAGCAGTCGAATTCGATCACGCTCGATCCGGCCGCGATGGCGTTCACGTTCACGACGCCGCCGAAAAGTACCGCGACGCTCGCGAACCTGCCCGGTTTCGCGCTCGGCTTCGACATGGACAACGACGCACCGGCGATCTTCGCGACGAACGGTACGTACACGCAATCCGCGTGGACGTTCATGACGCCGCCCGACGAGACGAACCTGTCCGCGCTGAAGGCGCGCGGCGCGAAGCTGCTCGTCTATCACGGCACGGGCGACCCGGTGTTCTCGTTCGACGACACGCGTGACTGGTATGCGCGGCTCGCACAGGCGAACGGCGGCGATGCGTCGGATTTCGCGCGCCTTTATCCGGTGCCGGGGATGAACCACTGTTCGGGCGGGCCGGCGGCCGACCAGTTCGACCTGCTGACGCCGCTCGTCGCGTGGGTCGAGCAGGGGCAGGCGCCCGCTACGGTGGTGGCCGCCGCGCGCGACGCGACGAACGCGGTGCCGAGTGCGGATGTGCCGGCGTCATGGGGCGCGGGGCGTACGCGTCCGCTGTGCCCGTATCCGCAGGTGGCGCGCTACAACGGTTCTGGCGACGTGAATTCGGCGGCGAGCTTCAGTTGTCGCTGACGTAGCCGTCGATGGGAAACGGCCGGTGCGCGCGCGATCGCGTGCCGGCCGCTTCTTGTGTGCAATCGCTCACGCATTCACTCATTCATTCGCCCGGATCGACCGGCACCTCGAGCCCGACCTTCACGCGGCTCATGCTCACCAGCGTCTTGAACCGCTTCACGTTGTTGTTCGCGAAGAACAGCTCGCGCGTGAGCGCGTTGTACTGATCCATGTTGCGCACCGCGACGATCAGCACGAAATCCCATTCCCCCGTCACGTAGTAGCACTGCTGGATCTGCGGGCAGCGCTCGAACGCACGCTTCATCGCGTCGAGCTGGTCGATCTGCTCGCTTTCGACCTCGACGTTGACGACGATCGTCAGCGGATGATCGACCTTGTCCGGTGCGACGACGGCGGTGTAGCGCTCGATCACGCCGTCGTCCGCGAGACGTTTCAGGCGCCGGTTCACGGCCGCGGTCGACAGGTTGACGCGCGCGCCGAGTTCGCTCTGCGGCGTCTGCGCGTCGCGCTGGATTTCCATCAGCAGCTTGCGATCGAACGCATCGAGTGGGGTGGTCATGACGGTGTGTGAAACCTCGAAAGAATGAGAAATTTTTGCGTATCGGCGGTCGATTCGGCGATTTTATTGACCGGGATGCGCAATATTATTTTTCCAACCGACGGCGAGCGCAACCCGCGCTTGCCCGATCCGATCCACCCGACGGGCCGCCGGCGCGGCCCTGTTCCCGAGCCTTTCGCCATGCTGATCGCCAACCCCCGCGCATCGCGCGCCGCCTATCCCCACGCGCTGCGACGCGTGATGAACATCGCGTCGGCCGACGAAAGCGGCGCGTGGCTGTCGCACTGGCCGCTCGTCGGCCACGCGCGCACGCCGCTTCGCGTGCTGCCGGATCTCGCCGCGCGGCTCGGCGTCGCGAGCGTCAGCGTGAAGGACGAGTCGTGCCGCTCGCCGCTCGGCAGCTTCAAGGCGCTTGGGGCGCCGATCGCGCTGGTGCGGCTCGTGAAGCGGCTGCGCCGCCAGCAGGATCTCGATCCGCAAGGGCTCGTCACCGGCCGCTATGCGTCCGAACTGGCCGACCTGACGGTGATCAGCGCGACCGACGGCAATCACGGCCGCGCGCTCGCCGCCGCTGCGCGCGCGATCGGCTGCGGGTGCGTGATCGTGCTGCACGCGAACGTCGACGCGGAGCGTGAGCGCGCGATCTCCGCGTACGGCGCGCGGATCGTGCGCATCGCGGGGAACTACGACGAATCGGTGGTCTGCGCGGCACAGCTCGCGCAGGCGAACGGCTGGTACGTCGTGTCGGATACGTCGTACGACGGCTACGAAGCGATTCCGCGCGACGTGATGCAGGGCTACGGCGTGATCGCCGCCGAGGCCGCCGCGCAGGCGGCGCGGGACGACGGGCGGCCGTTCACGCATGTGCTGCTGCAGGGCGGCGTGGGCGGCCTCGCCGCAGGTGTCGCGAGTTATCTGTGGGAGCGCGACGGCGTGGAGCGGCCGCATTTCATCGTCGTCGAGCCGCGCCAGGCCGACTGCCTGTACCAGAGTGCACTGGCCGGGCGCGCCACCAAGGCGAGCGGCAGCGTCGATTCGGTGATGGCCGGGCTCGCGTGCGGCGAGGCGTCGCCGCTGGCGTGGGATTTCCTCGAGATGTGCATCGACCATTTCATGCTGATCGACGACGAAGACGCGGTGCAGGCGATGCGCGGCCTCGCGGCCGGCAGCGAACGCGACGTGCCGGTCGTGGCCGGCGAATCGGGCGCGGCCGGCATCGCGGGGCTGGACGTGCTGATGCGCGACCCGGCACGCGCGCGGCAGGTGGGGCTCGACGCGCATTCGCGCGTGCTGGCGATCAATACGGAAGGCGCGACGGCACCGTCCGTGTACCGGAGCTGCGTCGGCGAGGCGGCCGACGCCGTGCTCGCGCGGCAGCGCGACTGGCTGGACCGTGCGACGCTGGCGGCCTGAACGACATCACGACCGACGACGACCGACTACGACCGACGAGGCAAACGCAATGGACGCAATCGACGCAATCGACGAAAGCACGCTGCAGGGGCAACTGAAGACCTGGCGCCGCCACCTGCACCAGCATCCAGAGACGGGTTTCGAAGAGGTGAACACGTCGGACTATGTCGCGCGCATCCTGACGACGCTCGGGCTCGACGTGCATCGCGGGATCGGCGGTACGGGGCTCGTCGCGAACCTGACGGCCGGCACCGGCAAGCGCGCGATCGGCATCCGCGCGGACATGGACGCGCTGAACATCGCCGAGCACGCGCCGGGCCGCGAACATGCGTCGCGCACGCCGGGCAAGATGCACGCGTGCGGGCACGACGGTCACATGTCGATGGTGCTCGGTGCTGCACGGCTGCTGGCCGAGCGCAAGGATTTCGACGGGACGGTGCGTTTCATTTTCCAGCCGGCCGAGGAGCATGGCCGCGGCGCGAAGGCGATGATGGCCGACGGGCTGTTCGAGCGCTTCCCGGTCGACGCGATCTTCGGCGCGCACAACATGCCGGGCATGCGCGCGGGCACCTTCTCGACGCGCGCGGGCGGCATCATGGCGAGCGAGGACAACTTCGTGATCCGGATCGACGGGCGCGGCACGCATGCGGCGCGGCCGCACATGGGCATCGATCCGATCGTGATCGGCGCGCAGGTCGTGCTCGCGCTGCAGACGATCGTGTCGCGCAATCTCGACCCGGGCCAGCAGGCGGTGATCTCCTGCACGGAGTTCATCACCGACGGGCTGCGCAACGTGCTGCCGTCGACGGTGACGATCAAGGGCGACACGCGCAGCTATTCGCGCGACGTGCAGGCGCTGCTGGAAACGCGGATGCGCGAGATCAGCGAAGGGATCTGCCGCACGCACGGCGCGGCGTGCACGTTCGAGTACACGCACGAGTTCGCGCCGACGGTGAATTCGCCGGAGTGGGTCGACACGGCGGTGCGGGCCGCGGCGCAGGTCGCGGGCGCGGAGGCGGTGAACGCCGACGTGCAGCCAATGATGATCTCGGAGGATTTCGGCGCGTTCCTGCAGGCGGTGCCCGGCAATTTCGTGTTCATCGGCAACGGTGAAGCGGGTGGCCTCGGCGGCGTGCCGCTGCATAACGCTACGTATGACTTCAACGACGCGATCCTGCCGGTGGGCGCGCGGTATTTCGCGGAAGTGGCGCGGCGGGCGTTGCGGGCGGTGTAACGTGTCGTCGCGCGATTGACGTATCACGGGAAGCGGCTCGCTTGATGGCGGGCCGCTTTGCCGTTCGGCGACACGAGCGGTTCTGCAACGCGGCAGCGCATCGCGAGCACACCGACAGTGCCGTGCCCGCACGATGCGCATTCGCCGCGAACGTCACTGCGTCACACCAGTTCCCCCAGGCACGCGTCGAATTGCGTGACGAGCCGGTCGACATCGTCGGCCGTCGTCTGCGGACACACGAGCATCATGTTGTGGAACGGCGTGATCAGCACGCCGCGATTCAGCAGGTACAGGTGCACGATGTGCTCGAGTTCGCTGTCGAGTTGCGCGCCGGCGATCGTGCCGTTGCGCGGCGGCACGGGTGCGAACTGGAACTCGGTGCGCGCGCCGATGCGCGTCACGCACCACGGCAACCCGTGTTTCGCGATCGCCTGTTCGAGCCCCGTCGCCAGCCGCGCGGCGAGTTCGAACATGTGCGCATACGCGGCGTCGGTCGCGACTTCGGCGAGCGTCGCGCGCATCGCATGCATCGCGAGCATGTTCGCGGTGAGCGTCGTGCCGATGCCCGAATGGCCGGGCGGCGCGTTCAGCTTCGCCTGCTTCGCGCGTTCCGCGAATTCGGCGCTGAACCCGTACACCGCGCACGGCACGCCGCCCGCGATGGGTTTGCCGACCACCAGCATGTCCGCGTCGAGATCGTGCGCGACCGCGTAGCCGCCCGGGCCGCTGCTGATCGTGTGCGTCTCGTCGATCACGAGCAGCGTGCCGTAGCGGCGCGTCAGTTCGCGCGCGGCCGCCCAGAAGCCCGGGTCGGGCAGCACCATCCCGATGTTCGTCATCGCGGGCTCGGCCAGCACGCATGCCACGTCGCCATCCTTCAGCGCAGCTTCGAGCGCGGCCAGGTCGTTGAATTCGACGACGCGCGTGTTGGCGAGCAGGTCGTAGGCTTGCCCGAGCAGGCTGTCGCGCTGCACCGGGCGGCCGTCGACGAGATCGACGAATACGTCGTCGACCGTGCCGTGATAACAGCCGTTGAACACGACGATCGTGTTGCGGCCGGTGGCCGCGCGCGCCCAGCGCAGCACGAAGCGGTTCGCGTCGCTCGCGCTCAATGCGAATTGCCAGACCGGCAGCTTGAAGCGGCGTGCGAGTTCGCGCGACACCCATGCGGCGTCTTCGCTCGGCAGCATCGTCGTGTAGCCGCGCGTCGCCTGTTCGACGAGCGCACGCGCGACAGGTTCGGGCGCGTGGCCGAACATCGCGCCCGTATCGCCGAGGCAGAAATCGACATATCGATGGCCGTCGACGTCGGTGAACGTCGCGCCGCGCGCCTCCTTCACATACAGCGAGAACGGCGTCGACCAGTCCTGCATCCAGTGCAACGGCACGCCGAACAGCAAGTGCTCGGACGCTTCCGCGGACAGGGCGCGGGAGACCGGCATGGCTTCGGTGAACGCTTGGCGCTCGCGATCGAACAGCGCGCGGGCGCGGATGAGGTCGACTCCGTGGCGGGAAGGCAAAGGCAGCTCCTGGGCTGTGAAGAAGGAGAAACGATAGCGCGGCCGGCAGGGGGCTGAACAGAGGCGGAATTACCGAGGCGAGGGGGCGCGCGAATATCCGCTGCGGCTGTCGACCGGTCGCGACAACATGGCCGACGCAAGGGGCGTGCTGACGGGCAAGACAGGCGACGCGGAAATCGTATCCGGCGCCGCTCGCACGATCACGCTGGTCGAGCCCGGGCACGACGGCTTTGACGGCTACGACGAAACCCGCAACTTGAAAGTCAGCGCCCATGTGCCGGTCGTCAGCGGGGCGACCTCGACCATCGGGAGTGGTCACGGCGATCTGGTGCTGGCGTTCGAACCGGCTGCTTCGGCTGGGCGCGAGCCGGCGACGGGTGCGGTAGCGGCTGCCGGCGAGTAGGTCGTTGCCCCGGCGGACGGTGTCGGCCGGGGCATTTCAGTTGAAGTTTTTGCGCATAAACATACGACAACGTATTTCTAACAGCGCATTCGATGATGTGAGTGGGCACACACATTCAGCGGAGTGCTTCGGTAAAAACGGGGTATGCGACAAATGCGTGTCCTGTTTTGATCGCATTTAGACTGCGCGTTGTGATGCGACGACGTATCACTAGTGATCTGCCGCCGGACGTGTCGATACCCCATGCACTGAACAACGGCACGCCGCCTGTGCCGGCCGTGCAGCCGATTTCCGGCGAGACGATCAGCGACTGCGACTTCGACACGCCGGTCGCGTCGGGTACGCCGACGGTCACGTCGCCGGGGCCGATCCATGCGTTCAACGTGAGCGCGCTGACGCTGACGAACGTGACGATCGCCGGGCAGGCCGTCAATACGACGATCACCGACAAACGGTGACGTGATGTGAGATGAAGGTGAAGGGCATTCGCGTGCCGCGGTCGATGCACGCGACCGCGAACCTGATTGAACGCGTCAAGCCAGCGTCTTGACCATGTGGTGTTCGTCGTAGAACCGCCCGTCGACGAACAGCGAGCGCGGTTCCGTGCCGAACCGGACGAACCCCTGCGACGCATATAGCCGCTCCGCGGTGCCGTTGACCTCATTTACGCACAGCATCAGTTGCTTGCATTGCCACGCCTGTGCCGCATGCGCGGTCGCGCTTTCGAGCAGCGTCTGCGCGATGCCCTGCCCGCGATACGCGGGATCGACGAACACGCCCCAGATCGTCGCCTTGTGCGCGATCTTCGCGCGCGCATCGCGGCGCACGCCGGTGATGCCGACGAGCGTATCGCCGTCGAATGCGCCGAACACGGCACGTTCGTGGGTTGGCGTGATGCGTATCGCGAATTCGTCGACCGGCACCTGCGATTCTTCGTCGGGTGTCGGCAGGAAAGACGTGGGCGCGGTGTCGACCGCACGCAGGCGAACGGTCTGGAAACGGGCGGCGTCGGCCGCGTCGAGCAGGCGAGTCGTGATCGTCATCGAGGGGATTCCGGTTGAGGGTCGTGCATGCCGGAGCGGGCCGCTATGGCCGCTATGACCGATAGGGCCGCGGAATGCATCGTACTAATCCTAATAGGAATCCGGATCGCGCGTGTCGGCGTTCCGCGTATCGCTCGCCGTGGCCGCGCCGTTGCGTTCAGATCGCGTCGCGCGGCCGCCGCGCGTCGCCGTCGACGCAGCACGCGAGCACCTCGGCATCGGTGTCGCCGAGGCTCAGGTACACGTGCCCGACAGCGCTGTCGAAGTACAGGCTGTCGCCGGCGCCGAGCCGGTACGCGTGGCCGTTCTCGAAGCGCAGTTCCAGCTCGCCGCTCAGCACGAACACGAACTCCTCGCCGCTGTGCCGGATGTAGTCCGCGAAGTCCGACAGCTTGCGCGCATGGATCCGCCCGCGCACGGGCACCATCCGTTTGCCGGTCAGGTCGTTCGCGAGCATCCCGTACGCATAGTTCGGCGTGTCGTAGACCATCTGCTGGCCGGCCGGCGTGAACGACGGCGTCATCGCGCCGGCGGGCGCGGGCCGGCCGAACATCGTGTCGAAGTCGAGCGCGAGCGCATGCGTGAGCGCCGCGAACTTGTCGTAGGTGAGCGCAATGTCGCCGCGCTCGGCCTTCGAAATCGTCGACACCGCGATACCGGAACGCTCGGACAGTTGCGCGAGCGTCAGGCCGCGTGACTTGCGCGCGTCGCGCAGCCGCGCGCCGACTGTCTGGTGGTCGAGTTGCGGCGCGGTGTCGGTGGGCGGCCGAACGGGAACGGTGGATTTGGGCATGCGGATACAGGGCGCGACGTGAATACGGGTTTTGTCGTATACGAGAATAAATTTTCTCGTATATGATAATTTTCGTCGAAAGCGCCGATGGTCGGCGTGACGGCCACTCTAGCATCGGACGACGCGAAACTCGCGCGGCCGGTGCGGCCGGCTTGAACGACACGTGCGCGACACATGCGCGACACGTGTACGAATCGTGTCCGAATCGGCACAGCTCGCCCGTGCGGCGGCGCCTCGATCCTGCGCACGCCAGCGGTCTATCCCAGTCATTTTTCCGGCCGGTCGCGGCCGGGCCCGTGAAGGTGCAATCCATGTCCAGTGAAATCAAACGTCTGCAGACCGGCGCACGCATGAGCCAGGTCGTGATCGCGAACGGCATCGTCCATCTGGCCGGCCAGGTGCCCGATACGGCCGGCGCGCCGATCGCCGTGCAGGCGACCGAAATCCTCACGCGCATCGACGCGCTGCTCGCGTCGGCCGGCGTCGACAAGACGCGCGTGCTCACGGCCAACGTATGGCTCAGCGACGCCGCGCATTTCGACGCGTTCAACGCGGTGTGGGACGCCTGGGTGCCGGCCGGCCACGCGCCGACCCGCGCGTGCGTGCAGGCGTTGCTGATGAAGCCCGGTCTCGACGTCGAGATCGCCGTGACCGCGCTCGCCTGACGCCGGCGCCGCCCGCCCGAGGAGCCTCCCGATGACCTACGACACGCTCGTCCTGGGCGGCGGCATGATCGGCGTATCCGTCGCCGTTCACCTGCAGCAGCGCGGCCTGTCGGTCGCGCTCGTCGACCGCAAGGCGCCCGGCAACGAGACGTCGCTCGGCAACGCCGGGCTGATCCAGCGCGAAGGCGTGTACCCGTATGCGTTTCCGCGCGGCTTCGGCACGCTGCTGAAATACGCGTGCAACCGCTCGCCCGACGTCCGCTATCACGTCGGCGCGCTGCCGAAGCTGATCCCGTTCCTGTACCGCTACTGGCGCAATTCGCATCCGGCGCGCCATGCGGAGATCGCGCGCGCGTATGCGCCGCTGATCGAACATTGCGTGACCGAGCATCGCGCGCTGATCGAAGCGTCCGGCGCCGGCGCACTGCTGCGCGAAGGCGGCTGGCTGAAGGTGTTCCGCACGGCCGCGACGCGCGATGCCGAAACGCGCGACGCCGAGCGCTGGCGCGCCGAATATGGCGTGACCTTCGATGCGCTCGATGCGGCCGCGCTGCGCGACGCGGAACCGAACCTGAGCCGCGCGCTGATCGGCGCACTGCGTTACACGGGCTCCGATTCGATCAGCGATCCGAATGCACTCGTCACCGCCTATGCGCGCCGCTTCGAGCAACTCGGCGGCCGCATCCTGACCGGCGACGCGCTGACGCTGTCGGCCGGGAACGGCTGGCGCGTCGATACCGCGCAAGGCCCGGTCGACGCGCGCGCGGCGGTCGTCGCGCTCGGGCCCTGGTCGGACCTGCTGTGCGAGCGGCTCGGTTACACGCTGCCGCTCGCGGTCAAGCGCGGCTATCACATGCACTACGCGCCGCAGCCGGGCGCGCGGCTGAACCGGCCCGTGCTCGACGCCGACAGCGGCTTCCTGATCACGCCGATGACGCGCGGCATCCGCCTGACGACCGGCGTCGAGCTCGGCCATCGCGACACGCCGCCGACGCCGTCCCAGCTTGCCGCCGTCGAACCGGTCGCGCGCGAGCTGTTTCCGCTCGGCGCGCGCGTCGACGGCACGCCGTGGCTCGGCCGCCGGCCCTGCACGCCCGACATGCTGCCCGTGATCGGCGCGGCGCCGCGCCACCGCGATCTGTGGTTCGCGTTCGGGCACGCGCATCACGGCTTCACGCTCGGCCCCGTGACCGGCCGGCTGATCGCCGACCTGATGACCGGCACGCAGCCGTTCGTCGATCCGGCGCCGTTTCGCGTCGAACGTTTTCTGCACGGGCGCTGAACCGGCGTCCGTGCGCTGCAGCAGGGCGGCCGGCACACGACGCCGGCCGCTCCGTCCAGCGGCCGGCCCATCCGGCTTGCCGCGACGATCAACGACTGGAGACGACATGCAACAGCACACGATGCGGCGCGAGCTCGGCGCGCGCCAGATTTCGTTCATGGCCCTCGGCATGGCCATCGGCGTCGGCCTGTTCCTGGGCTCGGCGTCCGCGATCAAGGCGGCCGGGCCCGGCGCGCTCGTCGCGTACCTGATCGGCGGCGCGATGATCTTCCTGATCATGCGCGCGCTCGGCGAGATGGCCGTGCACCGGCCGGTATCCGGCTCGTTCGGCGCGTATGCGTTCGAATACCTCGGGCCGTACGCCGGCTACGTGGTCGGCTGGAGCTACTGGCTGCTGATGGTCGGTGTCGGCGTCGCGGAGACGACCGCCATCGGCATCTACATGGGCTTCTGGTTTCCGGAGGTGCCGCAGTGGCTGTGGGTCGTGGCGGCGATCGCCGCGATCTCGGCGTTCAACCTGCTCAACGTGAAGGTGTACGGCGAACTGGAGTTCTGGTTCGCGATCGTGAAGGTCGTGACGATCGTGCTGATGATCGCGGGCGGCGCGCTGATCGTGTTCACGGGGATCGGCCGTCACGGCGAGCCGGTCGGGCTGTCGAACCTGTGGCGGCACGGCGGCGTGTTTCCGCACGGCGTGCTCGGGGTCGTGAGCGCGCTGCCGATCGTCGCGTATTCGTTCGCGGGCGTCGAGATGATCGGCCTCACGGCCGGCGAGGCGCGCGAGCCGCAGAAGATGATCCCGCGCGCGATCAACTCGGTGCTGTGGCGCATCCTGATCTTCTACGTCGGCGCGCTGTTCATCATCATGGCGCTGTATCCGTGGCACGAGCTCGGCGAGCACGGCAGCCCGTTCGTGACGACGTTCGAATCGCTCGGGCTGCGGCAGGCGGCCGGCATCGTCAACTTCGTGGTCGTGACGGCCGCGCTGTCGAGTTTCAACTGCATCGTGTTCAGCGGCGCGCGCATGCTGTCGAGCATGGCCGGCAACGGCCTCGCGCCCGCGTCGTTCGCAGCGCTGAGCGCCAGCGGGTCGCCGTCGCGCGCGGTGCGGGCGACCGTGCTGTTCATGTCGGTCGGCGTGGTGCTGAACTACGTGATGCCCGCGCGCGTGTTCGGCTGGCTGATGTCGTTCCTGTCGTTCGACGTGGCCGTGATCTGGGCAATGATCGTGCTGACGCACATGCGGTTCCGGCGCGTGCTGGCCGCGCGCGGCGAGACGGTCGCGTTCCGCCTGCCGTACGCGCCGGTCACGTCGTGGATCTGTCTCGTGTTCGTCGCGTTCGTGTTCGTGATGCTCGGCGTCGATCCGTCGACGCGCGGGTCGCTGTATGCCGGTGCGGCGGTGATGGTGGTGATGACGATCGTCTACCGGCGCTCGCGGCATCTGCAGGCGGCCGCGCGGTCGACGCGGGTCGGGCTCGGGGTCGAGCGGGTGTGACGGCCAGGCGCGGGGGCGCGGATGTCGGAGTGCGAGTGGTGGCGCGGTCGTGCGCCGGGTGCGCTGAAGGCGGATGCCGGCGCGTGCGTCATGTGCGCCGCGCCGGCACGAAGGATGAGGATGGGGTGAAGCAGGTACGCCGTCGCGCCGAACCGGCCCCGACGTCAAACGCGCGACGATGCGCCCGATCAGGTCAGGCGCACCGCATCCGAATCAATACCGCGCCAGCTGGTTGCCGTTGATCTGCACGCGATCGCCCGGCCGGAGGTTGCCCGGCGATTGCACGTCGAACGAGCGCATCGTGCCGTCGCTGACCTGCACGTCGATCCGGTAGCTGCTCGGGCCTTGCGCGGCGCCCATCTGCTGGCCGATCTGGTTGCCGGCCACCGCACCGCCGAGCGCACCGATCACGGTCGCCGCATCGCGGCCGTGGCCGCGGCCGAACTGGTTGCCCACCAGGCCGCCGACCAGCGCACCGACGACGGTGCCGGCCACGCCCGACGGGCCGACCGAGCCGTTGACCGGCTGGATGTTCGAGACCGTGCCGTACTGCGTGCCGTAGCCGTTGCCGTATTGCTGCTGATTGCCGTACTGGTCATACGGCTGCGACCCGTATTGCTGCGGGTTGCCGTACTGGTCGTACGGTTGCGGCGCCTGGTTCGGATACGGCTGTTGCTGCTGCACGTAGCCCGGTTGCGAATACGCGGGCTGCGCGTAGCCGGGCGTCGCGTATTGCTGTTGCTGCGGATACCCCGGCTGCGCGCCGTAGTAACCCGGCGCGACGCAGGCGGTCAGCGGAAGCGCCGCGACGGCGACGAGCGAGGCGAACAGAACGGTCTTCGTGGAAGGCATGCGCATCATGATGATTCCTGCATCGGCAACGGGTTCGCCGACGAATGCCAGGACGGGTGGCGAACTCGGCGTGAGTATAAGGAATGGCGGGTGGCGCGTCCGGTGCGGCCGGGTAACAACGTGTAAAGTCTGTTGCCGCGTAAATCGCCGCCCGGGCGGGGCGATCGCGCAATGCGCGGCGAGGGCGGCGGCGCCCGGTCGGCAACTGCGATGACGCGGATCGACAGCGGTCCGGCGGCTTATCCTGCGAGGCAGTCGGCCCCTCGATGCCGGCGCGCGAAACGTCGGCTTCGGCGACGTCACCCGACGGGCCGTAGGCATGCGCCCGTCGCCGACGAGATCGGACCCCGCAGCCGCACGTGGCTGGCACGGCGTTTGCGCCGCGCATCGCGAAATCGAATGCGCGGCATCGCGACATTTAATTGGCCTCTGCCGGCGCCGTCCGATATCGTGGCCGGATTCCCTGCCAACGGTCGCGCCGGGCCGGCTGCGGTGCCTTCCCCTGTCCGCGCCGGCGACGTGCCGCGACCGCCCCACATTCCGAGCCATGACCGATCGTATCTTCATCAACGCCGTCGATGCCGGCGGCCAGCCCATCAACCTCGTCGTCCGTGACGGCCGCTTTGCCGCGATCGGCGCCGATCGTGCGGCCGCGCCCGGCGCGGAAACGATCGACCTCGACGGCCGCGTCGTGCTGCCCGGTTTCGTCGATGGCCATATCCACCTCGACAAGAGCTTCGTCGGCGATCGCTGGGTGCCGCACGAAACGGTCGGCACGCTGCGCGAGCGGCTCGCGGTCGAGAAGCGCCAGCTCGCGGCCGCGCCGCCGATCGTCGAGCGCGCGAATGCGCTGATCGCGCAGGCCGCCGCGTTCGGCACGGTCGCGATGCGCAGCCACGTCGACGTCGATGCGACGACGGGCCTGTCGAACCTGCAGGCCGTGATGGCCGCGCGCGAGCAATGGCGCGGCATCGTCGACATCGAACTCGTCGCGTTCCCGCAGGCCGGCGTCGTCACGTGCCCCGGCACCGCGGAGATCCTCGACGCAGCGGTGCGCGAGGGCGCGGACGTGGTCGGCGGGATCGACCCGACGACACTCGACGGCGACGCGGACGGCCAGCTCGACATCGTGTTCGGCATCGCCGAGAAGCGCGGCGCGAAGATCGACATCCACCTGCACGAGCCGGGCGAGACGGGCATCGCGCAACTGCTGCGGATCGCGGCGCGCACGCGCGCGGCGGGGCTCGGCGGGCGCGTGAACGTGAGCCATGCGTACGCGCTCGGCCAGGTGAGCGACGACGACGTGCGGCGCACCGCGGCGGCACTGGCTGAAGCCGGCGTGTCGATCCTGACGAATGCGCCGGGCGACTGCGCGTTTCCGCCGGTACAGCCGCTGCGCGACGCGGGCGTGCAGGTGATCGCGGGCAACGACAATATCCGCGACGCATGGTGGCCGTACGGCAACGGCGACATGCTGCAGCGCGCGATGATGGTCGGCTATCGATCGGGCTTCTACACCGACGAAGCGCTCGGCATCGCGCTGGACATGGCGACGCATGCCGGCGCGCGCGTGATCGGCAAGGATAACTATGGAATCGCAGTCGGCTGCGACGCGACGTTCGTCGCGGTGCGTGCGCCGAATGCGGCGGCGGCCGTCGCGGGCGTGCCGGCCGAGCGCTGGGTGTTCCGCCGCGGCGAAAGCGACACGGGCGCGCCGTTCGCCCCTGCGCTGCGCTTCACGCGCTGACCGGCCTGGCCGACCTGAGCGGCGGCACGGCACGCGCCGTGCCCCGTTGCACTGACTGTACCGACCGCACTGACCGCACTGACTGACCACACCGGAACCGACATGACGAACCTGCTGATCCGCAACGTCCGCCCGAGCGCCGACGCCGCGCTCGACATCCTGATCGAAGGCGATCGCATCGCGCGCATCGGCCCGTCGCTCGACGCACCCGCCGGCTGCGCGATCGAGGACGGCGCGGGGGCGCTCGCGCTGCCCGGCCTCGTCGAAGGCCATACGCACCTCGACAAGACGCACTGGGAGATGCCGTGGTATCGCAACCAGGTCGGCCCGCGCCTCGTCGACCGGATCGAGAACGAGCGCCACTATCGCGCGACGAGTGGCCACGACGCCGGCGTCGCGTCGCTCGCGCTGGCGCGTGCATTCCTCGCGGCCGGCACGACGCGTATCCGCACGCACGTCGACATCGATACCGAAGCCGGGCTGCGGCATCTGCACGGCGTGCTCGCGACACGCGAGACGCTGCGCGGGCAGGTTGAAATCCAGATCGTCGCGTTTCCTCAATCGGGCGTGCTCAAGCGGCCGGGCACCGACGCACTGCTGTCCGACGCGCTCGCCGCCGGCGCCGATCTGCTCGGCGGGCTCGACCCGTGCGCGATCGAAGGCGATCCGGTCGAGGCGGTGGACGTGCTGTTCGCGATCGCCGAACGCCATGGCCGCGGGCTCGACCTCCACCTGCACGAGCGCGGCTCGATGGGCGCGTATTCGCTCGACCTGATCCTGCAGCGCACGGCGGCGCACGGCATGCAGGGCAAGGTGACGATCAGCCACGGGTTCTGTCTGGGCGATATCGCCGAACGCGAGCGCGATGCGCTGCTTGCCCGGATGGCGGCACTCGGCGTCGGGCTCGTCACGACCGCGCCGGCGGCGGTGCCCGTGCCGCCGGTGGCCGCGTGCCGTGCGGCGGGCGTGACGGTCATCGGCGGCAACGACGGCGTGCGCGATACGTGGACGCCGTACGGGTCGCCCGACATGCTCGAACGCGCGATGCTGATCGGCATGCGCAACGATTTCCGCCGCGACGACGCGCTCGAGGTCGCGCTCGACTGCGTGACGCACGGCGCGGCGCGCGGTTGCGGCTTCGACGGTTACGGGCTGCAGCCGGGCAGCCGCGCGGACGTCGTGCTGGTCGACGCGCTGACGTTCGCCGAGGCCGTCGTCGCACGGCCGGTGCGTCGGCTCGTCGTGTCGTCGGGGAAGATCGTGGCGCGTAACGGCGCGCTGGTCTGAGCGAAACCCGGGTGAAGCATCGCCCCGGTATGATCCGGTTTTCAGCCGGATTTCCCGGGAGAAGACGATGCGACGCACGACCGCGGCACGGGCCGCACGATGGATGGCGGCGGCCCTGTTCGCCGTGAGTGCCGCGCATGCGGTGGCGGCCGGGCCGACGGATGCGCGAACGGACGCGCAGCAGGAAGCGAACCGGCGCACGGTGCTCGCGTTCTATGAAAAAGGCCTGAACGAGAAGGATGCCGACGCCGCACTCGCGTATGTCGGCGATCGTTACGTGCAGCACAATCCGAACGCGGCCGACGGCCGCGACGGCTTCCGCCAGTTCGTCGCGTTCCTGCGCGACAAGTATCCGCGGTCGCACAGCGAGATCAAGCGCTCGTTCGTCGACGGCGACTACGTGATCCTGCACGTGCACGCGGTGCGCGAACCCGGCACGCGCGGCAGCGCGATCATGGACATCTTCCGGCTCGAGAACGGCAAGATCGTCGAGCACTGGGACGTCAATCAACCCGTGCCCGAGCAGGCCGCGAACGGGAACACGATGTTCTGACGGGGATCGGGTGCGCGGACGTGCCGACGCGCGCGCGAGCGCGTCGCATCGGCCGTGCCGGCGGCGTCGCGGCGGTCGTTCGCTTGCTCGCTGGCCGCATCCGGCGTTCTCTTTCCTACTGCTCCTCGTGCTCCAGCATGGCCGCGAGCGCCTTCGTCAGTTCGCTGACCATCGGGTCGGCCGTCGGCCGATGCAGGATCGCGATGTCCATGTGTTCGATCGGCGCGAAACCCTGCTTCGCGGTCAGCACGACGTGCTCGTCCGTCACCACGCGTGCGGGCAGCACGCTGATGCCGAGCCCGTCGGCGACGGCGGCCTGGATGCCGCTCAGGCTCGACGTCGTGAAGCTGATCCGCCAGCGGCGGCCGCGTTCCTCGATCGCCTTGATCATGTCGTCGCGATAGAGCCCGCGCGGCGGAAACACGACGATCGGCACCGGGTCGAGATCGATCGACGGATGCGCGGCGCTGTCGATCCAGCGCAGCTTCTCGGGCCAGCGCACGACGGCCTCGCGGCTGTCGCGGCGTTGCTTGATCAGTACGAGGTCGAGTTCGCCGCGGTCGTATGCGGCGCTGATGTCGCGGCTCAGCCCGCACATCACCTCGAGCTTCACTTGCGGATGCTCGCGCTTGAATGCCGCGAGCGCATGCGTCGTGCGGCCCGCCGCGAAATCGTCGGGCACGCCGAGCCGGATCGTCAGCGCGACCGTCGCACCCGACAGCGCTTCCAGCATCTCGTCGTTCAACGCGAGCATGCGCCGCGCATAGCTGAGCACCGTCACGCCCGCGTCGGTCGGCCGCACGTCGCGCGTGCCGCGGTCGAGCAGGCGATGCCCGGCGATTTCCTCGAGCCGGCGCACCTTCTGACTGACCGTCGACTGCGTCGAGTGCAGGCGCGCGGACGCCGTCGTGAAGCTGCCGCAGTCGGCGACCATCACGAGCGCGCGCAGCAGGTCGATGTCGAACAGGGGTCTATTCATTTCTGCACTTCTGTGGATTCGAGCATTTCATTTCCAAATGCGTGCGACGACTTTTAACATGGCCGGATGCCGTGGGCAATCGCGGTTTCGCCGGACCCGGTGCGGCGTCAGGTGGTGGCGCGGGGGCGCCTGACGGATCGAATCGACCGGCTCGGCGCGCGCCGCACGCAGGGCGGACGCCGGAAGTTTTTCAAACGGATCGCGATCATCGGCCCGTTTGTCGACATCCTTGCTGACGCGATGGCCGTGGCGCAGCATGAGAACCGTGCCTCCACCGAACGTCCAGAACGGATTCGACGTGCCGTGCTTGCATATCTCGTCAACCAGCGTCACCGCGTGACGAAAAAGGCCTTGCCACGGGCCGTCGGCAACGCGATTGGTGCAGTCATGCCCATACCTCCCGATACAGGTGAAGATCCTTCGACCATGCCGCCAGGTTTTTCCAGATGGTCCGAAGCGGAGTGCCCGAGCGCTCCGCAGCCTCCTCGGCTGCTTTCACCACAACAGGTAACGGCACTTCGTCGAGGATGACGGAGAACGGCGATTCGTATCCTTCCGGAATGTGTCCGGTGATCAACGCGTCGGCCAGCAAGCGTTCGGTCAATTCGCCCTTGTAGCTGACGTTCGCGCTCACAACGGCCTTGTAAAGGCCGTTGTGAGCCTGTCGCGGCAATGCCAGGAGTTCGATGCCGAGCACGCTGAGCAACGGGATCAGCTTGTTGATGCCGAGATCCTTGACCTTGCCGGCTTCGAGCTGGTTGACGGTGAACCGGGACAGTCCGGCGAGCTTGGCAAGCTGGGCCTGTGTGAGATCGAGTTCCGCCCTCCGTTTCGCAACGGCCTGACCGATTTCGTAGAGTTGCACGTTGACCTCCCGGCGCAGGTTCGATGCGCGTGAATGCAAAGTATGTCTTACATGCAGGGGTGGCCAAGTGTCTCCGAGCATTGTCTTTTGCGGTATAGGACGCATCGTCGATGCCGCCGGAGCGGAATCGGGCGATGCCTGTATAGACATCGTTATTTCACGGAAATCCGGAAAAACGCGCCCTGTGGCGGGCGCGCGTCTCCTAGGGTAAACACCCGAAAATCTCGTAAATCCACGCGATGTGCATGTGTTTAGGGCGTCATTTCCGGCCTCTCGCAGTCTCCTGACCTTAATCCGCGCATTCTGCCTTCCCCCTGCTTGCGCTCGAAATTTGAGCGGTCTAGACTGCATCGCAGTTTCATCGAAGTCCCAGTCTTTCGCGCACCGCGCCGGGCGTTCCGGCGCAACGCCCCCCACCGGACGCCGGCGCTTGCGCGCCGCGTCGAGACCATCAAGGACACGCCATGAACCGCACTGCAAAGCTTCTCGTTACCGCGCTGGCGTTCGCGCCGCTCGTGTCGTTCGCGCAGGACACGTCGACGATCCGCTGGGGCATCGACCCCACGTATCCGCCGTTCGAGGCGAAGCAGCCCGACGGCTCGCTCGCCGGCTTCGACATCGACCTGCGCAATGCGATCTGCGAGCAGCTGCGTGCGAAGTGCGTCTGGGTCGAGCAGGGCTTCGACGGGATGATTCCGGCGCTGCGCGCGCGCAAGTTCGACGTGATCATGTCCGCGATGACGGCCACCGACGAGCGGCTCAAGCAGATCGACTTCTCGAACAAGCTGTATGCGTCGCCGGGCGCGCTCGTCGCGCCGGTCGGCTCGAAGCTGCTGCCGACCGCCGCGTCGCTCGCGGGCAAGCGCGTCGGGATCGACCAGGGCACGACGCAGGAGGCGTACGCGAAGGCCGAATGGGCGACCAGGGGCGTGACGATCGTCTCGTACCAGAACCAGGACCAGGTGTACCAGGATCTCGTCAACGGCCGCCTCGACGCGACCTTCCAGGACAAGACGCAGGCCGGCTATTCGTTCCTGAAGACGCCGCGCGGCAAGGGCTATGCGTTCGCGGGCCCTGACGTGACCGACGTGCGGATCACCGGCTACGGCGTTGCGATGGGCATGCGCAAGGGCGACGACGCGATGAAGAAGCGGCTGAACGACGCGATCGTCGCGATCCGCGCGAACGGTACGTACCAGAAGATCGCCGCGAAATATTTCGACTTCGACATCTACGGTGCGAAGCAGCAGCTGACTTCGGCACCGTGATTCGGTGACTCCGCAATTCATTCAATCGACAGGCACACCATGACGAGTATCGAGGATCGCGTCGCGCAAGCCGTGACGCCCGAACTGATCGCCGCGTTCCGCGAGGAAGGTGCGGTCTGCATCAAGGGCATCTTCTCGCCCGACGAAGTCGCCGCGCTGCGCGCCGGCATCGACGCGAATCTCGCGCAGCCGAGCCCGCGCGCGAAAGTCGCGAGCCGGCCCGACGATCCGGGCTGGTTCTTCGAGGATTTCTGCAACTGGCAGCACAACGACGCGTATCGCGACTTCATCGTGCGCTCGCCCGCGCCGTCGGTGGCCGCCGCGCTGATGGGCACGGAGAACGTGCGGCTCCATCACGACCACCTCCTTGTGAAGGAGCCCGGCACGCGGCAGCGCACGCCGTGGCACCAGGACCAGCCGTACTACAACATTGAGGGCGACGACAACGTCAGCATGTGGATTCCGGTCGATCCGGTGCCGCTCGAATCGACGCTGGAATTCGTCGCGGGCTCGCATCGCGGGCCGTGGCTGATGCCGCGCACGTTCATGGACAAGGAAGCGAAGTGGTTTCCGGAAGGCAGCCTCGCGGACCTGCCCGACATCGAAGGCGACCGCGCGGCCTTCCCGATCCGCCATTGGGCGCTCGAGCCCGGCGACATGGTGTGCTTCCGGATGCTCACGCTGCACGCGTCGGGCGGTACGCAGAACCGTCGGCGCGCGTTCTCGATCCGCTTCGTCGGCGATGATGTCCGTCACGCGCCGCGCCGCTGGAAGACGTCGCCCGATTTCCCCGGGCTCGCGGAGCAACTGCCCGATGGCGCGCCGCTCGACCACCCGCTGTTTCCGGTCGTGTGGTCGCGTGGCGCGGGGCAGGCCGGCGCGCTTTGACGCCGGCGGGCCTGCATGAACGACGCGGCGGCCGTTTTCTGACGAAACGGCCGCCGCGCGCTTTTGTGCGGGTCGGGATGTGACGAAGGGTGTGTGACGAAGGATCAGGTCGGGTGGCGCCCGGCGCCCGGCTTGAAGCGCGAGCCGAGCCGGTAGCGGTTGCCCGGATGCAGGAAGTGCACGAACGTGACGGGCAACCCGTTCGTCCAGGTGCGGCGCGTGAGCGTGAGGCACGGCTCGTCGGCGCGCATGTCGAGCAGCCGCGCCTGTTCGCCGGTCGGCAGCGACGCATCGACCACATGCTCGATTTCCAGTTCGTAGTGCGACACGTTGTTGTACAGGTACTCGGACGGCGGTTCGACCTGGAAATCCTGGTCGATGAAACCGGGCGCGGCGGCCGGGTTCACGTAGCGATCCTCGAGCTGGATCGGGCGGCCGTTTTCCTCGTGCACGCACACCACGTGAAAAACCGGCGTATTGACCGGCAGGCCGAACGCGGCCGCGACGTCGAACGACGCGGGCTCGCTCGACTGGCTCAGCACGCGGCAGCGGTATTCGTGCCCGCGCGCGCGGATTTCGTCGCGGATGTGCGCGATCATCAGCAGGTTCGACTGCGGCTTCACCTCGGCGACGAACGTGCCGACGCCCGCGATGCGCTTCAGCACGCCTTCCTCGGTCAGCTCGCGCAGCGCGCGGTTGACCGTCATGCGTGCAACGCCGAACTGCGCGGCGAGATCGAGTTCGGACGGAATGCGGTCGCCGGGGCGCCAGTCGCCCGAGTCGACGTTCTGGCGAACGAGCGTCTTGATCTGCTGGAACGGTGCGGTGGCCTTCGTGACCATCGGGGGATCCTTGCGCGAAGAGGTGGCGAGGCTAGTCGTCGTGACTGACGATGACCAGGATCTCCGCCTGCGCGGCGCCAAGGCTGCGCGTGCGGTGCGGGATGAGTGCGTTGAAATAGACTGAATCGCCGGTCTTGAGTTGCACCGTCTCGTTCGGGAATTCGATTTCGACGCGCCCCTTGTGCACGAACAGGAATTCCTCGCCTTCGTGCTCGCGGAACGTCGATGCGACGAATTCGTGCGGCGGATGCACGACGAACGGCAGCATCTTCTTCGGCGCGACGCCGGCCGCGATGCTCTCGAAGCGGTGTGCGTGGCTGTCGGCCGCCGCGCCCATCGCCGTGCGCTCGCCGGCGCGCGTGACCGTGATCAGCTCGCGGTTGCGGCTTTCCGAGAACAACTGTTCGACATCGACATTCAGTGCCTTCGACAGCTTCAGCGCGACCGCGATCGACGGCACGCTCAGGCCGCGCTCGACTTTCGACAGGTAGCTCTTGGTGAGGCCCGTCTCGTCGGCCAGCACGTCGAGCGTCCAGCCCTTCTGTTTTCTGAGCAGCTTCAGGCGAATCGTCATGGGGCGCCACGTGTCCTTCGAAAAACCGATTGTAACGCATGACACAAAGTGTCCTGTGGTGTATCGTGTGTCACGTGTTCCCGGAAAAGCGGCGCGGACGGCGCGACCGACCCGGTCCATTCAGGAGGTGAACATGGCGGAAACGCTGAATCTGACGAAGGACGCGCTGGTCGCACTGGCGGAGCGGCGTCTCGACAACGAGGTGGGCGACAGCGGCTGGTCCGCGCGGCAGAAGCTCGCGCTCACGTGCCGGATCCTGTTCGACGCCGGTCACGACTCGGGCCTGGCCGGGCAGATCACCTGCCGCGCGGGCGACGCCGGCACGTACTACACGCAGCGGCTCGGGCTCGGTTTCGACGAGATCTCGGCCGCGAACCTGCTGCGCGTGAACGAGGATCTCGACGTCGTCGACGGCGAAGGCATCCCGAATCCGGCCAACCGGTTCCATACGTGGATCTATCGCGAGCGCCCGGACGTGAACTGCATCATCCATACGCATCCGGCGCATGTCGCGGCGCTGTCGATGCTCGAGCAGCCGCTCGTCGTGTCGCACATGGATACCTGCCCGCTGTACGACGATTGCGCGTTCCTGAAGGACTGGCCCGGCGTGCCGGTCGGCAACGAGGAGGGCGAGATCATCTCGAAGGCGCTCGGCAGCAAGCGCGCGATCCTGCTGTCGCATCACGGCCAGCTCGTGGTCGGCAAGACGATCGAGGAAGCGTGCATCCTCGCGCTGCTGATCGAGCGGGCCGCGAAGCTGCAACTGCTCGCGATGGCGGCCGGCGAGATCAGGCCGGTGCCGCCGGCGCTGGCGCGCGAAGCGCACGACTGGATTTCGAAGCCGAAGCGCGACGCGGTGACCTTCGACTACTACGCGCGCAGGGCATTACGCACGCATCCGGACTGCGTCGCGTGAGCGGGCGATTCGCCGCCGCCGTGCCCGACCATCACTGAGGATTACTATCGTGTCCATCCTGCTGAAAGGCATCATTGCCTACCCGGTTACACCGTTCTCCGCCGACGGCGGCGTCGACCTCACGGCGCTCGACGCGCTGATCGAGCGCCTGATTGCCGACGGCGTCCACGCGATCGCGCCGCTGGGCAGTACCGGCGAGAGCGCGTACCTGTCCGACGCCGAATGGGAGGCGGTCGCCACCGCGTCGATCCGCGCGGTGCGCCGGCGCGTGCCGACCGTCGTCGGGATTTCCGATCTCACCACGGCGGGCGCGGTGCGCCGCGCCCGCTTCGCCGAGCAGGCCGGCGCCGATGCGGTGATGGTGCTGCCGGTGTCGTACTGGAAGCTCGGTCACGACGAGATCGTCGCGCACTATCGCGCGATCGGCGCCGCCATCGGCATCCCGATCATGCTGTACAACAACCCCGCGACGAGCGGCGTCGACATGTCGCCCGACCTGATCGCGACGATCTGCCGGACCGTCGACAACGTGACGATGGTGAAGGAGAGCACGGGCGACATCGGGCGGATGCACCGTCTCGCGCAACTGAGCGACGGCGCGATTCCGTTCTACAACGGCAGCAACCCGATGGCGCTTGCCGCACTCGCGGCAGGCGCGGCCGGATGGTGCACGGCCGCGCCGAACCTGAATGCGGCGTTGCCGCTGGCGCTGTTCGACGCGATGCGCGCGGGCGATCTGGCACGCGCCCGGGCGGTTTTTCAGGCGCAGCTGCCGCTGCTGCAGTTCATCGTCAACGGCGGCTTGCCGGTGACCGTGAAGGCCGGGCTGCGCCTGTGCGGCTTCGATGCCGGCGAACCGAGGAAGCCGCTGATGCCGCTCGGCGACGCGCGCACGCGCGAACTCGAACGCCTGCTCGCGGCATTGCCTGACGGTGTGACGACATGAGCGACGCGGCACGGCCGGCGATCTCGGCCATTATCGGCGCGGTGCGGATCGGCGCGAGCCGGCCGCTGGCCGGCACGCCGCACGCCAGCGCGATCGACAAGCAGCCGGTCGGATCGCGCTTGTGGCTGGGCGCGCTCGGCTTTGCCGGCGACGAGCAGGCCGATGCGCGGCATCACGGCGGCCCCGACAAGGCGGTGCACCACTATGCGCACGATCACTACGCATGGTGGGCCGCGCAGATCGGCGCACGCGACGTGCTCGCGCAACCGGGTGCGTTCGGCGAGAACCTGTCGACGCACGGCGTGACCGAGCACGACGTGTGTCTCGGCGACGAGTTCACGCTGGGCGGCGCCGTGCTTCAGGTGTCGCAGTCGCGGCAGCCGTGCTGGAAGCTCAACGCGCGCTTCGATCATCCGCGGATGGCCGCGCTCGTGCAGCAAAGCGGCCGGACCGGCTGGTATTACCGCGTGCTGCAGGCGGGCTGGGTGGCGCCGGGCGACGTGCTGGCGCTGCAGCGGCGCGTCTATCCGCAATGGACACTGTCGGCGGTGCTCGACGTGCTGTACCGGCGCACGCTCGACATGGCCGCGCTCGACGCGCTGTGCGAGGTCCCGATACTGCCGGCCGGCTGGCGCAAGCTGCTCGACAGGCGCCGGGCGGAGCGGCGGGTCGAAGACTGGACGAAGCGGCTCGAAGGACGTTGACGTTCGGCGTGGCTCAGTGGCCCGGCAGTTCCCGCACGTCGGCGGTCGGTACCGAGCCGAACGCATCGCTCAGCGCATAGCCGATCAACTGCCGCGCGGCCGCCTCGGGCGTCGCGAGCGCGCCGCTCGACTTCAACTGGTCGAATTTCTCGCGCATCGGGAAGTTGTCTTCGCTGGTCGAGCGGATCGTTGCCTGCATGCCCGTGTCGACGACGCCCGGCGCGACGCTGCAGACCCGCAACGCGCGGTTCGCGTCGAGCGCGACCGCGCGCGCATGGTGATCGAGCGCGGCCTTGGTCGCGCAGTAGACGCTCCAGCCCGCGTACGCGTTGCGCGCCGCGCCGCTCGACACGTGCAGGATCCGGCATTCGGTCGTGGCCGATGCCGCTTGCGCGAGCGCGGCCGACAGCATCAGCGGCGCCGCGACGTTCACGCCGACCGCGCGCGCGACGATCGCCGGATCCTGCGCGGCGAGCGGGCCGATCGGATCGACGATGCCCGCGTTGTTGAACAGCAGCACGATCGACGCGCCGTCGACGAAGCGGCGCAGCGTGTCGACGGCCAGCCAGGTCGCGACGGCCGGCGTGTCGGACAGGTCGAGTTCGATTTCGGTGAATCGGTCGCCGGCTTGCGACGCGAGCGTCGGATGACGGCTGCGCGACACGCCCAGCACGGCGATGCCTTCCAGCAGCAGCTGTTCGGCGAGCGACGCGCCGAGGCCGCGCGTGTGTCCGGTGACGATGGCGCGCACGTGCGGTGCGGAAGAGGATGCGGTCATGGCGGTGAGCGGGTCGAAGGGGTGAATGGATGAACGGATGAGCGGCGTCGACGGGCGACGCGCATGCACGGCGGCTTGGCGTGCGGGACGGGCGATGCGTGGTGATGCGTGCGAAAGCGCTCGCGCCGCGCTGCGGACGTCGGGGTGACGCATATCGTAGCGCCGGCATGCGTGTCGCGCAAACGCCGCCGCGTGCGAGGCGGCGGAATCGCCGTCACGGCGCGCATCCGTCGCCGCGCGGCACCGGCCGGCGGGCAGGGCGGACGAAAGCCGGCTGCGGCAAGTGCGCGCGGCGGTTGGCGAGTGGCGCCGGGCCGAGCGACGCGAGCTATCATATGGCTCGCCCGTGCGCGATGCCGGACGGGCCGCGACTGTTTCCCTTCACCTGCTGCACGCTGCGACGCCACTCATGACCACCACGCCGGATACGCCCACGCCACGCGCCCTTCGCGAACTCACGCCCCTCGAGGCCCGCATTCTCGGTGTGCTCGTCGAGAAACAGCACACGGTGCCGGACACCTATCCGCTGTCGCTGAATGCGCTGACCGCGGGCTGCAACCAGAAAACCGCGCGCTCGCCGGTGATGAACGTCAGCGAGGACGAAGTCACGACCGCGCTCGACGGGCTGAAGCACCTGAGCCTCGTGATGGAAGGCAGCAGCAGCCGCGTGCCGCGTTTCGAGCACAACGCGAACCGCGTGCTCGGCATCCCGAGCCAGGCGATCGCGCTGCTGACGATCCTGCTGCTGCGCGGCCCGCAGACGGCCGCCGAGCTGCGCCTGAACAGCGCGCGCCTGCACGGTTTCGCGGATATCTCGTCGGTCGAGGCGTTCCTCGACGAACTCGCGGCGCGCGCGCAGCCGCTCGTCGTCCGGTTGCCGCGTGCGCCGGGCGCGCGCGAGAACCGCTGGATGCACCTGATGTGCGGCGAAGTGAACGTGGCCGACTTCGCGGGTGCGGAGGCCGGCGGCGCGGATTCCGTGCCGCCTTCGGAATTCGAAGCGCTGAAGGCCGAACAGAAGCGCCTCGCGGATGAAGTGGCGCGACTGAATGCGCTGGTTCTGCGGATGGCCGGCGAACTCGGCATCGACGTCGACGCGCAAGGCGACGCGTCCTGACACGAGCGACTGCGATTCATGCGCCTTCGCCCGGCCCGGTCGTTATGCGGCCGGGCCGGGGCGCGACGCGGATGCCGGCCGCACCGCCTTATTACTTCAGCTTGACGCCCGGTACGAGATAACGCGCGCCGCCCGGCCTCAGGATCGGCGCGAGCGCCGCGAACGGCACATCGAGTTGCGGCCCGAGACAGGCGCCCATTGCGTGGCCGATCCCGGATACGACGAACGAGAGCTTGCCGGGTGCGTCGAGTTCGAACGCCAGATACTCGGGGAATACATCCGCGCACGACAGCGAATCGCTTTCGCCGTCCGTCACTTGCTGACCGTGTGTTGCCTTGTCGCGCAACCGCGTAATGAAACTCACCAGCGCGGGACTCGTTCCCGGGTCGCCGTCCTTGCCTGTCGTAGCCGCGTCGATCACGCGATTCCAGTCGAGGTACGTACCACGCAGCAGGTCGAACGTGACCGGATCGTAGTGATTGTTCGGATGAGCGCCGCCGCAGTACGTACTGCCCGATTCCACGATGCCGAGTGCCGCAGGTGACAGCCACGTGACCGTCACCTGTTCGTCGTCGTAGCCGCCGAGCGAACCGGCGGCCGGCCCGTCGTCGGAATAGCGGGTCGACGCACATTCGAGCGCGGCGAGATTCATCTGCCAGTGCTGCTGTTCGAGCAGGCGGTTGACCCGTGCCATGACCGCTGCATCGGGATGGCGGCTCAGACGCGGGTACATGAGCTTCGTGCGCGGGTCGCGCCACATCCGGTACGCGACGGTGCCGTCTCCGATCTCGGGGCCGGCCGGCTGCGCGTGCCCGGCAAGCTTCAGCGTCGCATAAGGCGCCTGCCGCATGTCGATGGCCACGCCGCTTGCGATACCGCTGCCGACGCCACCGGCGATGCTGTTGGTAACGGCTTCGACGGAGCCGGGCGCAACCGCGTCGGGATCGTATTCAGAGACGCGCCGCAGCGTGAAGCTGCGCGTCTTGCCGGAGCGTGTGTCGGTCCAGCGGCCGCGATAGCCGGCTTTGTCCCGCGTGCCTTGCCAGGTGGCCGCGGCGTGATCGAAATCGGCTTGCTCGCGGTATCCCAACGGACTGCGCGCGTCGTCCGGCAACTGCGTTCGCACGAGCGGTTCGACCAGTTGCGCGGGCGTGCCGTGCAGCGGAATATCGACGCCGTGCTGCGCGTAGAAGTAGCGGCCCGAGATCGAGCCGTCCGCAGCCGGGCGATCGTCGAGTTCCATCACGACGGCTCCGGCACCTTGCAGCGTGCCTTCGTAGACCGTGCGCGGCGCGGCATGCGCGAAGCCTGCGTGCAGCGCGACCAGCACCCACGCGATCCGGATCAGCGGGCGCATCACCAGCGGCACCCGGTCTGTTCGGACGCGTCGACATCCAGCGCGCGACCGAACGCGGTCTGCTTGCCGGTGCGCGCGTTGGTGTAGGTCATCGAATAGACCATCGCGCCCTGGGTCATCATTTCGTAGCGCCCGTTGACCTTGCCGCCGACCATTTCGACCCAGGTCGTCGTGTACTGGTGCGGACGGCTTTCGTCGAGCACTTCATCCTCCTCGTGCTCGATCACCAGCGGCAGGGCCGTTTTCGACTGCGCGTACCGGACCATGCCGCCCGACCATTTGACCGCATCGTCATAGTAGGTGCGCATCTCGAAGCGCACGGGTTTGTCGCCGTCCGACCTGAAGCAGAACACGTCGGTGGATACCTTGGCGAGTGCCGGAAGCGACACGCAAAGCAGCACGGCTGCGAAGATTTTTTTCATGATGGCGTAAGGGAAACGAAGTGGCCAATCAACCGACGCGGATCCGCGAAGCGCCCGCATCGACGAGCCGGAACAGCAGATCCTCGACGGCCGTTTCGGGCGCGGAGCCGAGATCCGCATGGACGCGCCACCCCTGTTCCGCGCGAACCGGTTCCGACAGGTAGTGAACGATCCCGTGCAGGCCGTCTTCGGCCGGCGTGTTCTCGTCGTCGGCATCGAACCACGCGAAGAACCATGCCTTGAACGCGTCGGCCGTCGCGCTTTCGCCGAGACCGTCGGCCTCGATCGCGGCCCAGTCCCACACGAACGGGCGGATCGACACGGCCGCCGTGTCGAGATCGAACGCGAACGGCTCGAAATCCAGCTGCGTGGCGGAATCGACCATCGCCGGCTGGCCGGCCGATTCGCCTTCGGTCGCGATGACGTCGGCCCGGCACGGCAGCGCGAGCGGCCCTTCGGTGGCGAGCGTGCCGTCGGCACGCCGGTAGGCCGGTTCGGCGATCACGGCCGGTTGTGCGGCCGCCTTCGCGAGCAGGTCGGCATACGGTTGGCGAATGGCGCGGAGCAGTTCGGAGACGGTCATCGTGGCGTGTCGGCTGGGCAGGAAACGATCGGTCACAGGCAGGCGGTGCGCCGTGCGGCCGGCATCGCACGACGCGGCCGCTTCGGTACCCGACAGCCGTGATCGTACGGTACTTCCGCAAAACGCGGACAGTCGGCCGAACGGCCGGCGCGCCCCGCATCGTGCGGCGGCGCGTTTAGACGTTTACCTTCAAACAATGGAAAACGCCCGTCGAGCGCGTTCTCGATGTGCTTCAATTAATCCGGTTTGTACTCCTACTAAAACGACGAATTCAGAACAGGCCGGATCAATCTTTCACAGGAGACAGTCGATGGCACGGAAACGGTTTTGACGCGGCGCACACGATGGTCTGCAACACCGCCGAACTTCCTTCGATGAGAGCTGGTTATCCCAGGGGCCCCAACCATGTCCTCCAGACGTTTCATGCTGGCCGTGGCAGCCGTATCCGCCGCGCTGGCGGTCGCCGCACCGCCGGCCAGCGCCGGCGCACCGGCCGTGTCCGATCCGTTCTATACCTACACCGGCACCACGCCGCTGGCATCGATTCCACCGGGCACGGTGCTCAAGACGCGCAACGTCACCTATCACGTGGCCGGCATTCCGACCGCGCTGACCGCGCAACAGTTGCTGTATCGCACCAATAACGCGCTGAACCAGCCGGTCGTGAACGTGACGTCGGTGATCCGGAGCCAGGTCAGCAACGGCCGGGCCATCTCGTACCAGTCGGCTTACGATTCGCTGAACCCGTACGACGAGCCGTCGCAGGTGATCGCCGGCGATCGCGACGTCACGAAGATCATCAACGTCGGCACGCTGCTCTACAGCGCGGAATCGATTCCGCTGTCGACGCTGCTGCTGCTCGGCTACAACGTCATCGTGCCCGATACGGAAGGCCAGACGGCCGATTTCGCCGCCGGCCCCGAATACGGGATGACGACGCTCGATTCGATCCGCGCGGCGCTCAATACGCCGTCGACCGGCCTGAGTCCGTCGAGCAAGGTCGCGATGATCGGCTATTCCGGCGGCGCGATCGCGACGAACTGGGCCGCGCAGCTCGCGCCGAGCTATGCACCCGAGATCAACAGGCAGCTCGTCGGCGCGGCGGAAGGCGGTGTGCTGGTCGACCCCGCGCACAACCTGCGCTATGTCGACGGCAGCATCGTGTGGGGCGGCGTGGCCGCGGCCGCGCTGGCCGGGCTGTCGCGCGGCTACGGCTTCGACCTGACGCCCTATCTCAGCGATACCGGCGTCGCCGTGTTCAACGACATCCAGAGCCAGTCGCTTGCGTACATCCTGCCGAAATACACGGGGCTGCACTGGGGCACGCTGTTCAAGCCGCAATACGCGAACGACATCAACAGCATTCCCGCGTACGTGACGTATGCCAACAAGGTGAATGCCGGGCTGGCCGCATCGCCGACGATCCCGATGTTCATCGGCCAGGGCACGGCGGGCGCGCTGGACGGCACCTTCAGCAGCCAGGTGGGTGACGGCGTGATGCTCGCGTACGACGTGCGCGCGCTCGCGCAGAAGTTCTGCGCCAGCGGCACGCCGGTCACGTACAACGAGTATCCGCTCGAGCATGCGGGGGCGATCGTGCCGTGGGTGGCCGGCATGCTGCCGTGGCTCTACGACCGTTTCAACGGGAAAGCCGCGCCGAGCAATTGCTGGCTGACGTTGCTGCTGCCGAGCAATTCGCTGGCGCCCGAGACGCTGCACTAGCCGCACCGCACCGTACCGCGCGGCGCATGGCCGGGCGACCCTTCACGGGTCGCTTTTTTCATTCCGGCATTGATCCCGGTCGCGTCAACGCGGCCTTTGCCTCGCCCGGCCCTCCCGCCGGAACCCTTCGCCGCCCCGCCCGGGTGCCATAATCGAGCCTGCTCACCATTACAGACGTCCCCCGGAGAATCACCATGCAGAACCTCGACAATCCTTCCCACGATCGCGAGGTAGGCAGCGCCGACGCGACGCAGGACACCACGCGCATCGACGACGTCCGCATCGGCGCCGTGCGCCCGCTGATTTCGCCCGCGTTGCTGCTGGACGAGCTGCCGGTGCCGGCCGCCACGCAGACGCTCGTCGAGGACACGCGCCGCGCGATCGGCGACATCCTGCACGGCCGCGACGACCGGCTGCTGCTCGTCGTCGGCCCGTGCTCGATTCACGATCACGACCAGGCGCTCGACTACGCACGCCGGCTGAAGGCCGCCGCCGATGCGCTGAAGGACGACCTGCTGATCACGATGCGCGTCTACTTCGAGAAGCCGCGCACGACGGTCGGCTGGAAGGGCTACATCAACGACCCGCGCCTCGACGGCAGTTTCCGCATCAACGAAGGGCTGCGTGCCGCGCGGCAATTGCTGCTCGACATCAACGCACTGGGCCTGCCGGCGTCGACCGAATTCCTCGACCTGCTGAGCCCGCAATACATCGCCGACCTGATCGCATGGGGCGCGATTGGCGCGCGCACGACGGAGAGCCAGAGCCACCGCCAGCTCGCGTCGGGCCTGAGCTGCCCGATCGGTTTCAAGAACGGCACCGACGGCGGTGTGCAGGTCGCGTCGGACGCGATCGTCGCGGCGGCCGCGAGCCATGCGTTCATGGGGATGACGAAGATGGGGATGGCCGCGATCTTCGAGACGCGCGGCAACGACGATGCGCACGTGATCCTGCGCGGCGGCAAGAACGGCCCGAACTACGACGCCGAACATGTCGAGGCGAGCTGCGCGGTGCTGCGCAAGGCCGGGTTGCGCGAACAGGTGATGGTCGACTGCTCGCACGCGAACTCGAACAAGTCGCATGAGCGGCAGATCGAGGTGGCGCAGTATCTCGCGCGGCAGTTGGGGCAGGGCGAGCACCGGATCGTCGGCGTGATGGTCGAGAGCCATCTCGAGGCAGGGCGGCAGGACCTGAAGCCGGGCGTGCCGCTGAAGTACGGCGTATCGATCACGGATGCATGCCTGAGCTGGACGCAGACGGAGCCGGTGCTCGACGTGCTGGCGGAGGCCGTGCGGCAACGGCGTGCACAGTCGCGCAACGCATGACGCGGACGATACCGGCATGACCGATTTCCCTTTCGACGCACCGGCTGTCCCGGGCGAACCCGCTGCTTCCGGCGGGGCGGCGACGGTGCCGCCCGGCAAGCTGTTCACGATGGCGGGCATAGGCTGGGCGGCGTTTCTCGGCTCGCCGCTCGCCGGCGGCATCCTGCTCGCGGCGAATGCGCGGCGTCTCGGCCACCGCGCGCTCGCGCAGCGGCAGATTCTCGTCACGGCACTCGTCACGCTCGTGTCGATCGTGCTTTACGCGGCGGCGGACGTTCCGGAAACCGCGGCGGTGCCCCACGCGCTCGTGCATGTGGTCGTCATTGCCGGCCTCGCCGGGACGATCGTCTATGCAAGGCACGCGCAGCGCGCTGCCGTCGACGCTCACCGGGCGGCCGGCGGTGCACTGCAATCGAACTGGCGTGCGGCGGGCATCGGCCTGCTGACGCTGCTCGGCGTCTGGCTGTCGATTGCGACGGCGATCGTCGTGCTGGGTGTTGCGGGTGTGCTGAACTTCGACAACGACCTGCGGCTCGTGCGCGACTATCCGGCGCCCGCGGAACTGCGTCTGCCTGCGGGATGGCGCGTCGCGAACCAGCCGGAGGATCGCGGCGACGCGACCTACCGGATCCGGCGCTTCAGGTTCGGGCTGATCTCGGCCGGGATCGAGTTCGTCATCGGCGACAAGAGCGACGATGCCCTGTCGAGCCTCTGCGACGGGTGGGACGAGGGAGGCGGGGAAGGGGGCAGCGCGACCGAATCGCCGCACGCGGCAAACGAAACGATAGCCGGCAGGCCCGCACTGACTTGCGAGCACAAGGAGACGCTCGGCGACGCAGTCGTCCACCAGGCGGTCGTGGCGACTGCCGGCGACACGAAGACCTGCGCGCTGATCTACACGGCGCGCGAGGAGAACTACGCGCGTTATCTGCCGGAGTTCGATCGCGTTCGCGATTCGCTGCGTTGTCCGTAGTGTCGCCATCGCGCGGGGCGGGTGACGGGTGCTGCGTCATCGCGTCCGATGCAGCGTTGCGCGAGTGGCGCTAACATGGGCCGGTGCGATGTGTCGCGCGCGGGCCGCCGGGCTTCGCGCGGCGCATGCACGGCGGCGGCTCGGCCGGCCGCCGCGACCGACAACAATTCACCGGAGTGCACAACAGCATGGCTTTCTACAAGACCCTCATCGCAGCAACCGTCCTCGCCTCGAGCGTCAGCGCGCACGCGCAGATCGCAGGTGCGCAGCCGATCAGCGTCACCGTCGAGCAATCGCAGGCGCTGCTCGAAGGCTGGAGCGTGAAGAAGAGCGTGCTCGGCAAGGCCGTCTACAACGACGACAACCAGAAGGTCGGCACCGTGCGCGACCTGATCGTCGCGCCGGACGGCTCGGTGTCCGCGGCGATCGTGTCGGCCGGCGGCTTCCTCGGCGTGGCCGCGCACGACGTCGCGGTGCCGATCGCGTCGCTCGACGTGCGCAAGGGCAACATCTACCTGCCGGGCGCGACGAAGGAAGCGCTGAAGGCGACGCCGGCGTTCCAGTACGCGAAGGTGCCGTCGCCGCCGAAGCCGAAGAAGGTCGACGACAAGCACTGATCGCCGATTCGATGCATCGCCGCCCGGCGCGCACCGCGCCGGGGGCGGCGACCGTCGTTCGTCGATGGCCATGCGAGTCGGCGCGAGTCGGCGGGGTTCGGCCTCGCATCATGGCTCCGGACGAATTGCCTCGACGATCGATGCCGATGCAACTGCGCATCGCGCGCGAATCGGCGCGGTGCGCCGTCACACGCCGTGAATGCCGCACATGCCGGCGATCAGATCGCCGGCTTCTCCTCGCCCACCCATACCCCGCTGAACCCGAACGAAACCGGCCCGCTCAGGAGCACGCTGCCGGTACCGTCCCATCGAACGGTGACGTCGCCGCCGTCGCAGGTCACGCGCACCGTATCGTCGAGCAGCCCGCGCCGGATGCCGTTGACGACCGCGCCGCACGAACACGATCCCGAACCGAGCGGCACGCCGCCGCCGCGCTCCCAGATGCGCAGGCGAATATGCGTGCGATCGATGACCTGAACGAAATGCACGTTGGTTTTCTGCGGGAACAGCGGATGCGTTTCGATGGCGGAGCCGAGTGCCGCGACGTCGATCGCGCGGAGATCGTCGACGAAGAACGTGCAATGCGGGTTGCCCATGTTGCAGGCGGCCGGCGCGCCGGGCAGCGGCAGCGCGAGGGTGTCGAGTGCGTTGGCGACCGGCACGTCCCGCCAGCCGGTGAGCGGCGTGCCCATCTCGACGGTGATCAGGCCGTTCGTCTCCCTCGAACACACGAGATAACCGCGGCGGGTCCGCAGCACGAGCGACGCCATGCCGGATTCCCGCATCAGCTTCCATGCGACGCCGCGCGTTGCGCTGCCGCAGGTGTCGAGGGGCGAGCCGTCGGCGTTCCAGAACGCGACGCGGGCCGCCGCGTCGTCGCAGTCCGACACGACGGCAAGCTGGTTGAAGCCGATGCCGCGGTGCCGGTCGCCCATGCGCCGCACGAGGTCGCGGTCGATACGCGGCAGGTGTTCCTGATCCTGACCGCGCAGGTCGACGATGACGAAGTCGTCGCCGTTTGCGTTCATCTTCTGAAATCCGATCGGCATGGCGGTTCCGGAATGGAGACAGGTGAACACTGTACGTGGCCCGCCGTTCACGATCAATCGCGCGCCGGACGATATCTACCCAACCGGCATCTACGTAATTCTACGTAGCTCCGCATACGTAGTTAACCGCTTGTAAGCCTCCCCGGTCACACGGAATACTACGGCCCATCGCCGCGGCCTTTGCGAGACCGCGGCACGACGCATCGACGTCACGCGGGTTCGGCGCCTCGCCGCATCCACTCAAAAACACATTGGAGACCAGGAGACGCCATGAATCGGGCTTCCAGTACCCTGCTCTGGATTGCGGTCGCGCTGCTCGGCGCGTTCGCGTTCGGCACGATCGCACTCGCACACGGCGAGCGCGTCAGTGCCCTCTGGATCGTGATCGCCGCAGTCTGCGTGTATCTGATCGCGTATCGCTTCTACAGCCGTTTCATCGCCAGCAAGGTCATGCAGCTCGATGGGCTGCGGATGACGCCGGCCGTCAAGTACAACGACGGCCTCGACTACGTGCCGACCAACAAGTACGTGCTGTTCGGCCATCACTTCGCCGCGATCGCCGGCGCCGGCCCGCTCGTCGGGCCCGTGCTCGCCGCGCAGATGGGCTACACGCCCGGCATGCTGTGGATCCTGGCCGGCGTCGTGTTCGCCGGCGCGGTGCAGGACTTCATCGTGCTGTTCATCTCGACGCGCCGCGACGGCCGTTCGCTCGGCGACCTCGTCAAGATGGAGCTCGGCACGGTGCCCGGCGTGATCGCGCTGTTCGGCGCGTTCCTGATCATGGTGATCATCCTCGCGGTGCTCGCGCTGATCGTCGTGAAGGCGCTGACCAATTCGCCGTGGGGCACGTTCACCGTCGCCGCGACGATTCCGATCGCGCTGTTCATGGGCGTCTACACGCGCTACATCCGTCCGGGCCGCATCGGCGAAGTGTCGATCATCGGCTTCGTGCTGCTGATGGCGTCGATCGCGTTCGGCCAGCACGTGCACGATTCGCCGACGCTCGCCGCGTGGTTCACGTTCACCGGCACGCAGCTCACGTGGATCCTGATCGGCTACGGCTTCGTCGCATCGGTGCTGCCGGTGTGGCTGCTGCTCGCGCCGCGCGACTACCTGTCGACGTTCCTGAAGATCGGCACGATCCTCGGCCTCGCGATCGGCATCCTCGTCGTCGCGCCGGAACTGAAGATGCCCGCGCTGACGAAGTTCGTCGACGGCACGGGCCCGGTGTGGTCGGGCAACCTGTTCCCGTTCCTGTTCATCACGATCGCGTGCGGCGCCGTGTCGGGCTTCCATGCGCTGATCTCGTCGGGTACGACGCCGAAGCTGATCGACAACGAAACCAACGCGCGCTTCATCGGTTACGGCGCGATGCTGATGGAATCGTTCGTCGCGATCATGGCGCTGGTTGCCGCGTGCGTGATCGAGCCGGGCATCTACTTCGCGATGAACGCACCGGCGGCCGTGCTCGGCTCGACGCCGGAAGCGGTGGCCAACACGGTCACGCAGTGGGGCTTCGTGCTGACGCCGGACATGCTGACGCAGACCGCGAAGGCCGTCGGCGAAACGACGATCATCGCGCGCGCGGGCGGCGCGCCGACGCTGGCCGTCGGCATGGCGCACATCCTGCACCAGGTGATCGGCGGCGAAGCGATGATGGCGTTCTGGTATCACTTCGCAATCCTGTTCGAGGCGCTGTTCATCCTGACGGCCGTCGACGCCGGCACGCGTGCGGGCCGCTTCATGCTGCAGGACCTGCTCGGCACGTTCCACCCGGCGCTCAAGCGCACCGAGTCGCTGCCCGCGAACCTGGTCGCCACCGCGCTGTGCGTGGCCGCGTGGGGCTACTTCCTGTACCAGGGCGTGGTCGATCCGCTCGGCGGCATCAACACGCTGTGGCCGCTGTTCGGCATCTCGAACCAGATGCTGGCCGCGATCGCACTGGTGCTCGGCACCGTCGTGCTGTTCAAGATGAAGCGCGAGCGTTATGCGTGGGTGACGATCGTGCCGACCGTGTGGCTGCTGATCTGCACGCTGACCGCCGGCTGGCAGAAGATTTTCGACGCGAACCCGAAGGTCAGCTTCCTCGCGCACGCCGCGAAGCTGCAGGCCGCGGTGGACGAAGGCAAGGTGCTCGCGCCGGCGAAGTCGATCGCGCAGATGAAGCGGATCATCTTCAACGATTACATCGACGCGGCGCTGGCCGGGCTGTTCATCTTCGTCGTCGTGGCGATCGCGGTGTACGGCGTGCTCGCCGTGCTGCGCGCGCGCCGCGAGTCGAAGCCGACCGTGCGCGAGACGCCGTACGAAGCGATGCCGGCCGCGCAGGCGCTCGGCAGCGGACGTTGAGGGGAGGCCGCGATGTTCAGCGATCTTGGCAGCGACCTGCGCAGCGCGGGGCGTTACCTCGGGCAGGCGTTGCGGCTGATGGTCGGCCTGCCCGACTACGACACCTACGTCGCGCACATGCGCGAGACCCATCCGGACCGCGAGCCGATGACGTACGAGGAATTCTTCCGCGAGCGTCAGAATGCGCGGTACGGCTCGGGAGCAGGGAAGTGCTGTTGAGCGGTTGAAACGGCAGGAAAGAACGAAAAGGCGTCATGGCGTGAAAGCCATGACGCCTTTTTTCATGTCGCCGCAAGGCGACCGGCTCGTGCAATGCATGCCGTCGCGTGCGGCCGTCAGTCGTTGTCGTGACGGAGCGCAAGCACCGCGGCGGCCCCCGCGGCGAGCGCGATCAGCGTCAAGGCGACGGCGAAACCGGTCGCGCCTGCCGTGAAGCCGACGCGGTCGATCGCGTACCCGGTCATCACGGGCATCAGTCCCGCCGGGAGGTAGCCGCCGATGTTCATGACGGCGTTCGCCTCGGCGCGCCGCGCGTCCGGTACGTGCAGGCCGATCAGCGTCAGGCCGCCGAGCTGCCCGAGGCCCTGTCCCGCGCCCGCGAAGAGCGCCGCCGCGACGAGGACGGCAGCCGACGACGCATGCACGGCGATGCACAGCATCACCATCGACAGCGTGGTGGCGACCGAGCCGGCAACGAACGTCGCGCGGATCGATCCGCGCCGCGCGACGAACTGGACACCGGTAGCGGCGATGAACATCGCGCAGGCCATGCCGCCCGCGAGCAGCGGGCTGCGCACGTGAAGCAGGCGTGCCAGCAACGACGGACCCAACGCAAGCACGAAGGAGGTTGCGGTGATGCCCGGCCCGAACACGGCGACGCCGCTGGCGACATGGCGCCGGTTGTGAACCGGCACGGACGGCAGACGTAGCGGCGGCGCGGCGCCTGGCGCCTGCGCGGGCTGGTTGCGCGGCAGCCGCAGCGCGACGGCCAACGCGCTCAGCAGGATCACGAACTCGACGCCGAAGACGAGGGCGACCGGATGCGCGGCGGTTTGCGCGGCAATCCCGGCGAGCAACGGCCCGAGCCCCGCGCCGAGCACCATGGCGACCGACGCGAGCAGCGCGGCCTTGCGGCGCGCGGTGCCCGCGAGATCGATCACCGACGCCATGCCCGCCGACACGATCACGCCGACCGCGATGCCCGTCAACAAGCGGGCGACCGCGAGCATGGCGACGGACGACGCGGTCGCGAACAACGCGCACGCGATCAGCGCCGCGGCGAGGCCGGGCAGCAGGACCGGCTTGCGCCCGTAACGGTCCGAAAGCTGGCCGGCGACGAGCAGCGTACCCAGCAGGCCGGCGATGTAGAGCGCGAAGATGACGGTCAGCGTGCCGGACGAGAAACCGAGTGCGCGCTGCCAGGACACGTACAGCGGCGTCGGCGAGTTGGACAGCATGAACACGGCGGTGACCATCCAGGCGGCGTGCGCCATGCGAGGCGCGGAACGCGAGCCCGCGGGTCGAGATTGGGGGACGGCGGTGTCGGACATGAGTGCGCTCCTTGTACGAGTTTTTTCGAACTATAGCTTAGTTCGAAAAAACTCGTACAGGGTGATATGCTTGCGGACATGAAACGAACCCACCCTGAACGGGCGGCCGGCCTCGTGCCGGCGCCCGCGGATTTGCCCGATCCGCTGCCGGAGCCGGGCGTGGCCGAGCTTCGGCTCGAAACCATTCTTGGCGCGCTGGCCGATCCGTTGCGACTGAGGATCGTGCGGAAACTGATGCTGGAATCCGAGGCTTACGACCATCCTTGCGGCTGGTTCGGCTTCGATCGCCCGAAATCGTCGCTCACCCATCACTTCAAGGCGTTGCGCGACGCGGGCGTGCTGCGCCAGCGTCAATACGGGCTCGAGCGGCGCAGCCGCGTGCGCACGGAAGATCTCGATCTGCGCTTTCCCGGCCTGCTGAAGCTCGTGGCCGAGTGGGCGCCGCCGGCAGACAGCGACGGTTGACGGCTGCTGGAGGGTGGAAGGTGGAGGGTGGATGAGCCGCCCGGCGGCACGCGCCGGTTCGCCATGCGGCGGCGAGCGTGACGCGCCGGGCGCGCGGCGCCGCGGAGCCGTCCGCGTGCCGGGCTTGATCTGCCTGCAACCCGGCTTCGTTTCCCGGCCGGTATCATGTGAACCATTCACCCCGATGAACCCGCACAGGAGGAGCCCGTCGTGCATGCCGGTGAGCGTTTCAACAGCATTACCCATCTCGTCGGCGCGGTGCTATCGGTGGCAGGGCTGGTAACACTGGTGACGATGGGCGCGCTCGAAGGCGACGCCTACAAGGTGGTGAGTTTCAGCGTGTACGGCGCGATGCTCTGCGTGCTCTACGCGATCTCGACGCTGTACCACAGCGTGCGTAGCCCGCGCCTGAAGGCCATTCTGCAGAAGTGCGACCACTCGGCGATCTACCTGCTGATCGCCGGCAGCTATACGCCGTTCACGCTGGTCACGCTGCGCGGCCCGTGGGGCTGGTCGCTGTTCGGCGTGAGCTGGGGGCTGGCCGTGTTCGGCATCGTGCAGGAACTGACGCTCGGGCGGCGCACGCGCATGCTGTCGATGATCCTGTACGTGGCGATGGGCTGGCTCGCGCTCGTCGCGGTACGTCCGCTGATCCACGCGCTGCCGCCGGTCGGCACCGCGTGGCTCGTGGCCGGCGGCCTGATCTACAGCGCGGGTATCTACTTCTTCATCAACGACGAACGCATCCGCCACGGGCACGGCATCTGGCATCTGTTCGTGCTGGCCGGCAGCCTGTGCCAGTTCGTCAGTGTCGCGATGTACGTTGCGTGAGCGGACGGCGGCGTCAGCCGCCGCCGGCATCGTGTCGACCGGCCGCGGATCGACGATCGCACCGGCATCGGGTTGACGCATGTCGGCGCACCGGCACACGAGGTCGTTGTGTTCGCAACGCGTATGCGGACGTAATGCGATGAACCAGGGGGCGTGTGCAGGAAGATCCGCTCGTGCGTGGCGCTGTTCGTCGTGACACGCTTTCGCTTCGGGCGAATGATCTATTCGCCTTCGAGCACACGAATCCCGACCGTGTGAGCGCCCACTTTCAGCACTTCCCTTGTTGCGATCCACCACGTCGCCATCGCAGACCCGGATATCGCCACAGCCGCCAGCAACGTCACCCGCATCGCCACCGGAAACGGCTGCACGGTCGCGATGCACGCGCCGAAGATCGCGACACCGAGCGCCGACCCGCTCTGCCGCGCCGCGTTCAGCGCGGCCGCCGCCACGCCCGCGCGGCGGCGGTCGACCGTCCCGAGCGCCGGCGACGTCGCGGCCGGCGAGATGAATCCCGATGCAAAGCCGATCGCGAGCATCGGCGCGACGGCGAGCCACGCCGGTGTCGCCGCACCGATGCCCGTCATCCCGAGCGCACCGGCCGCATAGAGCGCGAACGCGCCGCACATCGAACCGCGCGCACCGAAGCGTGCAACGAGCCTGCCCGAGCACAGTCCGCCGAGCGCGACCATCGCCGTCATCGGCAGGAACGCGAGCCCGGTGTCGAGCGGGCTCGCGCCGCGGATCTGCCGATAGAACAGGCTGAGGACGAACAGCAAGCCGTAGAACACGAACGCCGATGCCATCGACACGAACGTCGATCCGGCGAACAGCCGGTTGCGGAAGAACGCGAGCGGCAGCATCGGTTCGCGGCGCCGCGCTTCGATCGCGATGAACGCGACCCACGCGACGGCGCTCGTCGCCGCGCCGCCGACGATCGGCGCCGAGCGCCAGCCGAGCGACGGGCCTTCGATCAGCGTGCCGATCAGCGTGGCGATCGCGATGATGGCCGCGGCCTGGCCGCCCCAGTCGAAATGTCGCGACGCGTCGCCGGCGGCGCGCGTGACCGTGCGGGCGAGCCAGATGCCGGCAAGCCCGAGCGGCAGGTTCACGAAGAAGAGGCTGCGCCACCCGGACAGGTGGATCAGCAGGCCGCCGATCAGCGGGCCCGACGCCATCGCGATGCCGCCGCAGCCCATCCACAGGCTGATTGCCGATGCGCGCGCGGCCGGCTCGGGGAACGCGCGGTTGAGCAGCGCGAGCGAGCAGGGCACCAGCATCGCGCTGCCGACACCTTGCAGCGCGCGGGCGATCGCGAGCGCCGGGAGGCTCGGCGCGATGCCGCATAGCGCGGATGCGGCGACGAAGATCGCGAGCCCCGCGACATAGACGGTGCGATCGCCCAGCCGGTCGCCGCGCGTGCCGCCCGTCATCAGCAGGCTCGCGAACGTGAGCGTGTACGCATTCACGATCCACTGCAGGCCGGCTATACGGCTGCCGAACGTGTGGGCGATATCGGTGAGCGCGACGTTGACGATGGACGCGTCGAGCAGCACGAGCGTGTAGCTCACGCAGGTCGCGGCGAGCACGCGGCGGGCCGCGGCACGGTTCGGCGCGGCGGCCGTCATGCGTGGTCGGGCGCCGGCGCGGCGGCCCGCAGCGCGAGAAAGCCGACCCATCCCCAGTACACGCGATGATGCGCGATCAGCCCGTCGCGCAGGTCCATTACTTCGACGAGATCGACCTGGTCGCCTTCCGGTGTCGCGCGCGGATATTCCCACGTGAGCTGGCGGCCGTTCGAGAAGAACAACCCGGTGCGGTACCAGCGCCCGAGCCGGTTGCCCGGATTGCGCAGGCCGGCCGCGAAGAACGCGCCGATCGCGGCCTTGCCGTGCAGCACGCCCGAGCCGTGATCGGGCAGCGTGACGACGATCAGCGGCGTTTCGAGCACCGCGTCGTCGGTATACAGCGCCATCAGCGCATCGACGTCGCGCGCGACGACGGCCGCGTGCCAGTCTTCGTAAATGTGCCGGGCATCGGCATCGGGTTGTGTCATGGCGGGTTCCGGAAGTGTCGATAACGGAACCCACTGTATGAGCGCGCGGTCGCGGGACGTTTCACGTCGACCCGAAACGTGGATGCCGCCGTGGCGAAGGCGGCGCTTATCGACCGCTTTCCGGCCGAGTTTCGGCCGTTATCCGGCCAGCGCGTCGAGATTCAGCACGTACGACTTCCCGATCCACACTGCGCAATCGCGATGGTCGCGCAGTTCGTCGCCCGTATTCGGATGCAGGAAGATATCCAGCGCGCAGTGGTTCAGCACGAGCCACGGCACGATTTCGTCGAAGCGCGCGGTGTCGAACGCGATCTGGTACGACCACGCCGGGTGCGGGCCGACGAGGCGTTCGTGAAAGCGGCCGAGTTCGATGATTGCGCCGAACCGTTCGTCGACGACCTGGCGAAACGCCCACGCGGCGTCGCGGCTGGCCGCATCGAAATAGACGTGCGCATGCCAACTGTGGATGGCGGTGGTGTCGAGGGCAGCCATGGAAGGACTCGATAAAAATGGGAATGCATGAGGTGCCGTGCGAAACGGCCGATGCGTGATTATCGCGCGTCCTTGCCGCGCACGTCGTGTCGCTATCCGGCAAGCCGGATGCGATGCTTGTCCTGAATCACGAGAACCGTTTGATCCGGCAACGCCGCGGTTTGAGATATATATCCGCGGGTATCCGCACGCGCGATATCACACCTGAAGCCTTGCCGGAAGGTGCGCCCGCTGCGATCGCATCGGCAACACGTCATTTCCGAAATTGAAAAAGCGCTGTGTGCACGGCCTCGGATCGTCTGAACAAATGCGATCAGGGCATTGAATGAAATAAGGAAATTCCGATTGGGCGGGATTCGCGCATGACGTGATTCGCGCACCGAATTCCGAAGCCGAAAATATCAATTGCGGAATCGGCTATTCAAGCGGCATGCAGCGCGACATACGATGCTTTCAACGCATCGTCGAACACGATCGATGCGGGGACAACCACCTGGAGGCCACTATGCGATCCCTCGTTCCCGTTGCTGCACTTTCCTGCGCACTCGTTGCGCTGCCCGCCGTCAGCTTTGCGCAGTCGGCCGTTTCCGATGGGGCATCGAATGCCTCGCTGTCGAGCTGGTCGGCGGCGCGCGCCGAAACCAACGCGCAACTGATGCAGATGACGCGCGCGGGCTATCGCGCGACGTCGGCCGGCAACCAGAACTATCCGCTCGCGATGCAGCGTGCGCTCGAACGTGTCCGCAATCCGGTGCCGGACCGGTCGCGCGAAGAGCGGGCCGAGATGGAGGCGCGCGCCGCACGCGACGCGCAGGGCGGCCATCCGGTCAAGGCGTTCTTCGTGAAGACCGCGTACTACCTGAAGGGCGAGAACACGTTCTGATGCAGGAGACGAGCATGGCTTGCCCGATCCGATTTGCCTGCGTCGTGCGCGCGTCGGCGCTGCGCCGGCTGGCGGCCGCGCGAGCGTCGCAGCGGCGGGACGATGCGCGCGGCGCGCGACGTCGCGCGAAACACCGCCGCCTTGCGTACCGTGCTGCCGTTGCGTGCCGTACCGCATGGCCGGCCCTCGCGGCGAGCGATGCGCCCGCAAGCGGGAGCCCGTCATGAAGGGCTCCCGGAAGCACCGCCGCCACGTGCCGCTGACCCGCGAGTGGTTGCTGCCGCTGCCGCCGGTGCATGCGCGCGACATCTCGCTGAAATGCCACATGGCGCTCGTCGCGCTGCGCGGCGGGCATGGCAACGAGGCGCTGCTGATGCGGTTGCGCACGAGCGTCTACCTGGTGTTCCTGGCGCTCGACGATGCGGTGTGCGCGGATGCCGACATCGACCTGTGCGTCGACGCGGAGCGCGCGCTCGACGCGGGCGTGGCACGCGCGGCGCAAGGCGGTGCATGGACGCTGCACGACGACGAATGCGCGGTGCTCGAGCATGTGCTCGCGGCGAACGACACGTGCGTCACGACGCTCACGCGGCGTCGGCTGGCCGAGCTGTGGGAGCACGTCTGCGCGTTCGCGTCGAGCGGCCAGCCGGCGCTCGTCGCGGGCGCGGCGGAGAAGATCCGCATGCACGCGGCCGAATCGCTGGCCGCGTAGCGTCTCGCATTGGTTTTGCCGGGAGTCTGGAGGAGACAGGGCCGGCCGCACCGGCACGGCCGCCGTTAATCGCGGAAGCAGCGATTGCACGGCTGTCGCGGCGTGTCGTGGTCTGTTGCAGCCTGTCGTGGCCATAGGGTGACGGCGGAACGCGACTCGACACCACGGCCCAAAACAAAAGCGCCACGGAGCAGGCTCCGTGGCGCTTCTTTTTTCCCGCCGGCACGGAGGCAAGCCCCCCGCGTGGCGAAACGCGCTTAAGCGGCGGCTGCCGGTTTCGCCGGCTTCTGCAGCTTGCCCTTGCCGGCGCGCTGGATTTCCTCGAGCTTGATCTCGACGTGGCGCGAGAACACGTACTCGGCCGGACGCTGCTTGTCGATCGGAATGTCCGGTGCGAACGGGCCGTCGGTCTTGATGCCCTTGCGGCTCACGGCGAACGCCTTCAGCGGATGCGCCATCGTGTCCATCACGGCGGTCGCCTCGAAGCCGCAGTGGACCATGCAGTCCGCGCACTTCTCGTAGTTGCCGACGCCGTAGTTGTCCCAGTTCGTGTCTTCCATCAGTTCCTTGAAGGTCTTCACGTAACCTTCGCCGACCAGGTAGCACGGCTTCTGCCAGCCGAACACCGTACGCGCCGGGTTGCCCCACGGCGTGCACTTGTACGTCTGGTTGCCGGCCAGGAAGTCGAGGAACAGCGACGACTGGCTGAACGACCAGCGCTTGCCGCCTTCGCCGCGCTTCAGGATCTCGCGGAACAGGTTCTTCGTCTTGTCGCGGTTCAGGAAGTGCTGCTGATCCGGTGCGCGCTCATACGCGTAGCCCGGCGACACGGTGATGCCGTCGACGCCGATCGGCTTGAGCGTATCGAAGAACTTCGCGACGCGCTCGGGGATCGCATCGTTGAACAGCGTGCAGTTGATGTTCACGCGGAAGCCGCGGCGCTTCGCTTCCTTGATCGCCGCGACCGCCTTGTCGTACACGCCTTCCTGCGACACCGAATGGTCGTGCATCTGCGCGTCGCCGTCGAGGTGGACCGACCAGACGAAGTACGGGCTCGGCTGGTAGTCGTCCATCTTCTTTTCCATCAGCAGCGCGTTCGTGCAGAGGTAGACGAACTTCTTGCGCTTCATGATGCCGCGGACGATTTCCGGCATTTCCTTGTGCAGCAGCGGCTCGCCGCCGGCGATCGACACGATGGGTGCGCCGCACTCGTCGACCGCTTCCAGGCATTCCTGGACGGACAGGCGCTGGTTCAGGATGGGATCCGGGTAATCGATCTTGCCGCAGCCGTTGCAAGCGAGGTTGCAGCGGAACAGCGGCTCGAGCATCAGCGCGAGCGGATAGCGTTTGTTGCCGGACAGGTGTTGGCGCGTGATGTACGCGCCGACGCGGACTTGCTGGAGCAGCGGAATAGACAAGAGATGTCCTCCTTAAACTTCGCGGGCGACAGCTTGCGTGAGCTTCGCCGGCAACTTGAATTCGACTTTTTCTTCACGGCCCGCCATCGTCGTGACGTCGACGGGGCCCAGCGCGCGCAACGCGCCGATTACATCTTCAACCATTTCCTCGGGCGCGGACGCCCCGGCGGTCAGGCCGACAGTCGTCGCATTCGCGAACCATTCGGCCTTGACTTCCGAACCGTCGGCGACGAGGTAGCTCGGCACACCGCTTTCGGTGCCGATCTCGCGCAGGCGGTTCGAGTTCGAGCTGTTCGTCGCACCGACCACGAGCAGTACGTCGACCTGTTCGCTCAGTTCGCGCACGGCAGCCTGGCGATTCTGCGTGGCGTAGCAGATGTCGCGCGTGTCCGGGCCGACGATGTCGGTGAACCGGCGCTGCAGCGCTTCGATGATGCCGCGCGTATCGTCGACCGACAGCGTGGTCTGCGTGATGTACGCGACCGGCGTGTCGACGGGCAGCGTCAGCGTATCGACTTCCGCTTCGCTTTGCACGAGGATCACCTCGGCCGGAATCTGGCCGATCGTACCCTCGACTTCCGGATGCCCCGCATGGCCGATCAGGATCAGCCGGCGGCCCGCCGCGACGTACTGGCGGCCCTGCACGTGCACTTTCGTGACGAGCGGGCAGGTGGCGTCGAGCACGTCGAGCCCGCGCGTTTGCGCATCGCGCTCGACCGTCTGGGCGACACCGTGCGCGCTGAAGATCGCGACAGCGCCGTGGGGCACCTCGTCGAGCTCCTCAACGAATCGCGCCCCTTTATCACGCAGGTTTTCGACGACATGCCGGTTATGCACGATCTCGTGACGCACATAGACCGGCGCACCGTGCTGTTGCAGCGCGCGATCGACGATCTCGATCGCACGGACAACCCCCGCACAAAAGCCGCGGGGCTGGGCAAGGATGACTCGCATAAGTGAGCGAACTCCGACGACAGACGCCGGGGTTCGAGGAGCTGGCACTCGCTCGCTCGCCCCGGCTTGATGTTATGAAGGCAGGAACGAACCGGCCGGCCAGGCCCCGGAACCCCGAATTAATCGCGCATTTTAACTCTATCGGGCCGTCCTTGCTTTGGTGCTGTGTCTGCCGTGTTGCATTTGCGGGAGAGCCGCGTCGGCGCTGGCGCGTGCGGAACCCAGTAAACTATGTGGTTTCGCGGGCAGCCGCTCCGGCTGCCCGGCGTCGCGCTCATTTCAAGGCCATTCGATGACCGTCGATTCTTACGCGTATTACCCGGCCGCCCGTGCGGTTTCGGGCGCTTTGTTCCTGACCCCCATTGATCCTGCCGAACCCGGCGCCCGGCAGGAGGCGCGCCGATGATGCTGGTTCTCGCTTTCCTGGTGTCCGGGCTGTCGCTGATCATCTGGATCGTGCTGCTCGTCGCGCGTGGCGGTTTCTGGCGCGCGGTGCCCGCGCGGCCGTTGCCGCCCGAGGCGCGCGGCGCTGCGGCCGAGGCCGGCTGGCCGGCCGTCGTCGCGGTGGTGCCGGCGCGCAACGAGGCCGACGTGATCGCCCGGGCGGCGACTTCGCTGCTCGAGCAGGATTACCCGGGTGAATTTCATCTGATCATTGTCGACGACCACAGCGACGACGGCACCGCCGACGCCGCCCGCGCGGCCGCGCTCGCGATCAACCGCGCCGACCGGCTGACGGTGCTGGCCGCGAAGCCGCTGCCGGCCGGCTGGTCGGGCAAGGTGTGGGCGCAGTCGCAGGGGATCGCCGCGGTGCAGGCGCTCGGCCTGCCGGCCGACTACCTGCTGCTGACGGACGCCGACATCGGCCATCCGCCGGACGCCGTCGCGCAGCTCGTCACGCGCGCGCAGGCCGAGAACCGCGATCTCGTGTCGCTGATGGTGCGGCTGCGCTGCGATTCGTTCTGGGAAAAGGCGCTGATCCCGGCGTTCGTGTTCTTCTTCGCGAAGCTCTACCCGTTCTCGTGGATCAACAACCCGCGCAACCGGACGGCCGGTGCCGCGGGCGGCTGCATGCTGGTGAAGCGCACGGCGCTCGAGGAAGCGGGCGGCATCGAGTCGATCCGCGGCGCGCTGATCGACGACTGCAGCCTGGCCGCGCAGATCAAGCACCGCGGCAGCGGCCGCCACCCGATCCGGCTCGACCTGGCCGACCGCAGCGTGTCGCTGCGTCCGTACGACAGCTGGCGCGACATCTGGAACATGATCGCGCGCACGGCGTTCACGCAGCTGCACTATTCGCCGCTGCTGCTGGCCGGCACGCTGCTCGGGATGACGATCATCTATCTCGTGCCGCCCGCCGCGGCGCTCGCGTACGGCGCGCGCGCATGGCCGGCGTGGCTCGCGTGGGCGTCGATGTGCGCCGCGTATGCGCCGATGCTGCGCTACTACCGGCGCTCGCCGCTGTGGGCGCCCGCGCTGCCGCTCGTCGCGCTGTTCTACGTCGGCGCGACGTTCGCGTCCGCGTGGCGCTACTGGCGCGGCAAGGGCGGCCAGTGGAAGGCCCGCGTGCAGGCGCCGGTGGATCGCTGAGCGCATCCCGGGAGGCGTGCCTCCCGGCAGCCGGAAAGCAAACAGCCCGATCGTGGAAACGGTCGGGCTGTTTCGTTTTCGGCGGGGCTGCCTGCCGGTGCCTAGCGCTGGGTCAGCATCATGTACATCTGGACCACGACGTCCGGCGAGAACGTGAACGGCACCCAGCCGTAGCCCGTGTGACGGGCGACCAGCAGGCGGTCGCCGTTCGACTGCTTCTGCACGGCCATCATCGGGTTCTTCGTCGTCACGAAGCGCCAGCCGGCCGGGATGCCGGGCGGCGGCTCCGGCTGCATCGACGCCCGCGCATGCGCGAGTTCCTCGATCAACTGGCCCAGTTGCTCCGGATGCAGCGTGATCGATTCGCCGTTGATGGTCAGCGTGAGTTCGTTCTGCGTCGGACGCGACACGTGCAGCGTCGATTTGTCGGACGGCGCCGGCGTGTTGGCGGCGTCGGCTTCGACTTCGGCTTCGACTTCACTTTCAACCGGCGTCTCGGCTTGCGCCGTCGCGACGATTGCCGTCCCGGTGTCGGCCGTTGCCTCCGCCGCTTCGGCCACGGCCGGTGCGGGCGCGTTCACGGCCGGTTCCGCCGCGGGCGTGCCGGCCGGCGCGGGTTCGACGACTTCCGCCGCAACGGCCGTGGCGGCCACCGCGCTCGTCGCGGCTTCCTTGACGACGGCCTCGACCAGCGCCTCGGCGTCGGCGATGGCCTTCGCGTGGTGCTGCGCAGCCGCTTCGGCTTGTGCGATCGCTTCGGTATGGCGTTGCGTGACGGCTTCGGCCTCGGCGGTGGCGTCGGCGTGACGCTGCGCGGCGGCCTGCGCTTCCGCGATCGCCTGCGCGTGCTGCTGCGCGAGCGCTTCGGCTTCGGCGATCGCGGCCGTGTGGCGCTGAGCGGCGGCTTCGGCTTCCGCGATGGCGGCCGCGTGGCGCTGCGTGGCCGCTTCGGCTTCGGCGGTCGCGTCCGCGTGACGCTTCGCGGCGGCCTCGGCTTCGACGGTCGCGGCCGCATGGCGCTGCGCGGCCGCTTCGGCTTCGGTGGCCGCGGCGTGATGACGCTGCGCGGCGGCCTCGGCTTCGGCGATCGCTGCCGCGTGGCGCTGCGATGCCGCTTCGGCATCCGCGTGACGCTGCGCGAGCGCTTCGGTCAGCGCGGTGGCTTCCGCATGGCGTTGCACGGCGGCTTCGGCTTGAGCGGTGGCATCGGTATGACGCTGGGCGGCGGCTTCGGCGGCAGCGGTCGCGCTGGCGTGGCGCTGCTGCGCGGCCTCGGCTTCGGCGGCGGCGGCCGTATGGCGTTGCGCGGCGGCCTGCGCTTCGGTTTCCGCGGCGGCGTGACGCTCTGCCGCGGCCCGGGCTTCCGCTGCTGCGGCGCGCGCGAAGGCTTCCGCGCTGCGGGCCGCCTGTTGCGCGGCGTGGTGATCGTGGAGCAGCTGATCGACGCCCACGGTGAGCGAAGCGATCTGATCGTTCAGGTTCATGCGTGTCTTCTCTGCGTAAGACCCGCGATTTTAACCGCTGCGCCGGTGCCGGGCCGCGCGGGACGTGTAACAAAGTGCGCAAAGCAGCGTGAAGTACGCCGCTTTGTGTTACTTCAGGTAGCCCGCGGAGCCGAACCAGTCGAGCGCATCGCGCAGCCCTTCGCGGTACGGGCGCGCACGGTAGCCGAGCTCGCGCTCGGCCTTCGCGGACGTGAAATACATCTTGTTCTTCGACATCCGCAGCCCGTCCACGGTGACGAACGGCTCCTTCTTCGTGAACTTCGCGACCGCTTCCGCGCCGACTGCGAGTGGGTACAGCGGCCAGCGCGGCAGCGCGATCGTCGGCGCCTTGCGGCCCGTCATCTGCGCGATGTCGGCGAGCATCTGCTGCAGCGGCAGGTTCTCGCCGCCGAGGATGTAGCGCTCACCGATCCGGCCGCGCTCGAGCGCGAGGAAGTGGCCGTGCGCGACGTCGTCGACGTGCACGAGGTTCAGCCCCGTGTCGACGAACGCCGGAATCTTGCCGAGCGCGGCCTCGACGATGATGCGGCCGGTGGGCGTCGGCTTCACATCGCGCGGGCCGATCGGCGTCGACGGATTGACGATCACGGCCGGCAGCCCTTCGTCGGCGATCATCCGTTCGACCGCGCGTTCCGCGAGCACCTTGCTGCGCTTGTAGACGCCGATCGCCTGTTCCGCCGTGAGCGGCCGGTTTTCGTCGGACGGATCGCCGGCACTCGTCACCTTCAACGTCGCGACGCTGCTCGTGTAGACGATCCGCTCGACGCCTTCCGCGCGTGCCGCGCGCATCGTCGCGACCGCCCCCTCGAGGTTCGCGCGCTCGATCTCGTCGGGATCGGGTGCCCACAGCCGGTAGTCGGCCGCGACATGCAGCAGGTAGCGCACGCCGCGCAGCGCGGCGCGCATCGACGCCTCGTCGCGCATGTCGCCGGTGACGATCTCGGCGTCGAGATCCGCCACGTTCGTGCGCGGGCTGGTCGGGCGCACGAGCACGCGCACCGCATAGCCTTTCTGCTGCGCGATGCGCGCGACGGCCGAGCCGACGAAACCGGACGCGCCGGTGACGAGAACGAGATCGCGGGAGGTATCAGTCATGCGTTTCCTTCAGGGCCGCGCGCGGGCGGCGCGGCGGTTGAGCGTCGGCGAGATTGTACGTGGTCGGCGCGCGCGGCGACGCAAGGCCGCGACGGGTGCGGGCATGTACGAAGCGGCCGACGCGACTACAATGCCGGGCTTGAACGCAACGGGAGGACGACGCGATGAGCCGCAATGAACTGGACGAACGGATCGAGACCTACTACGTACGGGTGCGCGGCGTCGTGCAGGGCGTCGGCTTCCGGCATGCGACGGTGCGCGAGGCGCATGCGCTGAAGCTGCGCGGCTGGGTCGCGAATCTCGAGGACGGCACCGTCGAAGCGATGATCCAGGGCCCCGGCGCGCAGATCGACCGGATGCTCGCGTGGCTGCGCCACGGGCCGCCGGCCGCGCGCGTGACCGAGGTGACGTTCGAGGAACGCCGGACCGAGAAGCGCTTCGAGCGCTTCCAGCAGCAGTAAGCGGCACGGAACGATCATGACGGGGTATCCGGAGGCCGGGCGCGGCCTCATGCTGTCGGTGATGGCATCGACGCTGTTCGCGCTGATGTCCGCCTACGCGAAACTGCTCGCGCCGCTCACGGGGCTCGACATCTTCGCGTGGCGCGTGTTGTGGACCGCACCGGGCGCGCTCGCGCTGATCGCGCTGCGCGGCCGCTGGCCGGCGCTCGTCGACCTCCTTCGGCGCAGCGTGCGGGACTGGCGCCTGCTGATCGCGGTGCCCGTGAGCGCCGCGCTGCTCGGGGCGCAGTTGTGGCTGTTCCTGTGGGCGCCGTTGCACGGGCGCATGCTCGAAGTGTCGCTCGGCTATTTCCTGTTGCCGCTGACGATGGTGCTCGTCGGCCGCTTCTACTATCACGAACGGCTCGATCCGCTGCAATGGGCGGCGGTCGCGTGCGCCGCGCTCGGCGTCGCGCACGAAGTGTGGGCGACGCGCGCGTTCGCGTGGCCGACGCTCGTCGTCGCGCTCGGTTATCCGCCGTATTTCGTGCTGCGCCGGCGGATCAACGCCGATTCGCTCGCCGCGTTCGCGGTCGAGATCGTGCTGCTGTGCCCGGTTGCGTTCGCGATGGTCGCGACGAGCGCGACGCGCGTGGCCGGCCATCCCGTGCTGTGGGCCGCGCTGCTGCCGGGGCTCGGCGTGCTGAGCACGCTCGCGCTCGCGAGCTACCTGAAGGCCAGCCGGATGCTGCCGATGGCCCTGTTCGGGATTCTCGGCTACGTCGAGCCCGTGCTGCTCGTCGCGGTGTCGCTGTTGCTGCTCGGCGAAACGCTGAGCGTCGCGAAGCTCGCGACGTACGGGCCGATCTGGGTCGCCGTTGCGCTGACCGCGTGGCACAGCGCGATGCTGATGCGGCGCCTGCCCGCGCGCGGATAGGCGTCGATCGCGACGCGGCGGCGGCGCGGAACGTGGCGCAGATCGCATCGGCACCAGCATCAGCATCGCCATCGCCATCGCCCGGCGGTCGAACCCGTCGATGCTGACCGCAAACTGGCGTCGCGCTGTCGTGAATCTGGCGACGCCGCCTGCTTCGCATCACAAGGCTCGCGCGTGTAATCGAACAGAAGATTCGGTTGCACTTTGTTACTTAGGGTCTCCCCTGATCGGCCATTAGACTGGCCTCACCGACTTCCCTTCGTATGCAGCCTTTCAATGAACGGTCCTCTCCGTGCCTGGCCGGCCGGGTTGGCGCGATGCGGGCATACGCGTATCGCGGCTGATCCCGCGCGCCTTCTTCTTCCCGATCCATTCCCCGGTGCGTGCCGCACCGCTGTCGCGCGGGTGCGCTCATGTCGTTGAGCGTGCCGCCCGCCACGGCTCGGCCGCCGCGCGGCGGCCGCCTGATCGAAGTCGATTTCTTCCGCGGCATCGTGCTGTTGATGATCGTCGTCGACCACATCGGCGCGAGCGTGCTGTCGCGCGTCACGCTGCACGCGTTCGCGCTGTGCGACGCGGCCGAGGTCTTCGTCTTTCTCGGCGGTTTCGCGACCGCGAGCGCCTATGGCGCGATCGCCGAACGGCACGGCGCGCGCGCCGCGCAACGGCGGTTCGTGCGCCGCGCGATGCAGATCTACCGCGCGTTTCTCGCGACCTCGACGCTGATGCTCGTCGTGTCGGCCGTGCTCGACCATTACGGGATCGATGCGCCGAACCTCGCGCTCGACGACGTCAGCGTGATGCTCGCGTCGCCGCTCACGGGCCTTGCCGAGCTGCTGACGTTCCAGCGCCAGCCCTATCTCGCGTCGGTGCTGCCGATGTACGTGCTGTTCGCGCTCGCGTCGCCGGTGCTCGTGCCGTTCGCGCGCCGGCATCCGTGGCTGCTCGTCGCGCTCGGCATCGCGTCGTGGATCGCGGCGGGCTGGCTCGGCCCCGAGCTGCTGGACACCGACGGATTCCGCTGGAGTTTCAATCCGTTCGCGTGGCAACTGATGTTCGTCGCCGGCGTGCTGGCACGCTGCCAGCCGTTCTACCGGCGCATCGCGCTCGGCCGCTGGAGTGCCGCGGCAACCGGGCTGGCTTGCGCGGTCGTGCTCGGCTGCGCGAGCTACAAGCTGTTCTCGGGGCTGCCGCTGCCGGAAGGCGTGTTCAAGCGTGATCTCGCGCTGCCGCGCGTCGTGAGCTTCGCGGCCATCGCGTGGCTGATGGCCGATTGCGTGCGCTTCGGCTGGATCGCGCGGATCGCGCAGGGCGTGCGGCCGGTCGTGGCCGTGGGCCAGCGCGGGCTGATCTGCTTCGTCGCGGGCGCGGCGATCTCGCTCGTCATCGATTCGCTCCTGCACCCGGTCGTGGGCAGTGCCGACCTGCGGCACGTCGGCGTGGGCCTCGTGGCCGACGCGTGCGCGCTCGGGTTGATGATGGCCGTGGCCGGTTCGGGAACGTGGATCGCGCGGTGGCGCGGTGCGGCCGCGTGAGCGGCACGGAACGTGCGGCGCGGCGTCAGTGAGGTGAGCCGATACGGGAGCGGGGAACGGCGGTGGGGTCGTCGGATTCGGCGTCGTCGCGCTCGTCGGGCGCCGGATCGTCGCGTTCCGCGAGTACCGCGTCGGCTTCGGCTGCTGCCCGGGCGGCGCGCAGCGCAGTGCATCGCTGCGCGTACCGGATGTCCGAGAGGATCCGGAGGAGCCTCGTGGTCTTGCTTTTCATGGTCTTCTCCCGCCAGCGCGCATCGCGGCGGATGCACTGCTTTGCAACCAGTGTAGGACGCAATCGCGCAACCGGCGGGAGAATGTGGCGTGCAGGCCGCACGCCGAGGGATAGTCCTTACTGGGCCGTGGCGGCACCCTGCGCCTGCAGCGATTCCTCGCGGCGCTCTTCCGCACAACGTTGGTGCTGGCGCGACAGGCGGTTCATCAGCGGCAGCAGCAGCAGCGCGAGCAGCATGCCGATCGCGGCGAGCCAGCCGAGCTTCTCGAACAGCGACAGGTAGAGCGGCAGCGATTCGGTGGCCGGCAGTTCGTGCGACGGCATCTGCGCGAAGTTCGCGACGACGCTGCCCAGATACTGCGACACGCCCGTCGCGACGAAGTACGCACCCATCATGAAGCCGCTCATGCGCGCCGGCACGTAGCGGGCGATCATCGCGAGGCCGAGGCCGCTCACCAGCAGTTCGCCGAGCGAGTAGAGGCCGTAGCCCCACACCATGAACCACGACGACACGCGGCCGTCCACCGCAAAGCGGCCGCTGATCGTGAACACCAGGTAGCCCGCGGCCACTGCGCCGAAGCCGAGCGCGTACTTCGCGGCGACCGGCAGGTCACGGCCGCCCTTCGCGACGGCGTTGTAGACCCACACGAGCACCGGGCTGAGCAGCATGATCCAGATCGGGTTCAGCGCCTGGAACTGCGCGGCGCTCCACGTGAACAGCGTCGTGCCGAACAGCATGAAGCGCGGATCGACGTTGCGCAGCGCGAACAGCGTCAGCGACGTCGACATCTGCACGTAGAAGATGAAGAACAGGATCACCTGGCCGATCAGCACGAGCGCCGCGATCAGGCCGGCGCGCTCCGAGCGCTCCGATTTCGCGATCATGTACGCGAAGATCGCGAGGATCGCGAACGCTGCCGTCCACACGCTGGCGACGGCGAGCTGCTTGTGCTGCAGCACGTACAGCGTGACCAGCGCGAGCCCGACACCGCCCAGGGCGACCGCGCCGAGGCGCTTCCAGCGGATCGGCTGGTCGTCGGGCAGCGAGCCGACGTGTGCGAGCGTGCGATGCATCAGCATGAAGTTGAGGATCGCAAGCAGCATGCCGCCGCAGCAGACCGCGAACGCGGTGTGCCAGCCCCAGTGATCCTTGATCCACGGCGTCGCGAGCATCGACACCGTCGAGCCGATGTTGACCGCCATGTAGTAGATCGTGAACGCGCTGTCGATGCGCGCGTCGTCGCCTTCATAGATGCGGCGCACGAGGTTCGCCGCGTTGGCCTTGAACAGGCCGTTGCCGACGACGATCACGCCGAGCGACGCGTACATGTACGTCAGCTGGTCGTTCGGTACCGACAGCATCAGGTAGCCGGCGCAGAGCACGGACGCGCCGATGATCATCGTGCGGCGGGCGCCGAGCACCTTGTCGCCGATCCAGCCGCCGATCGACGGCGCGGCATAGACGAGTGCGGTGAACGCACCCCAGGTCAGGTTCGCATGGCTGTCGGTGAAACCGAGCCGGTCGACCATGAAGAGGACCAGGAGCGCGGCCATGCCGTAGTAGCCGAAGCGCTCCCACATTTCGATGAGGAAGACCGTCGTGAACGATCGGGTTTGTGAAACAGGTGGTTGCATCATCAATCTCGTTTGAAACGGACGGCACGGATCGCGCGTCGTCTTGGGGTCGAACTGGCGCCGATGCACAATGGGCCGGGTAAGCTTTGCGCTGGCGATGGAACAGTCGGGCGGTTAGCCCGGGCCGGAGCCTGACTCCGCCTGGTGTGGCGGGGAAGGGCCCCGACCGGCGCGCGCATGGTAACGGCTGCCGGTCCGGTGCGTCTGGTATCCGCCACTTAGGGAAACTCCTAATGTGGCAGTAGCTTTCAGGAACATTCGTCTCATCATTTACTTGTAAGCTTTCATGCCGGCTCTCCGAAGATTCCCGGAGAGCCGCTTGCAGCTTGCCTGTGAAGCCGGCGAGTCTGGCAAGATAGCGCGTCGTTTCGCTCGCTTCGTGTCCCGTTTAGTGCACCGGGCTCAACACCGAAGACGGGTGCGAACCCGAAGACTAAGCTATATCGTTCTAACTTAGTTATTTTCCATCAAACATTTTTTGACGATCACTTTTCGGCCTGCTATGGTTCCCCCCACTGAAAACTCGCGGTCCGCAGATGCTGCCGCCGCTCTGGGCAGCAAGATTCGCGCGTTGCGCCAACGACTCAAGCGCACGCTCGACGACACCGCTACCGCCGCGGGGATTTCGAAGCCGTTTCTGTCTCAAGTCGAACGCGGGCTCGCGTCGCCGTCGCTGACATCGTTGGCCGGTATCGCGCACGCGCTCGGTGTGACGGTGCAGTACTTCGTGGATACGCCGAGCGAGGAGCGCTCGGTCTGCCGAGGCGAGCAGCTGCGCTTCTTCGGGTTTGCCGATTCGGCGAACCTGTTCGCGAGGCTGACGAACGTGTCCGAAGGGCGCCAGCTGGAGGCGATCCTCGTGAGGATGCCGCCGGGGCAGAAGCGGTCCGAGGTGACGACACATGCAGGAGAGGAGTTCCTGTATGTGATTGAAGGGGAAGTGTCGCTGACGCTGGAAGGCAAGACGTTCGTCCTGCAGGCCGGTGACAGTTCGCACTATCAGTCGACGGTCCCGCACAGCTGGGTCAACACCGCGAAGATCGAGTCGGTGGTGGTCTGGGTGGGTACGCCGAGGCTGTTCTAACGCACAGGTATTCCTTCGTTTCGAAGACGGAATACCTGTCGAAAGAAACGTAAGGAATACTAAAATGCAATACGAGAATCACGGGCCTCCTCAATCGCTGCGCCCGTCAGCGTCTCACGCGTAAGCCGCGGCATCCGCCGCGCGACGCTCACCGAACAACCCTTCTCAAGACTGCCACGATGAAATCCTTGCATGCCATGTCGGCCGTGCTGGCCGCGCTCGCCCTGACGCCTGTCGCCCACGCCGTTTCCGTTCCGTCGAACGTCGCGCTCGCTCCCCAACAGGACCTGACGCGCCAGGTGCCCGCCGAAGTCGAGTCGCTCGACCCGGCGCACATCGAATCGTGGACCGGCAACACGATCGGCCTCGACCTGTTCGAAGGGCTGGCGCGCATCGACGCAGCCGGCCAGGTCGTGCCGGGTGTCGCGCTGTCGTGGGAACGCAAGACGCCGACGACGTGGATCTTCAAGCTTCGCCACGACGCGAAGTGGAGCAACGGCCAGCCGGTGACGGCCGCCGATTTCGTCTATGCATGGCAGCGCCTCGTCGATCCGAAGACGGGCTCGAAGTACACGATCCTCGTCGAGTTCGTGAAGAACTCGAAGGACATCATCGCGGGCAAGGCCGCGCCGTCGACGCTCGGCGTGCGCGCCGTCGACCCGTACACGCTGGAAGTGACGACCGACGTGCCGGTCGCGTTCTTCCCCGAGCTCACCGCGATGGTGCCGCTCGCGCCGGTGAACAAGGACACGGTGACGAAGCTCGGCGACGCATGGACGCGCCCGGGCAACATCGTCAGCAACGGCGCCTACCAGCTCGTCGACTGGCAGCCGAACAACCGCATCGTGATCTCGAAGGATGCGAAATACTGGAATGCGCCGAAGGTCGTGATCAACAAGGTCACGTACCTGCCGATCGAGAGCGACGAGACGGCGATGCGCATGTACCAGGCCGGCCAGATCGACTACAGCTACTCGATCCCGTCGGGGATCTTCCAGCAGGTCAGCAAGCAGTTCGGCGGCGAACTGCGCCAGGGCCTGCAGCTCGCGACGTACTACTACTACCTGAACAACAGCGATCCGGCACTGAAGGACAAGCGCGTGCGCCAGGCGCTGTCGATGGTGCTCGATCGCGACGTGCTGACCCAGAAGCTCACGCAGGCCGGCGAGAAGCCGATGTACGGCCTGATGCCGAACGGCACGAAGGGCGTGCAGCCGTTCACGCCGGACTGGGCGTCGTGGCCGATGGCGAAACGTGTCGCGACCGCGAAGGACCTGCTGAAGCAGGCCGGCTATTCGGACGCGAAGCCGCTGTCGTTCACGCTGACCTACAACACCAACGACCTGCACAAGAAGGTCGCGCTGTTCGCGGCGTCCGAATGGCGTACCAAGCTCGGCATCAACACGAAGCTCGAGAACGTCGAGTTCAAGGTGCTGATGAAGCAGCGCCATGACGGCAAGGTGCAGATCGCGCGCGACGGCTGGTTCGCCGACTACAACGACGCGATGACGTTCTTCGACCTGCTGCGTTGCGGCAGCGCGCAGAACACCGTCGGCTACTGCAACAAGCAGGCCGATGCACTCGTCGACGAAGGCAACCAGAAGCTCGACGACAAGGCGCGTGCCGCGCTGCTCACGCAGGCACACGATCTCGCTCTGAGCGACACGCCGATGGTGCCGCTGTTCCAGTACTCGGCCGACCGTCTCGTGAAGCCGTACGTCGGTGGCTATTCGCTGAAGAACGTGATCGACATGCGTGCGTCGCAGGACATGTACCTGATCAAGCACTGAGCGGAGCGATCATGCTGGCCTACGCATTGAGGCGTACGTTGTGGGCGGTGCCGACGATCCTCGCGGTCGTCACCGTCTGCTACCTGCTGCTGCACCTGACGCCCGGTGGCCCGTTCGATACGGAAAAGCAGCTGTCCGCGGCGACGCTCGCGAACCTGAACGCGAAGTATCACCTCGACCAGCCGCTGTGGAAGCAGTACCTGATGTACCTGAACGCGCTGCTGCACGGCGATCTCGGCCCGTCGTTCCGTTACGTCGACTGGTCCGTGAACGACCTGGTGCGCAAGGCGCTGCCGGTGAGTCTCGGCGTGGGCGGCCTGTCGATCCCGATCTCGATCGGGCTCGGCGTGCTGCTCGGCACCGTCGCGGCCGTGCGCCGCGACAGCTTCATCGACCGCATCGTGATGCTGATCGGCAACGTCGGCAACGTCGTGCCGCCGTTCGTGCTCGGCCCCGTGCTCGTGTGGATCTTCGCGATCCTGCTGAAGACGTCGGCCGGCAACGGCTGGCTGCCGGCGGGCGGCTGGGGCGACGGCGGCTGGCAGTACCGGCTGCTGCCGATCGTGCTGCTGACCTTCATCAACATGTCGCTGCTCGCGCGCGTGATGCGCGGCTCGATGATCGAGACGCTGTCGAGCAACTACATCCGCACCGCGCGCGCGAAGGGCCTGCCGGGCTCGACGATCGTGCTGCGCCACGCGCTGAAGCCCGCGCTGATGCCGGTCGTGTCGCTGGTCGGCACGGTCTGCATCTCGTCGATCACCGCGGCCGTCGTCACCGAATCGGTGTTCGCGCTGCCGGGCCTCGGCCAGCTCGTCGTGAACGGTGCGATCAACCGCGACTACACGCTCGTGCTCGGCCTCGTCGTGCTGACCACCGTCTGCGCCGTGCTGTTCAACCTGCTGGTCGACCTCGCATACGCGTGGCTCGATCCGCGCATCCGTTATTGAGCGAGGCACTGCGATGACTCCGACTACTCCCGTCGTCGGCCTGCCCGTGCAGACCGACACGCCGCCGCGTTCGCGCTCGCCGCTCGCGCTTGCCATGGCGCGCTTCCTTCACAACCGTGCGGCCGTGTTCAGCCTCGTGCTGCTCGCGCTGATCACGATCGCGTGTTTCGTCGGCCCGTGGCTGCTGACCGCCGATCCGGCCGCGAGCGACTGGGGTGCGATCAGCCTGCCGCCGACCTGGACCAACCAGCACTGGTTCGGTACCGACGAGCTCGGCCGCGACCTGCTCGTGCGCACGCTGATCGGCGGACGCGTGTCGATCGAGGTCGGCGTGCTCGGCACGCTCGTGTCGGGCCTGTTCGGCGTCGCGTGGGGCGCGACCGCGGGCTTCGCGGGCGGCCGCACCGATGCCGTGATGATGCGCGTCGTCGACATGATGTACGCGATCCCGTACCTGCTGATCGCGATCCTGATGATGACCCTGTTCGGCCGCTCGTTCATGCTGGTCGTGCTGACCATCAGCGCGTTCTCGTGGATCGACATGGCGCGTGTCGTGCGCGGCCAGACGCTGTCGCTGCGCAGCCGCGAGTTCGTCGATGCGGCGCGCGCGATCGGCGTGTCGCCGGCCACGATCGTGCGGCGCCACGTCGTGCCGAACCTGCTCGGCGTGGTCGTCGTGTACGCGACGGTCTCGGTGCCGGGCATCGTGCTGACCGAATCGGTGCTGTCGTTCCTCGGCCTCGGCGTGCAGGAACCGATGACGAGCTGGGGCGTGCTGATCCAGGACGGCGCGCAGAAACTGGAATCGATGCCGTGGCTGCTGCTGGCCCCGGCCGTCATGCTGTGCGTGACGCTCTACTGCGTGAACTTCGTCGGCGATGGCCTGCGTGACGCGCTCGACCCGAAGGATCGCTGAAATGGGTGCACTGCTGGAAGTAGACAACCTCGGCGTGCGCTTCACGCGCAAGGACGCGCCGCCGGTCGACGCCGTGAGCGGCGTGTCGTTCTCGCTCGAAGCCGGCAAGACGCTCGGCATCGTCGGCGAATCGGGCTCGGGCAAGAGCCAGACCGTGATGGCGCTGCTCGGCCTGCTGGCCGGCAACGGCACGACGTCGGGCACCGCGCGCTATCGCGGCGACAACCTGCTCGAGATGGATGCGCGCGCGCTGAACAAGGTGCGCGGCGACCGGATCGCGATGATTTTCCAGGACCCGATGACGTCGCTCAATCCGTTCCTGACGATCGAGCGGCAGATGACCGAGACGCTGCAGCTGCATCGCAAGCTGTCGCGCAGGGAAGCCACGAAGCGCGCGATCGAGGCGCTCGAATCGGTGCGTATCCCCGACGCGGCGCGCCGCATCCGCATGTATCCGCACGAGTTCTCGGGCGGGATGCGCCAGCGCGTGATGATCGCGATGGCGCTGCTGTCCGAGCCGGAGATCCTGATCGCCGACGAGCCGACCACCGCGCTCGACGTGACCGTGCAGGCGCAGATCATCGACCTGCTGCGCGAGCTGAACCGTGAGCGCGGCACGGCGATCGTGCTGATCACGCACGACATGGGCGTGGTCGCGGGCCTCGCGGACGACGTGATGGTCATGTATGCGGGCCGCACCGTCGAATACGCGCCGGCCGAATCGATTTTCGCGGCGCCGTCGCATCCGTACACGATCGGCCTGCTCAACGCGCTGCCGCGCCTGACCGACGCGGACGATGCGCCGCTCGTCGCGATTCCCGGCAATCCGCCGATGCCCGGCACCGCGCCGGCCGGCTGCGCGTTCGCGAAGCGCTGCACGTATGCGGAAGAACGCTGCGGCGCGGCGCGCCCCGCGCTCGAAACCTATGGCGCCGTGGGCGCGGTGCGCGCATGCCACCGGCCCGTGGCCGATATGACGGGAGGTCTGCGATGAGCGTCGATGAACGCCGCAATACCGGCGCGACGGACGACACGCTGCTGTCCGTCGATGGGCTGAAAGTGCATTTCCGTGTGCCGCTCGGCGGCTATCCGTGGTCGCCGAAGGGCACGCTGCGCGCCGTCGACGGCGTGTCGTTCGACGTGAAGCGCGGCGAGACCGTCGGGCTCGTCGGCGAATCGGGCTGCGGGAAGTCGACGCTCGCGCGTGCGCTGATCGGGCTCGTGCCGATGACGGCCGGCGTCGTGAAATGGCGCGGCGAAGCCGTCGCGCCCGATCACCTGCGCGGTACCGCGATGCGGCGCGAAGTGCAGATGATCTTCCAGGACCCGCTCGCGTCGCTCGATCCGCGCATGACGATCGAACAGGTCGTCGCGGAGCCGCTCGTCACGCACCAGGCCGGCCTCGGCCGCACCGAGGTGCGCCGCCGCGTGGTCACGATGCTCGAACGCGTCGGCCTGAACGCGCACCACCTGCTGCGCTATCCGCATGAATTTTCCGGCGGGCAGTGCCAGCGCGTCGGCATCGCGCGCGCGCTGATCAGCGAGCCGAAGCTCGTGATCTGCGACGAACCCGTATCGGCGCTCGACGTGTCGATCCAGGCGCAGATCGTGAACCTGCTGCGCGATCTTCAACGCGAACTGTCGTTGTCCTATCTTTTCGTTGCACACGATCTCGCCGTGGTGAAGGCGATCAGCCAGCGTGTGCTCGTGATGTATCTCGGCCGCGTGATGGAGTTCGGCACGCGGCATGACGTGTACGGCGTCCCTCAACACCCGTACACGAAGGCGCTGCTCGATGCGGCGCCGACGCCGGAGCCGGCGCGCGAGCGTGCTCGCCGCCCGATGCTGCTGGCGGGCGAGATGCCCTCGCCGCTCAACCCGCCGTCCGGCTGCGCATTCCGCACGCGCTGCCCGGTCGCGATCGACGCGTGCGCGCAGGACGTGCCGCTGCCGGAAGTTCGGCAGGGGTCGGCGGCGCGTGTCGCGTGCATCCGCGCGGGTGTGGCGTGAGCTGAAGTGACGCAGCAAACATAACCAAGGCAGGTCAACAGGGGTAGGTGCGGCGCGAACGATCTTCGCGCCGCGGGTACAGGCGCGTCCTTAACCGGGCGCGCCGGGGGGCCGGGAGCGGATCGCAGCCGGCGTGGACGATATCAACACAAGACGAGAATTACGATGAAAAAACAGAAAACGATCGGGACAGCATCGAAAATGCTGCTCGCATGGGGGCTGCCGGCACTCGCCGGTGTTTCGCTGACGGGCGTCGCGCACGCCGACGACGCGGCCCCCGCACCGCTGACGGTCGCACAGGCCGCACCGGGCACGACCGTTGCGCAGGCAACGACCCCGAACGCCGTCATCAACGCCGAAGCGAACCAGGCCGTCACGCCGCCCGACGAGCCGTCGGCGCAGTCGCAGTCGAAGGGCTTCATTGCCGACAGCCATCTCAACTTCCTGTTCCGCAACTATGCGGACGTGCTCGACGCCAAGGGCGGCCCGCATCGCCACGCGTGGGTCCAGGGCGCGATGGCGAACTTCGAGTCGGGCTATACGACGGGCCTGATCGGTATCGGCTTCGATGCGTCGCTGTATGCGGCGCTGAAGCTCGACGGCGGCCAGGGTGCCGGCAGCATGGTGCACATCGCGAAGGGCGGCGGTGGCGGCAACCAGCTCGCATGGGCCTATCCCGGCATCTACGACGTGAAGGCGCGCATCTCGAACACGGTGGTCAAATACGGTCTGCAGGCCGTCGACAACCCGTTCATGGAGCAGCACGACAACCGTGCGCTGCCGCCGACGTTCCTCGGCGCGACACTCGTCAGCAATGAATTCAAGAACGTGATGCTCGAGGCCGGCAGCTTCACGAAGACCGACGCGCGCGGTCACACGACGCTCACCAACCTGACGACGCAGTACGGCGGCACGCGCATCAATCGCCTGTCGTACGTCGGCGGCACGTGGGATTACTCGCCGAACGGCGAAATCGCGCTGTACGCGAACCAGGCCGACGACGTGTGGCACCAGTACTACGCGTCGGTTAAGCACAGCATCGGCAGCCCGCAGACGATCAAGTGGACGGGCTTCGGCAACGTCTACTCGACGCACGACACGGGCGATGCGCTGCAAGGCAAGATCAACAACAACGCGTACAGCCTGTCGCTGGCCGCGCAGCACGGCCCGCACGAGCTGCTGCTCGGCTTCCAGCAGGTGCTCGGCGACCAGTTCTTCGACTACCTGAACGAAACGAACGGCATCTTCCTGACCAACTCGATGGACGTCGACTACAACGCGCCGCACGAAAAGTCGCTGCAGCTGCGTTACACGTTCTACGGCAAGGAAGCGGGCCTGCCGGGCTTCAAGGCGATGGTCTGGGGCGTGACGGGCTGGGGCGCGGACGGCAGCGCGAGCGCGGCGCTCGACCCGAGCAAGTCGAGCATCTACTGGAGCAACGGCGCGCCGGTGCAGGGCCGTCACCACGAGTTCGGCTTCATCCCGTCGTACACGTTCCAGAGCGGCAAGCTGAAGGACACGAAGGTCACGTTCATCGCGATGTGGCACGCCGGTTCGGCGCACTACTCGGATGCGACGAACACCGAGTACCGCCTGGTCGTGAACCTGCCGCTGCACGCGTTCTGATCGAAGGGGGCATGCGCCCCCGCTTCGCACGGCCGGCTTTCGATCGAAACGATCAGGCCGGCTTGTGCAGCCCCGCGACCGGATCGTTCGCGGCCGGCATGTCTTCCACGAGCGACGTGAGCTGGCGGCCCGTATCGCGCCAGGCGTCGAGGCCGCCGCGCAGCGCGAGCGCATCGGTGAAGCCGGCGTCGAGCAGGCGCTTCGCCATCAGGGCCGCCGTCACTTCGTTCGGGCACGAGCAGTACACGACGAACTTCTGCGAGAGCGGATAGCGCGCGACGATGTCGCCGATCCGGCGATCGTCGGCGAATTGCGCGCCGGGGATCGTGAACGGGTCGAGCTTGCGGTGCTCGGGCGAGCGCACGTCGAGCACGACCGGCGCGGTGGCGTCGCGCAGCAGCAGGTCGAGTTCGTCGACGCTGATCCGCGCATTGGCGAGCTGGCGGATCAGCGCGCGGCGGCGCATCCAGCGGATGGCCGCATACACGGCGAGCAGCGCGACGATCACCAGCAGCACCGCGCGGCCGAGGTGGCTCGCGCCGGCGAACAGCCAGTCGATCTGCCGGTAGAACACCAGCCCGGCCACCAGGCCGACGATCGTCCACAGGGCGGCGCCGAGGGCATCGTAGCCGGCGAACGTGCGGTAGCGCGTGCCGAGCGCACCGGCCATCGGCACCGATACCAGCGACAACCCGGGAATGAAGCGCGCGACCGCGAGCACGCGCACGCCGTAGCGGCCGAAGAAGCGTTCGGTCTTTCTCACGCAGGTATCGCGCGACAGCGACAGCCGGCAGATCGTCTTCAGCGTCGTGCCGCCGTAACGGCGCCCGGCGACGTACCACACGGTGTCGCCGATCAATGCGCCGAGCACCGACAGCGCCACCACCGTCACGAGTTGCGAGCCGATCATCTCGGGATGCATCGCGGACATCGCGCCGAACAGCACGAGCGTCGGCATCGCGGGCACCGGCAGGCCGATGGCCGCCGCGAGCACGTTGGCGAAGACGAGAAGCGGCCCGTATTGGGCGACGAGGTCACGGAGCATGACGGCTGGCCGAAAAGGACATGCGTGGGCAGGAAACGCAGATGGGCCGATTATCGGCCTTTTTCAAGACAACGGCGGGAATGACGGAAAGCGCCTGACGGCGGCAGGGGCACGGTGAGCCGACGCGCTGCGAGCGGCTCACCGTTCGGAATCAGGAGGAGGTGCGGGCGAGCGACGCGGCGCCGTGGTTTTCGCCGGGCAGCTCGGCGCCGTGCGAGCGGATCGCCGCGATCAGTTCGGCCGGCGTGATCTCGTAGCGGACTTCGCGATGGATGCCGGGCTTGCGTTCGTCGATCTCGATCAGCAGCACGCTTTTGCCGTCGCCGGTTGCCTCGAGCCGGAGCGAGCGCAGTTCGCGGCCGTCGGCCGGGTCGTGTTCGGTGAGCAGGGTCATTGCCCCGGATGAGCCGGTAGTGCGCATCGAACCTATCCTCGTATCGTGGATGCCGTAGTGGCGAAGATGTCTTTGTTGAATGCAGCCTGACGCAGTTTAACGCGAACGGGCCGCAAGTCGGAGCATTTTCGCGCGCTGAAATGAGGGCTGAACCACCGATCCTTCTGATGTTTGAGCCGCGCGGGGCGGGCGTTTGCGCCGGATCGGGGCCGGCCGCGGCCGGCGCCCGAGCGTCGTTCGCGGCCGGCCCGGCGCGGGCGGCGACACGCGGCGCAACGTGGCGCAACGCGTGTCGCCGCGGCAGCATCAGAAGCGGTCGGCGAGCCCCATCGCCGGGTCGCTGACCGAGTGGCGGCCGGTTTCCACGCGGCCGGCGACGCGGCGCGAGAAACCCGGGTCGCTGTCCGCGGTGACGATGAAGTCGTACCAGTGGCCGGTCGAGTCGAGCTTCCAGTCCAGTTCGGCCTGGTCGCCGGCGCGTACCGTGACCGTCCACGTGGTACCGGTGCCGCGACCCTGGCCGTTGCCGTCCTCGATGCCATGGTCATGGCCGTGACCGTCGTGTGCGCCGCGGCCCGGGAGCGGCCCGTAGACCTGGTTCGACTTCACGGTGAAGCGCACCGTGCCGCCGCCGTGGTTGCGCAGCCGCAGGTGGAGGTTGCCGCTCGCGCCCGCATAGCCGACGCGGACTTCCGGATGGGGCGCGCGGGCACCGGCCAGGCGGCTCAGGTCGCCGGTGAAGCGGCGGTGATAGCCGTTCGGGCCCAGCACCCACAGGTCATATTTGCCGCCGTCGTCGGCGCGCGCCGCCCAGTCGCCGTGCAGCGTCTTGCCCGGTTCGACGACGTAGCGCCGCGGCAGGCGGTCGAGGTGCAGCTTGTCATAGACGTGGAACACGGCGGCGGCGCGGCCCGTATTCGCGAACTTCAGCGTGAGCGTGCCGTTGCCGGCATCGGCACGCGCGCTCGCATGCAGTTCGTAAGGCAGCGCGCGCGACGGGCGCACGCCGGTCGCCTGCGCCGGCAGCGACGGCGCGGCCGGCGGCACGATCTTCGGCGCGGCCTGCTGCGCGGCGCTCAGCGCGTCGACCTGGCTTTTCGTCGTATGGCCCGCGAGCGTCGGCAGCGGTTCGTTGTTCGGCGAGCGGAAGTTGAACGCGCTCGTCAGGTCGCCGCACACCGCGCGGCGGTACGCGCTGATCTGCGGCTCTGCGACGCCGAAGCGTTTTTCGAGGAAGAGCAACGTCGACGTATGGTCGAACACCTGCGAGTTGACCCAGCCGCCGCGGCTCCACGGCGACACGACCCACATCGGCACGCGCGGGCCGGGGCCGTACGGGCGGCCGTCGATCGCCGGCTGGCTCGACGTGGTCGGCGTGAAGTCGTGGTACTCGACCGCGACGTCGGCGTCCCGCAGCGTATGCCCGCCCGCGAGCGTGCCGTCGGCGTTGCGCGACGGCACGGCCGGCGACGGCATGTGGTCGAAGAAGCCGTCGTTCTCGTCGTAGTTGACCAGCAGCACCGTCTTGCTCCACACCTCCGGGTTCGCCGTCAGCGCATCGAGCACCGCCTGCACATACCAGCCGCCCTGCGCGGGGCTCGACGGCCCCGGGTGTTCGCTGTACACGGACGGCGGGATGATCCACGACACCTCGGGCAACTTGCCGTTGCGGATGTCGTCGCGCAACGTTTCGAGGAAGCCGTACGGCATCGTGTTGCCGAACCCCTTCGCGAGCGGGCTCAGCGGATCGTCGATCGCCGGATCGTAGAACGCGCCGGCCGCCGTCACCGGCTGCGTGATGTCCGTCGACGCGACGTAGGCGGGCCGGCGCGCGGGCGGCATCTGCTCGATCGCCGCGCGCCAGTGGCGGAAGCTCATCATCTCGTTGCAGCCGAAGTTGTCGATCAGGCTCTGGTAGACCTTCCAGTTCACGCCGGCCTGCTGCAGCCGGTCGGCGTAGGTGGTCCAGGTCCAGCCCTGGCTCGACGGGCCGATGTCGTTGCCGCCGTTGAACTGGTTGTTCAGCGCGGCGATCTTCACGCGGCTGCCGTCGGCCGGGCTGATGCCGTTCGGGCCGTTGGTGCCGCTCCAGTAGAACAGGCGGTTCGCGATCGTGCCCGTGTGCATCCCGCAGTGATAGTGGTCGCACAGCGTGAACGCATCGGCGAGCGCGCGCTGGAACGGGACTTCCGCCGCGTCGTAGTAGCCCATCGACAGCGGCGTCTTCGCGTCGGGCCAGCGGTTCATCCGCCCATGGTCCCAGGCGGCCTGCGCATCGGCCCACGTGTGCGGCGTGCCGCCCGCGCGCTGGGCGTTGCCCTGGCTCGCGTCGAGGTGATACGGCGTGACGGTGGCGGCGGGCGTCGGCTTCGTGTACGTCTGGTAGAACACGTTGCGGCCGTTCGGCGACGGCACCGCAAAGCGGTCGCCGTAGCCGCGCACACCCTTGAATGTGCCGAAGTAGCTGTCGAATGCGCGGTTCTCCATCATCAGCAGCACGACGTGCTTGACGTCCTGGATGGTCCCCGTTTCGTGAAACGCGGGAATCGCGAGCGCGCGGCGGATGCTCGGCGGAAACGCGGCGAGTGCGGCGGCGGCGAGGCCGGTAGTGGCGGTCTGCTGGAGGAATGTGCGGCGTGACGTCATGGCGTTCGGGTCCTGTGATGATGGGAGCGTTCGTGACTTCGTCCGGCGGTGCCCGTGCGTCGCCCGCCGGGGCGATGCGCGCGGCATGGGCGGCCGGGTGCGGCGGCCGCGCGTGGCGGAAGTGCGCGCATCGCGCACGATCCGTGGTGTCGCGCGGATGCCTGGGCCGGTGCCGCGATCCTGCGCGACGCGCGCTCGTGATGCGCGGGCCAGGACGTCGGCACGCACCGGCCCGGTACGTGCCGGATTGGGCGGCGCCCAGTCTAGGGAGCCGACGTGACGTCGACGTGATGAAGGCATGACATCGCGTGTCGCGCGCGTGACGTTGCGTGCGCAACGATCGATCGGGAAGCATCGGGAAGCGATGCGTGACGGAAGCGGGTAAGGAATTACCGGTCCCCGGTCGCCGGGCCGGTCAGATTTTCCCTGCGCGTGGAGGCGTGGCTTGAGCGCCGGTCGTTGCGGGTGCAACGGCATCGCATGACGCCGATGTTTCAAATGCGTGAAATCGGATAAGCTCGATCCGTTGCTGCGCATGTGCGCAGCCCGCGCCGCGGGCGCGACTTTTCGGAACCGGCCCACCCATGACCGACATCAAGATCCGGCACAGCGAGACGCACGACGTCGACGCGATCCGGCAGATCGCCGCGCACCCCGCGGTGTACATGTATACGCTGCAGTATCCGTTTCCATCGCTCGAAAAATGGCAGAAGCGGCTCGCCAACGCGCACGAGCGCGGCGCGAGCCTCGTCGCCGAAATCGACGGCGCGGTGGTCGGCCATCTCGGCCTCGAGTTCGAACCGAATCCGCGTCGGCGCCATGCGGCAGGGCTCGGCATGATGGTCGACGCGACACGGCACGGGCGCGGCATCGGCAGCCGGCTGCTCGCGGCCGCGATCGATCTCGCGGAAGGCTGGCTGAACCTCACGCGCCTCGAGCTGACCGTGTTCACCGACAACCGCGCGGCGATCGCGCTCTACGAGAAGCACGGCTTCCGGATCGAGGGCGAATCGCCGGGTTATGCATTGCGTGACGGCGTGCACATGTCCGTGTATCACATGGCGCGGATCAAGGGCCGAGAGTGAACGCGCGGCGACGATGCCGCGCGTCATATTCATTCAAGAATTCGTTCGTTTCCCGCCGGCTGCGCGGATCGTATCGTTGAAGGATTTGCCGGCCGCTTCGCGCGGCGTTGACGGTTGCCGCATCGATGCGCGCGGCTTGCGTCGGCGCACGCCGGCTTGCGCCGCGCCGCACGCCGGTGCGCTTCATCGCTTCATGAATCTCGCTGCATGGGCGTCGCTTCAGGTCGTCGCTTCCCGTCGTCGCCTGGCGCGCCACGCCTTCCCGCAACCTTCTTTTTCAACGGACCCGCTTCGATGAAAACCGCTCTCCGGAATCTGACTGCCGCCTGCCTGCTCGCTGCCGCCGCGGGTGCGGCGTTTGCCGCCGCCGCGCCCACGGGCACCCCGGTCGCGAGCGCATCGCCCGACGGCGCGCACCTGCCGCCCGGCATCGCGTGGCAGCACGGCGACGTCGACGCCGCTTTCGCGTTGGCGAAGCGCACCGGCAAGCCGCTGCTGCTCTACTGGGGCGCGGTGTGGTGCCCGTCGTGCAACCAGGTGAAATCGACGATCTTCAGCCAGCAGGCATTCAAGACCCGCTCGTCGTTCTTCGTGCCCGTGTATCTCGACGGCGATACCGAAAGCGCGCAGAAGCTCGGCGAGCGCTTCAAGGTGCACGGCTACCCGACGATGATCCTGTTCCGTCCCGACGGCACCGAAGTGACGCGGCTGCCGGGCGAAGCCGATCTCGACCGCTACATGCAGGCGCTGTCGCTCGGGATGACGGCCGCGCATCCGGTGCGGCAGACGCTCGCGACCGCGCTGAAGAACGGTGCGTCGCTGACGCCGGACGAATGGCGCCTGCTGGCCGACTATTCGTGGGATACCGACGGCGCGCTGCCGGTGCCGGCCGATCGCGTGGCCGAGACGCTGCAGTCGCTCGCGCAACGCGCGCGGGCGGCCGGCGCGAAGGCCGAATCGGCGCGCTTCGCGCTGAAGTCGGCCGTGGTCGCCGCGTCCGACGATCCGGCGCAGGCCGGCGCGCTGGACAAGACGGCGCTGGCCGATTCGCTGCGCACGGTGCTGCAGGATCCCGCCTTGTCGCGGGCCGATTCGGACGTGCTGGTCGCCGCGCCCGCGCGTGTGGTCGCGTATCTCGGTGGCGGCGACGCGCAGCGCGCGAAATTGCGCGGCGCGTACGACACGGCGCTTGCGCGCCTGTCGACCGACACCACGCTGTCGTCGATCGACCGGCTGATGGCGCTGCACGGCCGCGTGCTGCTCGCGCGCGGCGATGCACGCAAGGGCGCACCGCTCGCCGTGCCGGCGCTGGCCGACACGGCGCGCAAACAGATCCTGGCGTCGGTGCAGGGCGCCGCGAACGCATACGAGCGGCAGGCACTCGTCAGCGAAGGCGCGGACACGCTGACCGACGCGGGGCTGTACGACGAGTCGGATGCCTTGCTGAAGGCCGAGTTGCCGCGCTCGTCCACGCCGTACTACTTCATGTCCGGGCTGGCCGCGAATGCGAAGGCGCGCGGCGACAAGGCCGCGGCGCTCGACTGGTACCGCAAGGCATACGATGCGGCGAGCGGGCCGGCGACGAAGCTGCGCTGGGGCGCGACCTATTTCGCGAACGCGGTCGAACTGGCGCCGGACGATTCGGCGCGCATCGAAGGGATCGCCGCGAGCGTGCTCGCGCAGGCCGACAAGACGCGGGACGCGTTCTACGGCGCGAACCTGCGCGCGTTGACGAAGGTCGTCACGCAGTTGAACCGCTGGCGTGGCAGCGGTGCGCACGACGCATCGGTCAGGTCGATCGCGAAGCAGTTCGACGGCATCTGTGGGAAACTGCCTGCCGGCGATCCGCAGGCAAGCGCCTGCGAGCGCCTGATCCAGCCGGTCAAGGCATAGATCCGGTAGCACTGCGTGGGCTTTCGGGATGCCGGCCGGCGCATTTCCCGATACCGACGAGGCCACCGACCCCATGCCCCACCTGACGCTCGAATATTCCGCGAACCTCGACGGGTTCGACGCCGGCGCGACACTGCGCGCGCTCAATGTTGCGCTTGCCGCGTCCGGCCATTTCGACGAGCGCGATATCAAGAGCCGCGCGCTGCGGCTCGATACATTTGCGGTCGGCACGTCGCCGGCGCCTCGCGCGTTCGTCCACGCGAAGCTCGCGGTGCTGAGCGGCCGGCCGACTGACGTCAAGCGGGAATTCTCGGAGCGGGTGCTGGCGGAACTGAAGCGGCACGTCGTCGCGCCGCCCGGCATGCACCTGCAACTGTCCACGGAAATACTGGAACTGGAACGCGAGTCGTACGCGAAAGCGGGCATCGAGCCGCGCTGACCGTGCAGCGCGGTGCGCGCTGCACGCGCCGGGAACGCGGCGCTGACGCGAGCGCAGCCCGCTGGCTTGAAACCGGACTATTGGCCCGTGGCGGACGCGCCGCGATTGCCGTAGCCGGCGCCCGCGGCCCGCGGCGCACCTTGCTGCCGGGCGATCTTCGCTTCGGCGGCCTGGATGCTGGCAGGGTAGAACCAGTCGCTCGGCTGGAAGCCGGCTTTTCTCAGTGCAACCACTTCGGAATGCACTTCGGCGCGCGTGAGCGGCTGGGTGGCTTGCGCCTGCGCGGCGACGGGAGCGGCGAATGCGGCCACGAGGGCGAGTGTGCGGAGCAGCGGGTTCATGAGCGGATACCTCCAGGTTTTCGACGGCGCCGATCACGTACGGTGACCGTCGAAAGCAGTGTAGGCCTCGCCTGACGCGCGAAAAATGCCGCTGCGCCCAACGTAGTGTTCTCCGGAAGACAACAATGAGCGGCCGGCGCGCGCACCTGGACGGTGCCCGGCAAAAAGGGGAGGAGCGGGGGAGAAGCCGGCCGCAGCGACGTGGCCGGCGGCCGGCGGGCAGCGGCCCGGAGACGGGCCGCCGCATGCGGGGGTATTACACGAGGCCCGTCGTGTAGTACACGGCGATCACGAAGAACACCGCGAGCGTCTTGATGATCGTGACCGCGAAGATGTCGCGATACGACTCGCGGTGCGTGAGGCCCGTGACCGCGAGCAGCGTGATCACCGCGCCGTTGTGCGGCAGCGTGTCCATGCCGCCGCTCGCCATCGCGACGACCCGGTGCAGCACGTCCAGCGGGATATTGGCGGCCTGCGCGCCCTTGATGAACAGGTCCGACATCGCGGCGAGCGCGATGCTCATGCCGCCCGACGCCGAGCCCGTGATGCCGGCGAGCGAGCTGACCGACACGGCCGCGTTGACGAGCGGGTTCGGGATGCTCTTCAGGGCATCGCTGACGACGAGGAAGCCCGGCAGCGCCGCGATCACGCCGCCGAAGCCGTACTCCGACGCGGTGTTCATCGCGGCGAGCAGTGCACCGGCGACGGCGGCCTTCGAGCCGTCCGCGAAGCGCCCGCTGACGCGTTTGAACGCGGTCAGCACGACCAGCACGATGCCGAGCAGCAGCGCAGCCTCGACCGACCAGATCGCGACGACGGTCTTGATCGACGTCGTGACCGGCGCGTGCACGCCGGGCAGCACTTCCGGCGCGACCGTGTACGACGCGGCGCCGTACCACTGCGGAATCAGCTTCGTGAATGCGAAGTTCGACACGCCGACGAGGATCAGCGGCAGGATCGCGAGCGCGGGATTCGGCAGCGACTTCGCCTCGACGCGCTCCGGTTCGTTGACGAGCGACGTGCCGTAGCCTTCACCCTTTGCCATCGCCGAACGGCGGCGCCATTCGAGATACGTGAGGCCGACGACGATGATGAACAGCGAGCCGATCGTGCCGAGCGCGGGCGCGGCCCAGGCGGTCGTCTTGAAGAACGTGGTCGGGATGATGTTCTGAATCTGTGGCGTGCCGGGCAGCGAATCCATCGTGAACGAGAACGCGCCGAGCGCGATCGCGCCGGGCATCAGCCGTTTCGGGATGTTGCTCTGGCGATAGAGTTCGGCCGCGAACGGATAGACCGCGAACACCACGACGAACAGCGACACGCCGCCATAGGTGAGCAGTGCGCACACCGCGACGATCACCGCATTCGCGCGTGAGCGGCCGATGTAGCGGATCGCCGCATGGACGATCGACTCGGAGAACCCGGAGAGTTCGATCACCTTGCCGAACACCGCGCCGAGCATGAACACCGGGAAATACAGTTTGACGAAACCGACCATCTTCTCCATGAAGATGCCGGAGAAGACCGGTGCGACGGCGGCGGGTTCGGTCAGGAGCACCGCGCCGAGCGCGGCGATCGGCGCGAACAGGATCACGCTGTAGCCGCGATACGCGGCGAACATCAGGAACGCCAGCGCGGCGAGGACGATCACGAAAGACAAGGGAGTCTCCTAAAAGCTTGGAATGGCTTTGGTTGTTGTTCGATCGCGCGATGCGCCGCGGACCAGCTCAGGTTCGTGCAGGTTTCGTGCCATCGGCCGGATAGCGCCGCCGGACATGGGTCCGCCGGGGACCGGCGGGCCCGCGCCGGTCGTTGTCTGACGATTCTACATAAAACGTCTCCATCCGGAGACGTTTTGGCTATCCGGCCAAGCCTCGACATCGTGCAGGGCTTTACCCGACAACGTATTGCAGCGTGTCTCCGGAGTGAGATAATCCGTCTCGTTCCGGAGACAGCCGGTCGACGATACACGGAGACGAAGACACGATGATGAACGACTGGGCCCGCCTGCCCGTCAACTACGGCGACGTGCTGCGGCGCGCCGCCGAGTCGCTGTTCCGGACCTTCGAGGATTCGAGCGCGGGCACGGTGGTCGTCGATCGCGATGCACGCGTCGTGTGGATGAACGAGCGATATGCGGCGCGCTTCGGTTTCGCCGATCCGCAACAGGCCGTCGGCCTCGACTGCGAGGCCGTGATCCCGAACAGCCTGATGCGCGAGGTCGTGTCGACCGGGCAGCCGATCCTGCTCGACATCATGGAGACGGGCCGCGAGCCGCTCGTCGTCACGCGCCTGCCGCTGAAGAACGAGGCCGGCGAGACGGTCGGCGCGATCGGCTTCGCGCTGTTCGACCAGTTGAAGACGCTCACGCCGATCTTTTCCCGCTACGCGCAGCTTCAGCAGCAACTGATCGCGACGCAGCGTTCGCTCGCGCAGGCGCGCCGCGCGAAATACACGTTCGCGAGTTTCGTCGGCACGAGTGCGGCGAGTCTCGAAACCAAGCGCCAGGCGCGCCGCGCCGCGCAGGTCGATTCGCCGGTGCTGCTGCTCGGCGAGACGGGCACCGGCAAGGAACTGCTCGCGCATGCGATCCACGCGGCGTCGGCGCGCGCACTCCAGCCGCTCGTGACCGTCAACGTTGCCGCGATTCCCGACACGCTGCTCGAAACCGAATTCTTCGGCGCCGCGCCCGGTGCTTACACGGGCGCCGACCGCAAGGGGCGCGTCGGCAAGTTCGAGCTGGCTGATCGCGGGACGCTGTTTCTCGACGAGATCGGCGACATGCCGCTGCCGCTGCAGGGCAAGCTGCTGCGCGTGCTGCAGGACAAGGAGTTCGAGCCGGTCGGCTCGAACCGGATCGTGCGCGCGGACGTCCGGATCATCGCGGCCACGAGCGCCGACCTGCCGGCGCTGGTCGCGGCCGGGCGTTTTCGCGCGGATCTCTATTACCGTCTGAACGTGCTGACGATCCACGCGCCGCCGCTGCGCGAGCGCGCCTCCGACATCGCGGCGCTCGTCTACGCAACCCTCGAGGAACTGGCCGCGCAACACGGGCGCGCGGCCCATTGCGAGCTGACCGACGATGCGCTGCGGATGCTGTGTGCGTATCCGTGGCCGGGCAACGTGCGCGAGTTGCGCAATACGCTCGAGCGCGCGCTGATGCTGTCGGACCGGTCGGTGATCGATGCGCGTGCGCTCGCGCCGTTCCTTGGGCCGGTGCGCGTATCGACGGACGGCGCAGTACCGGCGCAGCCGGTGGCTGTGCAGACGGTCGAGCGGCGCGCGGGCGAAGTGCGGGCTGCGCCGGCAGCGTCGTATGCCGATGCATTGGCGGCGTGGGAGCGCCAGTTCCTGACCGATGCGCTCGCGGCTTGCGACGGCAAGGTGGTGGAAGCGGCCGCGCGCATCAGGATCGGCCGCGCGACACTGTACAAGAAGCTGGCGGCGCTGGGCATCGACCGGTAGGCCGATCGGCAAGGCCGATGCGGCCGGACGTGCGGCATCGAACAGGAGATCACGATGAAACGGATCGGCATCGCAGGATGGCTGACGCTGTTGCTGGCGAGCGCCGCGCTCGCGCAGTCCGGCGACGCCGACGCCCCCGAGGCACGGCGCAACTGGTACAACGATCCGTTCATCGCGCTGTCGCGGGACGTAGCCGAATGCCCGCTGCCGCTCGGCCCGTGGATGACCCGGGCCGAGATGACGGACGACGCGCATTACCGTGCCGAACGCGGCACCACGTGCTGGCTCGCGCACCGCTGCACGAAGCCGAACTCCTACATGTATGACGCACCGATCGCCGACGCCGTGAAGGCACACTTCGCCGGCTCCGATCGACTGCATGGCACGAGCCTGTGGATCACGGTGCAGCGGCGTTTCATCTACGTCGAAGGATGTGCCGATACGGCGTTCGACCGGCAGGCATTGCAACGTGAGCTCGAGGCGATTCCGGACGTCGAGCAGGTGTTCGTTCGCATCACCGACGATCCGCGCAAGCGCTTGCCGTACAAGGCGCGCGGGCAACCCGGGCGCACGCCGGACTGACGGAGAAAGGGCCGCGCATGGCATACTCGCGACATTCAAAAAAAGGTTGACGGGAAGAACAATGAAACACATGCTTGCGTCGGTCTGTCGGTGGCCTCGGGCGGCCGTTGTGCTGGGTCTGGTTGCCGGGCTCGGCGGGTGTGGCGGCAGCGCACCGCTGTTCACTTCGGACGGGCGTCCGACTACCCAGGTGCAATGCACCGGCAGCGACTGGAGCAATTGCACGGACAACGCCCGGGCGATCTGCAACGGGGATTTCGAAGTGCTTCAGCAATCGAGCGATGACGCCACGCGAAATCTTCTCTTCGCGTGCAAGAAAAAGAGCGGTTATTGACCTCGAAATAACCGGCTGAGGAGACCACGATCGGGCGAAGCGCTTTTCTGTTTGCTGAGAGTCACCTATTTTTCACGAATAACACTCACGGAGTCCCATCCATATGGCGACCTACAGGCAACTGACCGCGCAGCTTGAACGGCTTCAGCAAAAGATCGACAAGGAACGCGAAAAGGCGATTGCCGATGCGATTGCCGATATCCGCGCGAAAATCGAGGAATACGACATTACGCCGGAAGAGCTCGGGTTCCGTGCGGCAGGGGCGGCGGCTGCCGCCGCGAAGCCGAAGCGTACGTCGCCGCCGAAGTACCTGAACCCGAAGACGGGTGAAACGTGGAGTGGCCGCGGACGGTCGCCGACGTGGCTCGGCAAGAATCGCGCGCGTTTCCTGATCAAGGACTGACTCCCGAAAATTCTCACCTTTCGCGTGCCGACCGACGGTGCGAACGGCCATGCGGCCGTCGCACCGTTTTGTTTTTGTGCATTCCCGGCGCGATTCCCGACGGCGTATTGAACTGCGATGCCGCGCAATTAACGGATCCCGTTTTGCGAATTCGCTGCGATTCGGCTGCATATCGCGGCGATTTTCGGTAAACAGCGCCGCAATTTCACCGCATATCCGCATTGGCTCGCGCCATTCTCGCGGTGCACGCGCGCCGCGAATTCCGATCACCTTTCGCGTGTTTGCGCGTCGCGCCGTGCAATTCCCGAATTTACTCACCATAGCTCCTGTAAATCCTCACCTTTGACGAAGCGGACACAGCGGCGCGCCGAATGCGAACGCCGCCCGCGTCGAGCGAATGTGGACGCCCGGCGTGCGGCGACGGCTTTCGTGCTCGTGTCACAGGCCCATGGTGCGTGCGTTGACGTCTGTCGAATAGTCGGCCGTCCGGCATATAGGCAGCCGCATGCGCTTCGCCTATGCTTGGGGTTCGCGTCGATCGGTGTACGGCCTGTCCGTGCCGCATGCCGATCGGGTCGTCTTTCGTTACCGCAGGGAGCCGATGTGACCGTTCGCCATCTCGATGCGTTGTTCCAGCCCAAGTCCGTTGCGGTCGTCGGCGCGTCGTCGCGCGCGGGCAGTATCGGCGCGATGGTGTGGTCGCGCGTGCTCGACGGCGCGTTCCAGGGGCCCGTGTGGCCCGTCAATCCGAAGTATCGTGACCTGCACGGGCATGCGGTCGTTGCCGATGTCGACCGGTTGCCCGCACCGCCGTCGGTTGCCGTGATCTGCACGCCGCCCGCGACCTGGGCCGGCATCGTGCGCAAGCTCGGCGAGCTCGGCACGCGCGTGGCGGTGATCGTCGGCGAGGCGCGCACGGATGCCGATCGCGCCGCGCTCGATCGCACACTGAAGGCGGCGAAGCCGTTCGTGCTCCGTATCGTCGGGCCGGGCAGCCTCGGCGTGCTGTCGCCCGCACGGCATGCCCATTTCGGCGCGCCGGCCTATACGGCGCGATCCGGCGGTGTCGCGTGGGTGTCGCAATCGAACGCGCTGACGAACGCGGTGCTCGGCTGGGCCGACGCACGGGGCCTCGGGTTTTCACATGTCGTCGCGCTCGGCGGCGAGTCCGACGTCGATGCGGGCGACGTGCTCGACTATCTCGCGAGCGACCCCGGCACGCGCGCGATCCTGCTCGAACTCGATACCGTGCGCGCGGCGCGCAAGTTCATGTCTGCCGCCCGCGCGGCCGCGCGCAACAAGCCGGTGCTCGCATTGCGCACCGGGCGCGCCGATCCCGGCGACGCGCTCTATACGGCGGCGTTCCAGCGCGCGGGGATGGTGCGGGTCGATGCGCTCGACGATCTGCTCGACGAGATCGAGACGCTCGGCGTCGGCCGCGTCACGGCGCGCGGCGCGGCCACGCTCGTGACGAGCGATGCGGGGGTCGCGAAACTCGCGGTCGACGCGGTGTCCGAAGTGCGCGACGTACTGGCCGCCTGGCCGCCCGCCGCCACGTCGGCCGTCTCGGCCGCGCTGCCGCATCTCGCATCGCCCGGCAATCCGCTGACGCTGGGCGACGATGCGCGGCCCGAGCATTTTGCCGCGGCGGTCAAGGCGCTTGCGCCGTTCCCGCAAACGGGCACGCTGTTCGTCGTCCATTCGACTTCCCACAGCGCGCCGGCCGATGCGGTTGCGCACACGCTGATCGAAGCGCGGCAGCACGCGCATCGCGGCATCCTCGCGTGTTTCTTCGGCGCGGTCGACGCGGCGACGCGCGATGCATTGCATGCGAACGGCATTCCCGTGCACACCACGCCGCAGCGGCTCGCACGCGCGTATGCGCGTCTCGTCGACTACAACCTCGGGCGGCAACTGCTGATGCAAACGCCCGAGGGCACGCCGCTGCAGCCGGCCGAGTGCGTTGCATCCGCACAGGCCGACGCGCGCCGGATGGTCGAAGCCGGCGAGCATGAGCTGACCGGCGAAGCCGCGCTGGGCTGGCTGTCCCGTTTCGGCCTGCAGGGCGAGCAGGCCGCCGAGCCGGCCGGCACGAAAGTCGTCGATGTCACGGTCGACATGTACGACGATGCAAACTTCGGCCCGGTGTTTCGTTATGCCGTGCCGCCCGCGGACGGCGTATCGGCGCCGTTCGTCGTCTATGGCCTGCCGCCGCTGAACACCGTGCTCGCCCGCGCGGTGATGGAACGCTCGCCGTATGCACGCCGCACACCCGTCGAGCCGACGCTCGACGCATTGACGGCGCTGTCGCAGGTCGTCTGCGACGTGCGTGAAGTCGTTGCGATGTCGGTTACGCTGCGCGTGCTGTCCGACCGTGCGCAAGTGATCGCACCGCGTATCACGCTGGCCACGGGCCGCAGCCGGCTCGCGATCATGCCGTATCCGCGCCACCTCGAACAGACGCTCGAGTGGCGCGGCGAGACGGTGACGATCCGCCCGATCCGTCCGGAAGACGAGGCCGCGCACAACGAGCTGCTCGGCGCGATGACGCCGGACGATCTGCGGATGCGATTCTTCGGTGCGGTGCGCAGCTTCGATCATTCGCAGGTGGCGCGCATGACGCAGATCGATTACGACCGTGAGATGGCCTTCATCGTGTCGTTCACCGATGTGTCCGGGCGCGACCACACGCTCGCGGTGGCGCGCGCGGTGGCCGATCCCGACAACGAGACGGCGGAGTTCGCGATCGCGGTACGACCCGACCAGAAGGGCAAGGGGCTTGGCCGGCTGATGATGAACCGGATCATCGACTACGCGCGTTCGCGCGGAACCGCATGGATGATCGGCGAGGCGCTGCGCGAGAACTCGGCGATGATCGCGCTTGCGAAGTCGTGCGGTTTCGCCGTGTCGACGACGGAGGAGCCCGGTGTCGTCGGCTTCAGGATGAAGCTGCAGCCGTAGCGTCCGTCTGCGGCTCGGCGCGTACGGACGCCATATGCCGTCGATGTCCCCGGCTTCCCGGCACGCTGCGGATGTTTCCGGTCACGAATGCCGGGCATTCGAACCGGTCTTGTGAGCGAAACAACGGCGAACGTGTCGCTGCCTGTTCGCGATGGAAACAACGACGCGCATACGGCAGGTATCGCGAGACGCGTTTCGTTTACCGCGATATCGGTCCCGCGTAACAGTTTTCCGCGAGGTACCCACACGTATTTGCCGCTGTATTTGAGCCTCGAAAATTCGAGTCTACCCAAAAGGTGAGATTTTTCAGGAGCCGCCGGTGAGCTTCTCCGGGATGGTCGAGGTGAGCCGATACGGGAGCATTCGGTGAGCCTTCCCGGGAGTGGCCGGTGAGTACCTGCGGGAGGCGTCGGTGAGCCTTTCCGGGGCGCATCGGTGAGGGGCTGCGGGACGTGTCGGTGAGCACATCCGGGAGGCTTCGGTGAGAGTTTCCGGGAGCCTTGGTGAGCTTTTTCGGGAGGGGCGGGTGAGCGCTTGCGGGACGCCAAGGTGAGACTTTTCGGGAGTGTCCGGACGCACGGCTTGCGCAAGCGCAACGCCGGCCAAGGTCGGCGTCATGCAGGGCGCGGGCACGCATGAACCGTGCCCGCACTTACATTCAGGCAGCGAGTTTCGCCGCCGCGTCGTTCACCTGGTCACGCGAAATCGCGAGTTCCTCGAGGTGCGGATCGGCATAGACGGCGCCGGTTTCGCGCTCGAGGCGGGCGATCGTCAGTGCGCAGCGCGCGATGTCCTTCGGCATCGCGATGAAGCGCTTGACCGATTCGCCGGACGTGAATGCTTCGAACAGCGCGCCGCGCACGTCGTCCGGAAGCGTCTTGGTCCATTGGTACGGCTTGCCGTTGAACGTGATCGTCGGCGGCAGCGTGCGTTCCTTCTTGGTCGCCGTGATGAGCCCGTAGGTGCGGGCCGCGTCGCCGATCTGCTCGGGCGAGAAGAGCTCGTCGGGCGTGATGTCGAACTGCTCGATGTAGTTCTCGATCGCCTGCATCGCGGCGGCACGATCGTCGCGCTTCTTCTGCGCGCGCGCGACGATATCGCGCAGTTCGTCCGCCTCCTCGGGCGTGATCGTGAAGCTTGCCTGCTTCTGCTGAAGTTCGGAGAAACGCTGGAATTCTTGATCGTTCAGAAGTTTGGCCATGACATCCATCGGACACGACGGCCGCGACAACCGGCCGCCGTAGTTTTTGAGAGGGCCGCTATTTTAGCGTAGCGCCGTGGACGCACGATATGGCACCGTCCGTCGCGCCTCGCGCTTCGCACCGGCGTGATCGTGGGCGGCCGGGATCGGCGCGATCGCGCCGTACCCGGTGCGTTCCGACGAGCCTGCGTGTCGGCAGGGTCGGCTATGTCAGCAGGTTTCGGCGCGGCACATCGACAGATGGGCGGCCGTTTCGCGCAACCCTTCGACGACCGCGTCGACCGACGGCGCCATGTGCGCATCGATCCGGCGCATGTACGGGCAGGTCAGCACCGCGATCGCATGGCCGGACGGCCCGAGGATCGGCGCGGTCAGGTCGGTCACGCCGTACGCCTGGCGGCTGTCCTGGCGCAGGTAGCCGGCTTGCCGGATGGACTGGCACGCGTACGCGAGTTCCTGCTCGTTCAGCGGCGCTTCGCCCTTGACCTTGCGGTGCTCCGCGAGCATGTGCGCGCGCTGCTCGGCGCCCTGGAACGACAGCATGACCCGCCCCGATGCCGTATCGGCGAGCCCGATGCGCGAGCCGAGCCGGACCGACACCCCCCACGGGCCGGGCCCGTCGACTTGCGCGATCACGAGCAGGTTGCCGCGATCGTAGACGGACAGGTGGCACGATTGTTCGGAGGAATCGGCGAAGCGCTGCATCGGCGGCAGTGCCTCGGCGATCAGCCGGCTCATCGGCGGATGCCGGTGCGCGAGCGAGAACAGCTTGAGGCTGAGCGTATAGCGGTCGCCGCCGGTCGAGCGCATCACGTAGCGGCGCGCGACGAGGCGTTCGAGCATCCGGTAGATTTCGCTCGCGTTGCGGCCGAGTTCCTTCGTGATTTCGGTGCGGGTGAGGCCTTCTTTCTGCTCCGACAGGAGTTCGAGGATGTCGAGACCCTTGTCGAGCGCGGGTGCGCGATAACGGTCGATTGCGCCCATCGATTCCCGTGCGTCGCAGCCGGGAAGCAGGTCGTTGGTTGTTTGCATTGTCGGTGTGAGGTTGGGGGATGACTGTCGATCGATTGGCGACGCACGCTGACCGATTCTGCACTTCGCCTGTGTCGGGCTCGCGTGTGGCGACGCACGCCATCCGGTCGAGCTTAACAACAAACAATTAGTGTGCAATGCAGCGTCTTTTTACCGATCGTTACCTGACAAGAACGGATCAATTCGTTTTCAGGATGACAGGGAAGCCCCGAATACCCGGTATTCATGACAGGTGGCACCGGTTCAAGGTATTCGAAAGGAACTCGGGCGGCGGCGCCATCCGCGATGCTGCGCCGCAGCGCCCGCGGGCGCACCAATAGTCGGTATCCGTCGCGTGTCATTTCATCGTGCGCGGCCGATGGTACAAAGACTGGCGGGCCAGCGACGGTGCGGCCGCGCGTGACGCCGGCCGGTACGGGCCGGGCCATGTCGCGGGTGCCGGGCCGTCGTCGCCGATGCGCAGACCGGCGGCCGCCCGTTCGATGCGCGCCATACTTCCGTGTGGCGCCACGATCGCTGCGCCCGCGCGACCCTCGCGCGTCGAACGGCATGCCGGATGCGGCGCCGACGCGCGCAATCGACGATCGACAATCAGTCCGGCACGCGGCCGCGAAGGGCCGCGTTGGCCGGTATCCTGTCCCATTCGACAACAGAGGTTGAGCACGATGAAACTGCTTCGCTATGGCCCGTCCGGCCAGGAAAAGCCCGGTATTCTCGACGCGGACGGCCGGATTCGCGACCTGTCGGCGCATGTGCCGGATCTGTCCGGCGATGTGCTGTCCGACGCGGGTCTTGCGCGTCTGCGCGCAATCGATCCGGCCACGTTGCCGCTCGTGTCGGGCGAGCCGCGCATCGGCGCGTGCGTCGGCCATGTCGGCAAGTTCATCGGTATCGGCCTGAACTATGCCGATCACGCGGCCGAAGCCGGCATGCCGGTGCCGAAGGAGCCCGTCGTGTTCGGCAAGTGGACGAGCTCGATCTGCGGCCCGAACGACGGTATCGACATCCCGAAGGGTTCGGTCAAGACGGACTGGGAAGTCGAGTTGGGCGTCGTGATCGGCGCGACCTGCAAGGATGTCGACGAAGCGCGCGCGCTCGATTACGTCGCGGGCTACTGCGTCGTCAACGACGTGTCGGAGCGCGAATGGCAGATCGAGCGCGGCGGCCAGTGGGACAAAGGCAAGGGCTTCGACACGTTCGGCCCGATCGGTCCGTGGCTCGTCACGCGTGACGAGGTGCCCGATCCGCAGCGTCTCGACCTGTGGCTCGAGGTCGACGGCCACCGCTATCAGAACGGCAACACGCGCACGATGGTGTTCACCGTCGCGCAGCTGATCGCCTATCTGTCGAGCTGCATGACGCTGCAGCCGGGCGACGTAATCACGACGGGCACGCCGCCCGGCGTCGGGATGGGCATCAAGCCGTCGCCGGTGTTCCTGAAGGCCGGCCAGAAGGTACGCCTCGGGATCGACGGGCTCGGCGAGCAGTTGCAGAGCACGCGCAACGCGCAGTAAGCGCGTGCCCGGTGCGGGCGGATCGCGGGGCAATCAGCCGCGAGCCGGCCGCGCCGCCCGGCATCGGCGTGTTTGCCTGCGGCGAGCGTCGCGACCGAACCTCGATGCAGCATAAACAAGGACAAGGGCCCGATTCCGCGCGATGCGGAATCGGGCCCTTGTCGTTCACCCGCGTCGGTGCGAACCGGATCAGACGACGTTGTCCAGCTCGCAATGGGCTTCGAGCCGATATCCGTCGGGATCGACGACGAACGCCGCGTAATAGCCGGGGCCGTAGTGCTCGCGCTTGCCGGGCCCGCCGTTGTCCTGGCCGCCGTGCTCGAGCGCGGCGCGGTAGAACGCGTCGACCTCGACGGGCGACGCGGCCTTGAACGACAGGTGCAGCCCGGAGTCGGGATCGGCGGCGATGGGGCGAACCGCATGCTGCAACCACAGCACCGGCTCGGTCTCGCCGTACCCGATCGAGCCGTCGTCGCTATACAGCCGCTTGTAGCCGAGCGCGCCGAGCGTGCTGTCGTAGAACGTGCGGCTGCGGCCGATGTGGGCGACGCCGAAGGAAAGGTGATCGATCATCTGTGGGCTCCTTGAACTGAAGAGGGGACGTCAGTACGGCAAACCTGCCTACAAGCACCATGCCAGCCGCTTGTAGCGGAGCGCGCCGGGTGCGCTGTCGTCGAACACCCGGCTGCGGTCGTTGTGGATAACGCTGAAAAAAAGGCGATCGATCATCTGTGTCTCCTTGAACTGAAAGGGCGCAGTGCAGCCAACCGTTTTTTAACCACCATGCCGGTTATGTTAGAAAGCGTCCGGATGCTTGTCAACCGGCATGCTGGTTAGATACGATCGCGTCATGAGCAAAACGCAACCTTCCGTCACGACGGACTGCCTGATTCCGGCGCCGCCGGAAACGCTGAGCATCGATTTCGCGAATACGCTGTACTGGCGCGGCGCCGACACGCCGACGGAGACCTTCGGGACGCTGGACGACCTGTTGACGTGGTGCCGCGAGCAGGCGGGCGTACCGGCCGGCCTGGCCGACGCGTGTCGGGTGCGGGACAAGGATGACGAGCCGGCGATGCTCGCGCGCGCGCTCGCACTGCGCGAGGCGCTTTATCGGTTGTTTCATGCGCAGGCCGAGCAGCGCGAGCCGCACGCCGACGATCTGGCGCTGCTCGGCGGCTTCCTGGCGGAAGCGGCGCCGCGCGTTGCGCTGGCGCGCATCGACGGCGCCTATGCGTGGCGGATCGGCGGCGCGGGCGCCACGCTCGAGGCGCTGCTGAGCCCGGTACTGTGGTCGGCGATCGACCTGCTTGGCGGAGCGCGGCTCGCGAAGGTCAAGCGTTGCGCGAACGACGCCTGCCAGTGGCTGTTCATCGACGACAGCAAGAACGGTAGCCGCCGCTGGTGTTCGATGTCGTCGTGCGGCAATCGCGCGAAGGCGTATCGCCACTATCACAAGGTCGACTGACGTTCCTCGTTACGCAGGCGCGCGCCGGCGCGCCGCATCCGGCCTGCCTATTTCACCGACAACTTCCGCCACAGCGTCGTCTTGCTGATGCCGAGCATCGCGCATGCGCGATCGCGGTCGCCGCCGCACGCGTCGAGTACCGCGCGGATCTCGTCGGCTTCCGCACGACGGCGGCGTGCGTGCAGCGTCTGCACATCGTCGGCGTCGGCCGCGTCGGGCGGGGCCGCGAACAACTCGGGCGCGATCGCCTGCAGCGCGTCGGGATCGAGCGTGCCGCAGGCGGCGGCCGGGTCGTTTTCGTCGGCTTCCTCGGCCAGCTCCACCGCGATCCGCTCGATCACGTTCTGCAGTTCGCGTACGTTGCCGGGCCACCGGTAGCGCGCGAGCACGGCCTGTGTCGCGCCGAGCACGCGCGCGGCATCGTCGGCGTCGCGCAGGCGCTCGGTGAGCCGCGGTTCGCGTCGTGCGGCCTGCACGAGCAGCGTGGCCGCGAGCGCCGGGATGTCGGCGGCGCGCTCGCGCAGCGGCGGCAGGCCGACGTTCAGGATGTTGAGCCGGTAATAGAGATCCGCGCGGAACGTGCCGGCCTCGACGGCGGCGAGCAGCGGACGGTGCGTCGCGGCGATCACGCGCACGTCGATGCGGATCGGCTCGGTCGAGCCGAGGCGGATTACCTCGCGCTCCTGCAGCACGCGCAGCAGCCGGCTCTGCAGCGACGGCGGCATCTCGCCGATCTCGTCGAGAAACAGCGTGCCGCGGTGTGCGGCTTCGAACAGGCCGGTCTTGCCGCCGCGCCGCGCACCGGTGAATGCGCCTTCCTCATAGCCGAACAGCTCGCTTTCGAGCAACGCCTCCGGAAACGCGCCGCAATTGACCGCGACGAACGGGTAGCTGCGCCGCGCGGACAGCGCGTGCAGGCTCTGCGCGATCATTTCCTTGCCGGTGCCGCTTTCGCCGAGCACGAGCACGGTCGCGTCGGATTTCGCGTAGCGGCGCACGAGATCGCGCACGCGCGCCATCGGCGCCGATGCGCCGACCACGTCGTCGAGCGCGTAGCGCGCCGCGAACTGCTGCGTGGTGGGCTGCGAACGCAGTGCGCGGTCGAGGCGTTCGACCGCGCGCGATTCCTGGAACGTCAGCACGCTGCCCGACGTGACGCCGCGATCGACCAGCGGCCCGCGATGCACGACGTAGCGCACGCCGCGCACGGTCGCGAGCGCGTCGCCGTCCTCGCCGCGCAGCGTGCGCAGTTCGGGCCGCAGGTCGACGAGCGCGCGGCCGACGGCCGCCGCGGGTTCGACCCCGAGCGCCGACGCGAGCCGCTCGTTGATCGCCTCCACGCGGCCGCGCGCGTCGAGCGCGACCACGCCGTCGCGCAGGTGCTGGAGCAGGTTGTCGAGCCGCTGGCGGCGGAACGCCTCGGCATGCGTCGCGTACGCGACTTCGAGCGCCGTATCGACGGCCTTGCGCACCGACGCGTGCGAATACAGGAACACCGCGCCCATGCCGGCGCTGGCCGCGAGATCGGTGACGAGGCCGGGGCCGACGATCGTCTCGATGCCGCGGTCGCGCAGCTCGTGCACGCAGGCTTCCGCTTCCTGCGCGGTCTGATATGACGCAAACTGCACGTCGAGGCCGTATGCGGCGACGAAACGGCGCACTTCGGGCGGCGTTTCGCCGGCGCTGACGAGCGCGATCCGCGACGCGTCGCGCCGGGCGCGCGCGAGCGCCTGCATCACGTCGAAGCCGGTCGGCGACACGACCACCACGGGCACCTGCGCACGCGTCTTCAGGAAGCCGCCGTTCGAGCCGGCCGCGACGATCACGTCGGGCCGCGCGGTGCCGGCCTCGGCGATCGCGCTGAGCGCATCCTCATAGGCGCGCGTCACGATGCGCACGTCGGCGCGTTCGTCGAATTCGCCGGCGATCTCGCGAAAGAGTTCGCGCAGGCGGCTGATGCCCATCGCCCAGATGCGCGGGCGTGCCGCGCGATCCGCCGGGCCGACGGGCTTGGTCGAGGAGAGGTCCATGACGGTCGATTATGCGCGCGAGATTTCATTTTTGAAACTTGAAATTGCTGAATTGAAATCGCCGGGTGCCGCATCGCCCGTGCCGGTTGCTTAAGAATCAGTGGGTTAGCGACATTCCGCGGGCTGGCCCGGTCCTTGCTGTTATCAGGCATTCCATCAGGAGGCCGTTCATGAGCAATACGCATCTTCAGAGCGCCGGCGCGAAGTTCCGCGCGGCAGTCGCGGCGGAGCAGCCGCTGCAGGTGGTCGGCGCGATCACCGCGTACGCGGCCAAGATGGCGCAGGCCGTCGGCTTCAAGGCCGTGTACCTGTCGGGCGGCGGCGTCGCCGCGAACTCGCTCGGGATCCCCGACCTCGGCATCAGCACGATGGAAGACGTGCTGATCGACGCGAACCGGATCACCAACGCGACCGACCTGCCGCTGCTGGTCGACATCGACACGGGCTGGGGCGGCGCGTTCAACATCGGGCGCACGGTGCGCTCGTTCATCAAGGCCGGCGTCGCGGCCGTGCACATGGAAGACCAGGTCGGCCAGAAGCGCTGCGGCCACCGTCCGGGCAAGGAAGTCGTGCCGACCGACGAAATGGCCGACCGCATCAAGGCCGCGGTCGATGCCCGCACCGACGACCAGTTCGTGATCATGGCGCGCACCGACGCGGCCGCGGCCGAAGGGATCGACTCGGCGATCGAGCGCGCGGTGGCTTACGTCGAAGCCGGCGCGGACATGATCTTCCCGGAAGCGATGAAGACGCTCGACGACTATCGCCGCTTCAAGGCGGCCGTGAAGGTGCCGATCCTCGCGAACCTGACCGAGTTCGGTTCGACGCCGTTCTTCACCACCGACGAACTGCGCGAGGCGAACGTCGACATCGCGCTGTACTGCTGCGGCGCGTATCGCGCGATGAACAAGGCCGCGCTGAATTTCTACGAGACGGTGCGTCGCGACGGCACGCAGAAGGCGGCCGTGCCGACCATGCAGACGCGCGCCGAGCTGTACGACTTCCTCGGTTATCACGAATACGAGCGCAAGCTCGACGAACTGTTCGCGCAGGGCAAGAAGTAACGCGGCCCGCGTGCCGGGCACGATTCCCGGAACGACTTGCATGAAACCGGGCCGCGCGCACCCGTGCCGCGCCCGGCGGACATGACACCCCCGATACATATTGGAGAACGGAAAGATGAGCGAGACGAAAGACGCAGCAGCACCGGCCGCCGCAGGCGCATTCAAGCCGAAGAAGTCGGTGGCGCTGTCGGGCGTGACGGCCGGCAACACGGCGCTGTGCACGGTCGGCAAGACCGGCAACGACCTGCACTATCGCGGCTACGACATTCTCGACGTCGCCGAGTCGTGCGAATTCGAGGAAATCGCGCACCTGCTCGTTCACGGCACGCTGCCGAACCTGACCGAACTGGCTGCGTACAAGACCAAGCTGCGCGCGCTGCGCGGCCTGCCGAACGCGCTGAAGGCCGCGCTCGAGCAGATCCCGGCGTCCGCGCACCCGATGGACGTGATGCGCACGGGCGTGTCGGTGCTCGGCACCGTGCTGCCGGAGAAGGACGACCACAACCTGCCGGGCGCGCGCGACATCGCCGACCGCCTGATGGCATCGCTCGGTTCGATGCTGCTGTACTGGTATCACTTCTCGCACAACGGCAAGCGCATCGAGACGGAAACCGACGACGACTCGATCGGCGGCCACTTCCTGCACCTGCTGCACGGCAAGACGCCGTCGAAGTCGTGGGTCGAGGCGATGCACACGTCGCTGATCCTGTACGCGGAGCACGAATTCAACGCGTCGACGTTCACCGGCCGCGTGATCGCGGGCACGGGTTCGGACATCTACTCGGCGATCACCGGCGCGATCGGCGCGCTGCGCGGGCCGAAGCACGGCGGCGCGAACGAAGTCGCGTATGAAATCCAGAGCCGCTACAGCTCGCCGGACGACGCCGAAGCCGACATCCGCCGCCGCGTCGAGAACAAGGAAGTGGTGATCGGCTTCGGCCACCCGGTCTACACGATCTCCGATCCGCGCAACAAGGTGATCAAGGGCGTCGCGCACAAGCTGTCGAAGGAAGCGGGCGACCTGAAGCTGTACAACATCGCCGAGCGCCTCGAATCGGTGATGTGGGAAGCGAAGAAGATGTTCCCGAACCTCGACTGGTTCAGCGCGGTGTCGTATCACATGATGGGCGTGCCGACCGCGATGTTCACGCCGCTGTTCGTGATTTCGCGCACGTCGGGCTGGAGCGCGCACATCATCGAGCAGCGCATCGACAACAAGATCATCCGCCCGAGCGCGAACTACACCGGTCCGGAAGACCTGCAGTTCGTGCCGATCGAGAAGCGCTGAAACGCCCGCCGCGCGCGCCGGCGCCCGTGATGCGGGCTGCCGGCGCGCGCGGAACGTCTTACCCCGAATTCCGCCCCACATCATGAATACCGCCAACCGCAAACCCCTGCCCGGCACGTCGCTGGACTATTTCGACGCGCGCGCCGCGGTCGACGCGATCGCGCCCGGCGCCTACGACACGCTGCCGTACACGTCGCGCGTGCTCGCCGAAAACCTCGTGCGCCGCTGCGATCCGGCGATCCTCGCCGATTCGCTGAAGCAGATCATCGAGCGCAAGCGCGAACGCGACTTCCCGTGGTTCCCGGCGCGGGTCGTGTGCCACGACATCCTCGGGCAGACGGCGCTCGTCGACCTCGCGGGCCTGCGCGACGCGATCGCCGATGGCGGCGGCGACCCGGCGAAGGTGAACCCGGTCGTGCCCGTGCAGCTGATCGTCGACCACTCGCTCGCCGTCGAGTGCGGCGGCTTCGATCCGGACGCGTTCGCGAAGAACCGCGCGATCGAGGATCGCCGCAACGAGGATCGCTTCCACTTCATCGAGTGGACGAAGAAGGCGTTCGAGAACGTCGACGTGATCCCGCCGGGCAACGGCATCATGCACCAGATCAACCTCGAGAAGATGTCGCCGGTGATCCAGGCGCAGGACGGCGTCGCGTACCCGGACACCTGCGTCGGCACCGACAGCCACACGCCGCACGTCGACGCGCTCGGCGTGATCGCGATCGGCGTCGGCGGGCTGGAAGCGGAGAACGTGATGCTGGGTCGCGCGTCGTGGATGCGGTTGCCCGACATCGTCGGCGTCGAGCTGACCGGCAAGCGCCAGCCCGGCATCACCGCGACCGACATCGTGCTCGCGCTGACCGAATTCCTGCGCAAGGAAAAGGTGGTCGGCGCGTATCTGGAATTCCGTGGCGAAGGCGCGGCGAGCCTCACGCTCGGCGATCGCGCGACGATCTCGAACATGGCGCCCGAATACGGCGCGACGGCCGCGATGTTCTTCATCGACGGCCAGACGACCGACTACCTGCGCCTCACCGGCCGCAGCGACGAGCAGGTGAAGCTCGTCGAGACCTACGCGAAGGCGGCGGGCCTGTGGGCCGATACGCTGAACGATGCGCAGTACGAGCGCACGCTGACGTTCGACCTGTCGAGCGTCGTGCGCAACATGGCCGGCCCGTCGAACCCGCACAAGCGGCTGCCGACGTCCGACCTCGCCGCGCGCGGGATCGCCGGCCAGTGGGAGGAGAAGGCGGGCGAGATGCCCGACGGCGCGGTGATCATCGCCGCGATCACGAGCTGCACGAACACCAGCAACCCGCGCAACGTGATTGCGGCGGCCCTGCTCGCGCGCAACGCGAATGCGCGCGGCCTCACGCGCAAGCCGTGGGTGAAGAGCTCGCTCGCGCCGGGCTCGAAGGCGGTCGAGCTGTACCTCGAAGAAGCGAACCTGCTGCCCGAACTCGAGAAGCTCGGCTTCGGCATCGTCGCGTTCGCGTGCACGACCTGCAACGGGATGTCGGGCGCGCTCGACCCGAAGATCCAGCAGGAGATCGTCGACCGCGACCTGTACGCGACGGCCGTGCTGTCCGGCAACCGCAACTTCGACGGCCGCATTCATCCGTATGCGAAGCAGGCGTTCCTCGCGTCGCCGCCGCTCGTCGTCGCGTATGCGATCGCCGGCACGATCCGCTTCGACATCGAGAAGGACGTGCTCGGCCACGATCAGGACGGCAAGCCCGTCACGCTGAAGGACATCTGGCCGACCGACGCGGAGATCGATGCGATCGTCGCGTCGAGCGTGAAGCCCGAGCAGTTCCGCAAGGTCTACGAACCGATGTTCGCGCGCAGCGCCGATGCGGGCGAGCGCGCGGCGCCGCTGTACGACTGGCGCCCGCAGAGCACGTACATCCGCCGCCCGCCGTACTGGGAAGGCGCGCTGGCCGGCGAACGCACGCTGCAGGGCATGCGCCCGCTCGCGGTGCTCGGCGACAACATCACGACCGACCACCTGTCGCCGTCGAACGCGATCCTGCTGGACAGCGCGGCCGGCGAATACCTCGCGAAGATGGGCCTGCCGGAAGAGGACTTCAACTCGTACGCGACGCATCGGGGAGACCACCTGACCGCGCAGCGCGCGACCTTCGCGAACCCGACGCTGATCAACGAGATGGCGGTGGTCGACGGCGCGGTGAAGAAGGGCTCGCTCGCGCGCGTCGAGCCGGAAGGCAAGGTCATGCGGATGTGGGAAGCGATCGAGACGTACATGAATCGCAAGCAGCCGCTGATCGTCGTGGCCGGCGCCGACTACGGCCAGGGCTCGTCGCGCGACTGGGCCGCGAAGGGCGTGCGGCTCGCGGGCGTCGAGGCGATCGCCGCCGAAGGCTTCGAGCGGATCCACCGCACGAACCTGATCGGGATGGGCGTGCTGCCGCTCGAGTTCAAGCCCGGCACGAACCGGACGACGCTCGGCATCGACGGCACCGAAACCTTCGACGTGATCGGCGAGCGCACGCCGCGCGCCGACCTGACGCTCGTGATTCACCGCAAGAACGGCGAGCGCGTCGAGGTGCCGATGACGTGCCGGCTCGATACGGCGGAGGAAGTGTCGATCTACGAGGCGGGCGGCGTGCTGCAGCGTTTCGCGCAGGACTTCCTCGAATCGTCGCAGGCGGCCTGACGGGCGCACACAGGGATAACGCAAACATGGCTCACATTCCTCAAATCAGGATTCCCGCGACCTATATCCGCGGCGGCACCAGCAAGGGTGTGTTCTTCCGGCTGCAGGATCTGCCGGATGCCGCGCAGGCGCCGGGCGCCGCGCGCGACGCGCTGCTGCTGCGCGTGATCGGCAGCCCCGATCCGTACGGCAAGCAGATCGACGGGATGGGCGGCGCGACGTCGTCCACCAGCAAGACGGTGATCGTGTCGAAGAGCACGCGGCCCGGCCACGACGTCGACTACCTGTTCGGGCAGGTCGCGATCGACAAGGCGTTCGTCGACTGGACCGGCAACTGCGGCAACCTGTCGGCGGCCGTCGGCCCGTTCGCGATCAGCGGCGGGCTCGTCGATCCGTCGCGCGTGCCGCGCGACGGCATCGCGACCGTGCGGATCTGGCAGGCGAACATCGGCAAGACGATCGTGGCGCACGTGCCGATCACGAACGGCGCGGTGCAGGAGACGGGCGACTTCGAACTGGACGGCGTCACGTTCCCGGCCGCGGAAGTGCAGCTCGAATTCATGGACCCGGCCGCCGAGGAGGAAGGCGCGGGCGGGTCGATGTTCCCGACCGGCAACCTCGTCGACGATCTCGCGGTGCCGGGCGTCGGCACGCTGAAGGCGACGATGATCAACGCGGGCATCCCGACGATCTTCGTCGACGCGGAAGCGATCGGCTATACGGGCACCGAGCTGCAGGACGCGATCAACGGCGATGCGAAGGCGCTCGAGAAGTTCGAGACGATCCGCGCGCACGGCGCGCTGCGCATGGGCCTGATCGACACGCTCGATGAAATCGCGACGCGGCAGCACACGCCGAAGATCGCGTTCGTCGCGAAGCCGGCCGACTACGTCGCGTCGAGCGGCAAGCGCGTGAACGCGGGCGATGTCGACCTGCTCGTGCGTGCGATGTCGATGGGCAAGCTGCATCACGCGATGATGGGCACGGCGGCGGTCGCGATCGGCACGGCCGCGGCGATTCCCGGCACGCTCGTCAACCTGGCGGCGGGCGGCGGCGAACGCAACGCGGTGCGCTTCGGGCATCCGTCGGGCACGCTGCGCGTCGGCGCGGAAGCGCAGCAGCAGGAGAACGGCGAGTGGACCGTCACCAAGGCGATCATGAGCCGCAGCGCGCGCGTGCTGATGGAAGGCTGGGTGCGGGTGCCGGGCGACGCGTTCTGATCGTGGCCGGTGGTATCGGCGCGGATGCGGGCGGCTTCGGCCGCCCGCGTCGTTTTCGTCAGCCGTGCAGGAAGCGGCGCAGTGCGTCGTGGCTCAGGCGGCGCGCCGTTTCGGCGATGCGCGCGCCGGGCACGATGTCGAAACCGTGCACGCCGCCGGGCAGCACGTGCAGTTCGGTCGGCACGCCCGCGCGGAGCAGGCGCCGCGCATAGTCGAGGTTTTCGTCGAGGAACAGGTCGAGCGAGCCGACCGACAGGAACGCGGGCGGCAGGCCGTCGAGCCGCGTGGCGCGCGCGGCGGCCGCGTAGGGCGACACGCCGTCGATGCCCGGCGCGTGACCGAGCAGCGAGGTCCACCCGAACCGGTTGTTGGCCGCGTGCCAGACGAACTCGCCGGCATGCGGGTGCGGCGTGCGCGTGCAGGTGCGATCGTCGAGCATCGGGTAGATCAGATGCTGGAACGCGAGCCGGTATTCGCCGCGGTCGCGGGCCAGCAGCGCCAGCGACGCGGCGAGTCCGCCGCCCGCGCTCTCGCCCGCCACGCCGATCCGCGACGCATCGATGCCGAGCGTATCGGCGTGGCGGAAGACCCATGCGAGCGCCGCGTAGCAATCCTCGATCGCGCCGGGAAACACGGTTTCAGGCGCGAGCCGGTAGTCGATCGAGATCAGCGCGCAGCCGAGCTGCGTCACGAGCGACCGGTGCACCGCCTCGAGATCCTTCGCCTTGCCGCGCACGAAGCCGCCGCCGTGCAGGTGGACGATCGCCGGAAGTGGCCGCGCGTGATGGTCGGGCAGGTAGACGAGGACCGGGACGTCCGGCGCGCCGGCGGGGCCGGGTACCGTGCGGCGTTCGAGCGTGCTGCCGGCCAGGTCGGGCGGTGGCAGCGGCAGCACGCGTTCGCGCGACTGCGCGAGGTTGTCGATGCCGAGCGTGACGGTCGGCCAGGTCTCGAGCAGCGGGCGGATTTCAGGGTCGACGAGATGCAGGGTGTCCAACGCATGGCTCCATCGTGAAGGTGGGCGGTGCACGGCGGTCAGAGCGCGCTGCGCGCGATGACCCAGCGGTGCACCTCGGTCGGGCCTTCGAAGATGCGCATCAGCCGCGCTTCGCTGGCCATCTGCTGCAACGGCATTTCCTTCGTCATGCCCATCGCGCCGAGCGTCTGCATCGCATGATCGATGACGCTCGACGCCATTTCGGTGGCGAACACCTTGACCATCGAGATCTGCGTGCGTGCATCCTGGCCGGCATCCACGCGCGCGGCCGCTTCGTAGGTCATGAGGCGGCACGCGTGGATCTGCGTGAGCGCGTCGGCGACCCACCACTGGATCGCCTGGCGTTCCGCGAGCGGCACGCCGAAGGTCTTGCGCTGTTTCGCATGGTCGCACAGCATCGCGACCGCGCGCTCGGCGCGGCCGATGCACCATGCGGCCATTTCCAGACGCCGGTTCGCGAGCCGTGCCTGCATCGGCGCGAAGCCGGCGCCTTCCAGGCCCAGCAGTTGCGCGGCGGGAATGCGGCAGTCGTCCAGCACGATTTCGTAGGTCGACAGCCCGCCGATCATCGGGATCCGCCGTTCGATGATGAAACCGGGCGTGTCGCGGTCGACGATGAACGCCGACATGCCGCCGCGCTTGCCCTTGCTTCGATCGGTGAGCGCCATCACGATCGTCCAGTCGGCTTCGGGCGCATGGCTGATCCAGATCTTCCGCCCGTTCAGCACCCAGCTCTCTCCGTCGCGCACGGCCGTCGTCGACAGCGCGCCCGGGTCCGAGCCGGCGCCCGGCTCGGAGATCGCCATCGCGGCACGCGTGATGCCGCGTGCGTACGGTTCGAGATAACGCGCGCGCTGCGCGTCGTCGGCCACGTCGCACAGCATCCGCAGGTTCGGCGAATCGGGCGGCAGGATGTACGGCGTCACGGTCGTGCCGATCGCTTCGTTGACGCCCACCATCGCGACGGCAGGCAGGTCCGAGCCGCCGGCGTCGACCGGCGCGTCGAGGCCCCACAGGCCGAGCTGCAGGGAACGCTCGTCGAGATGTGCGCGTTCTTCGTCGAGCAGCCCGAAGCGCTGGCCATCGGCCTCGCGGGCCATGACCGCTGCTTCGAGCGGGATCAGCTCGTCCTGCACGAAACGTGCGACGAGGTCGCGGATCATCCGGTGTTCGAGTTCAAGGTCGAAATTCATGGGAGTCGATGAGGGTGGGTAAAGGGAGGTCGATGCCGTCAGCCGGCGTTCGTGCGCGACACCGCGCGGGTGCGCAGCGTGCCGAGCAAGGCGACGGCGCCGGCCGCGAGCAGCGCGGCGTTGAAATAGAGGCCGCCGCGCATCGACCCGGTGGCCGTGTTGAGCACGCCCATCAGGAACGGGCTCGCGAACCCGCCGATCGCGCCGGACATCGTGATCGCCGCGATCGCGACCGCCATCGAGCGCTTCGGCAGCGCGAGCCCCGGCAGCACCCAGAACGCGGGCAGCGCCGCGGCGTGCGTGGCGACCGCGACGCAGAGCGCGATCATCAGGTGAGAAGTGCCGGTGGTGCTCGCCAGCCCGGCGAGCGCGGCCGCGCATGCGAGCATCGCCGCTGCGCCGTGCCCGCGCCATTCGCGCCGCCGCTCGGTGCGCCAGCCCATCGCGAGCATGCCGACGATGCCGCACAGGTAGGGCAGCGCGGACAGCACCCCGATCCGCATCGCGCCATGCAGGCCGCCGCGATGCAGGATCACGGGCATCCAGAACACGAGTGCGTAGCCGGCGGCCGCGATCGCGAAATTGGCCGCGCACAGCAGCCAGAAATCGCGGTGCGCAAGCAGCGGCCGTGCCGCGTTCGCGTCCGGCGTGCCGGCTTCGGCGTGCGCGTGCGCGGCGCGCAGCGCGGCCTTGTCGGCGTCCGACAGCCAGGGCGCGTCGTCCGGCCGGTCGTCGAGAAAGCGCAGCGCGACGAGGCCGAGCACGCTGCTCGGCAGCCCTTCGACGAGGAACAGCCACTGCCAGCCGCTCAGGCCGGCGGCGCCGTCGAAGAACGAGAGGATGGCGCCCGACACGGGGCCGGCGATCAGCCCGGCGAGGTACAGCGCGGTCATGAACAGCGCGAACGCCTTTGCGCGCTGCCGCGGCGGATACCACGCGCCGAGATGGAACAGGATGCCGGGGAAGAAGCCGGCCTCGAATACACCGAGCAGGAAGCGGCACGCGTAGAACTGCGCGGGCGTCGTGACGAACATCGTCGCGGCCGAGCCGAGCCCCCACAGCACCATGATCCGGGCAATCGTCTTGCGTGCGCCGATCCGTGCCAGCAGCGCGTTGCTCGGAATCTCGAACGCCATGTAGCCGATGAAGAAGATGCCCGCGCCGAGCCCGTAGACGGCGTCGGAGAAGTGCAGTTCGGCGGCCATCTGCGCGTGCGCGAAACCGATGTTGATCCGGTCGATGAACGACAGCGTGTAGCAGAGGATCAGGAACGGCAGCAGCCGGCGCGAGATCCGGCGGTAGAGCGCCTGCGTCGCGTGATCGCCGGCGGCGGGCGCGTGCGTGGAAAGGGTCGGGGTCATGGGCACTCCGTCAGAAGCGGTGGGCGATGCCGAGCGCGAACACCTGCCCGGTGCCGCCCGGTTGCGGCTGCAGGCCGACGACGACCGTGTTGCGGGCGTCGCCGCCGTTCTTCACGTACAGATAGCGGGCGTAGAGCGACGTGCGCTTCGACAGCGGATGGTCGTAGCCGACGCCGAGCGCGGTCGCGTCGTTAGCCGAGCCTTTCACGTCGCGACGCACGACCGAGACGAGCACGCGATCGAGCGCGCCGACGTTGATCGACGCGCCGGCGCTCGCGGTCGAGAACGCCGGCAGGTGCGGCGCCGTGCCGACGCCGTACAGGAACGCGGCATACAGCTTGACGCGCGCGAATGCGTAGTTGGCCGCGAACACGTAGTGGCGCGTCGTCGACGGCGAGACGACGGGCGCCAGGTTGCCGGCCGACGTGTCGCCCTGGAAGCCGGCGCCGAGATAGAGCCCGCCGATCCGGTACTGGAGCCCGGCGCCGTAGTTGCGCCCGGCCTGCGTGGACAGCGCGTTGGGCGTCGGAAAGCCGTACGTGGCCATCACGCGCAGGCCGTTCCAGTCGGGGCTCAGATACGACGCCGCCTGGTTGAAGCGCGGAATCGGCGGCGTCGTGTTGCTCGTGATCGTGTCCGTCGACGTCGCGAGCAGCGCGAGCGGCGACAGCCGTTCGTTGAGCCCGAACGGGTCGCCGTCGTACACGATGTAGAACGCGGGCGTGTATTGGCGGCCGAGCCGAAGGTCGCCGTAGCGCGTGTTCTGCAGCGACACGTAGGCCTGCCGGTAGAACAGCGTGCCGCCCTGGAACGATCCGTCGGCCGGCGAGAAGCCGCTTTCCAGCACGAACTTCGTCGACGTGCCGCCGCCGAGATCCTCGACGCCCGTCAGTCCGATGCGGCTCGTCGACGATCCGCCGCCGCTTTGCCGCAGGCTCGACAGGCTGCCGATGCGGTCGAATTCGACGTAGCTGTCGACGATCCCGTACAGCGTGATCGACGATGCGTGCGCCGGCGTGGCGCTCAGCACGCACGCGCCGATCAGGAATGCTTTCCGTTGCATGAAGGTGTCTCCGTTCCATGTCTTGTTGTGGCGCGCCCGCGTTCTGGGAGCGGTTGCGCGCGGGGTGCTGCCGTTCGCGTCGGTTCAGCGCCCCTTGAATGCCGGCTTGCGTTTCTCGAGAAACGCGCGGGCGCCCTCGATCCGGTCCTCGCTCGCGTAGACGTCGGGGCCGACGTCCAGCCGCAGCGCGGCGGCCACCGGCAGCCCCTGGCTGCGTGTCGCGGTTTCCTTGATGCGGCGGATCGTGAGCGGCGCGTTTTCGGAGATCGTCTGCGCCAGTTCGCGCACGGTGTCGTCGAGTGCGGCGGCGGGGACGACGCGGTTCAGCAAGCCGATGCGCTGCGCCTCGTCCGCGTCGAAGCGGCGGCCCGTGAACAGCAGCTCCATCGCGATCGCGCGCGGCAGCAGGCGCGGCAACAGCACGCTCGCGAAATTCGCGCCCATCCCGACGCGCGCCTCGGGTAGCGCGAAGGTCGCGTGATCGGCGGCGATCCGCAGGTCGCACGCGAGCGCGATTTCAAAGCCGCCGCCGACGGCGAAGCCGTTGATGGCCGCGATGGTCGGCTTGCGCAGTTCCAGGATCAGCTCGTGCACGTTGCGGGCGAGCCCGCGCATCGGCCGCATCCCGCGTATTTCGGGATCGCCGAGATCCACGCCCGCGCTGAATGCGCGTTCGCCCGCGCCGCGGATCACGATGACGCGTATCGCCGGGTTGTCGTCGAGCGTGACCAGTTCGTCGCACAGGCGCCGGATCGCGTCGGCGGACAGCGCGTTGGCGACGTGCGGGCGATGGATCGTCAGCCACGCGATGCCGTCGTCGTCGTTGCGCAGGATCGACGGGGCGTCGTCGCCCGTCAGCGAGGAAAATGCGCCCGGCGTGGTCATGATGCGCTCCCGGCAGCATTCGCGCGCGTGTCGTGGAGCACGCCCGCCTGCCGCAACGCATCCCGACGGGCCGCGTCGATACCGAACGCGTCGAGCACGGCGTCGGTGTCGGCGGCGAACGGCTGCGGCGGCCGGCGTATCGATCCGGGCGTACGGGAAAGCTTGGCGGGGATGCCCGCGCCGGTGTACGTGTCGGTGTCGACGAACATCGCGTTGCGAGCGGTTTGCGGATGGCCGAACGCGTCGGCGACGGTGTTCACCGGCCCCGTCGCGACGCCGGCCTGCATCAGCCGCTCGACGACCTCGTCGGCGCGGAGTTCGGCGGTCAGTTGCCCGAGCAGCGTGTCGAGCGCTTCGCGATGCGCGACGCGCTGCGCGTTGGTCGCGAACCGTGGATCGCGAGCCAGCTCCGGCACGCCGAGCGCTTCGACGAGCCGCGCAAACGTGCGGTTGTTGCCGGCGCCGGTCGCGACCGGCTTGTCCTTGCACGGATAGACGCCGTACGGCGCGATTGCGCCGTACACGTTGCCGGTCGCGACGGGAACCTCGCCGGTCGCCATCCAGCTCGTGCTGACCGGATGCAGCATCGACAGCGCCGTGCTGAACAGGTCGATGTCGACGTGCTGGCCGAGACCGGAGCGCGTCCGCTCGACCAGCGCAAGCAGGACGCTCGATACGGCGCTCATGCCGGCCGCGAAGTCGACGACCGGAAACGGCACCTTGAGCGGCATGCCGCCCGGCTCGCCGTTGATCGACATGAAGCCGGCGAGGCCCTGCGCGACGGCGTCGTAGCCCGGAAACCGCGCGAGCGGGCCGTCGGTGCCGTATCCGGAGATCGAGCAGTGGACGAGGCGCGGAAAGCGCTCGCGCAGGCAGTCTGCGTAGCCGATGCCCCAGCGTTCGAGCGTGCCCTGCTTGAAGTTGTCGACCAGCACGTCGGCTGTCTCGAGCAGGCGGAACAGCACGTCGCGTCCGTCGGGATGCGACAGGTCGAGCGCGAGATTGAGCTTGTTGCGGTTGAGCCCCCAGTAGTAGCTGGAGAGGCCGTTCGGCATCGCGGGCCCCCAGTCGCGCGTTTCGTCGCCCTGCGGCGGTTCGATCTTGATGACGTCCGCGCCGTGGTCGGCGAGCGTCTGCGCGCAGAACGGCCCCGCATAGACGCGGCTCAGGTCCACCACACGCACGCCTGCGAGCGCGCCTTCGTTACTGCTGGTCATGACGATGTCTCCTTCGATGGGGATGCGATGCGCCGGCAGACCGGCACGCGCCGGCTGCACGGCCGTGATGCGTCGGGGTTCAGCCGCGTGCGGCAAAGAGTGCGTCGACCGCCGCGCGATGTTCCGGGGTCGCGTGCGCGAACGCCTGGTACGACGCCGACAGGTCGAGCACCGTGTCGAGGCTTGCATGGCGGCTTTCGCGCAGCAGGCGCTTGGTCAGGCGCAACGCGGTGCCTGAGTGGCGGGCGATGCGGCCGGCCAGTTCATGGGCGTGCGCGAGGAGGTCGGCGTCGGGCACGACACGCGACACGAGCCCGCAGCGCAGCGCGGCCTGCGCGTCCAGGGCATCGCCCGTGAACGACATTTCCGCGGCGACGGCGGCGCCGACGATCTGCGGCAGGAACCACGCGCCGCCGTCGCCGGGCACGAGGCCGAGGGCGATGAAGCTCTCGGCGAAGCGCGCGCGGTCGGCGGCGATGCGGATGTCGCACATGCACGCGAGGTCGGTGCCGGCGCCGATCGCCGGGCCGTTGACCGCCGCGATGGCCGGCACCTCGAGTTGCTGGAACGCCCGTGCAAGGCGCTGAATGCCGCGGCGGTAGCTGGACCGGATCGCGGCAGGATCGTGCGACTCCGATTCCATGAAGGCGCGCATCGCCTTCACGTTGCCGCCCGACGAGAACGTCGTGCCGGCGCCGGTCAGGACCAGCACGCGGATCGACTCGTCGCGGTTCGCGTCGTCGCAGCATTCGGTCAGCGCGTCGATCGCATCGGTGTCCGAAATGGCGTTGCGGGTTTCGGGACGGTTCATCGTGACGGTCAGGATCGGGCCCTGCCGTTCACGGATCAGAAAGGCTGCCATGATGTCTCCGTGTGTTCTGTGCCGCGGGGCTTCACGCCGCGGGCCGAAGCCTAGTATCGTCACGACGGTTGGCGGCGGGAAATTCCGTTCCACATATGTGGAAGGCCCGTCCCGGTTGCAGCGGAGAGGGCGGGATGAGCGGAAACGTGGTCAAGAGCGCGGCGCGCGTGTTCGAGGTGCTGGAACTCTTCAGCGCATTGCAGCGGCCGCTGAGCGTGCGCGAGATCGCCACGCGTTGCGGGTATCCGGGGTCGAGCGCGGCGGCGTTGCTGACCAGCATGAAGGCGCTCGGCTATCTTTCGTACGACGACGCAACCCACGCGTATGCGCCGACCGCACGGCTCGTCAACCTCGGCGAAGCGCTCGTCGATTCGGCGGCCGGCAGCCGGCGGCACTGGCATGCCGTCGCGAAACGGCTGGCGCTGCGCACGCACGAGGCGGTGGTGATCGCGGTGCAGAGCGACCTGTACGTGCAGTACATCGACGCGGTCGAGGGCTCGCATACGATTCCGATCCAGTTCTACGCGCCGATCGGCACGCGTCGCGAGATCTGCATGTCGGGGCTCGGCTGGGCGCTGCTGAGCCTTCAGCCGGACAGCACGATCCGCCGGCTCGTATCGCGCAGCATTCGCCGGATCGGGAAATCGGGCAGGACGATCGACGAGGACGTCGTGCTCGACAAGGTCGAACAGACGCGCCGGCTCGGTTATTCCTATTCGGCGCATACGGTCACGCAGGGCGCCGCGATGATCTCGATGGTGATCGCGGACGGCTGGAACGGCCTGCCGCTGGCCATGGGGGTGGCCGGGCCCGTCGAGCGGATCGGCGCGCGTCGCGACGCGATCGTGCGGGCGATGCGCGAGGCGCTGGACGCGCAGCGTCCGGATGCGGCGGCCGGCTAGCCGGACGAGGCCGGCGCGCGCTGGCATTCGCATAGAATCGGGCGGTTTCGCCGCTCTTGTCCCGACTGCATTTCAGCGAGGCTGTCATGTCATTGAACGCGCCGCTTTCCGGCATCCACATCATCGAATTCGAAGGTCTCGGCCCCGGCCCGCTCGCGGGCTGGATGCTCGCCGGGATGGGCGCACGCATCACGCTGATCGCGCGCCCAGCCGGCCGCACGAGTGCGCCGGACGCATTGAAGGCCCGCGACGGCGACCTGCTGCGCGAAGGCAAGACGATCGTCGAACTCGACCTGAAGTCGCCGGCCGGCCGCGAGGCCGCGCTCGACCTGATCGCGCAGGCCGATGCGCTGATCGAGGGCCTGCGGCCCGGCGTGATGGAGCGGCTCGGCCTCGGGCCCGAAGATTGCGCGCGCCGCAATCCGAAGCTCGTGTACGGCCGGATGACCGGCTGGGGCCAGCAGGGCCCGCTCGCGGCCGCGGCCGGGCACGACCTGAACTACGTCGCGCTGACGGGGCTGCTGTCGCTGTCCGCGCCGCGCGACGGCCGGCCCGGGTTGCCGCCGACCGTCGTCGGCGATGCGGGCGGCGCGCTCGGGCTCGCGTTCGGGATCGTCTGCGCGCTGTTCGACGTGCGCGGCGGCGGGCCGGGGCGGGTGGTCGACGGCGCGATCGTCGACGTCGTGTCGATGCTCGGTTCGCTCGCGCTGTGGGCGCGCGCGAACGGGCAGCTCGACGGCGCGCAGCCGAGCCTGTTCCACGATGCGCCGTTCTACGACGTGTATCGCTGCGCGGACGGCGAGTGCGTGACGATCGGCGCGCTCGAGCCCCCGTTCTACGCGCTGCTGGTCGAACGGCTCGGGCTGACCGACGTCGATCCGGCGTCGCAGTACGACCGCGCACGCTGGCCCGCGCTGAAGGCGCGTTTCGCCGACGTGTTCGCGCAGCAGCCGTCCGCGTACTGGCGCGCGCTGCTCGAAGGCACCGACGTGTGTTTCGCGCCGGTGCTGAGCGTGGCCGACGCGGTCGCGCATCCGCACAACGTCGCACGCGGGATCTATCGAACGGACGAGAACGGCAACGTGCGCGCGCGGGTGGCGCCGCGGTTTTTGCCGCTGACGGGGGATGAGGCCGAGTAGCGCGTCGAAGCGCGCGGTGAGGGAGCAAACCCGGCGTTATCTTGAGGGCGTTCAGGGCGGAGCCAAATCGGGTACCGAATAAGGTCTGGCGAAATAACGATCGAATCAGGAGCGGACATGCCCCACACCATTCTGGCCAGCGTGACGGCGAGCGTTTCGGAGCTGAAGCGGAACCCGATGGGAACGGTGGCAGCGGGGGAGGGCTTCCCGGTCGCGATCCTGAACCACAACGAACCGGCGTTTTACTGCATCCGGGCGAAGACGTGGGAGGCGATGGTCGAACGTCTCGAGGATATCGAAGGCAACGCGCTCGTCGATTCGCGCGCCAACGGGAACATCGTCAAGGTCAAGCTGGTTGACCTTTGAGTGCGCGTTGCTCGAACCTGCGTTGAAGGCGTGGAAGAAGCTCGACCGCACCGTTCGCGATCGGTTCGAGGCGAGACTTGCCGAACGGCTCGAAAATCCTCGCATTCCTTCGGCCAGGCCGCGCGGTCAACTGGAGCGCGACAAGATCGGGCTGCGTAGTGTCCGCTATTGCCTCGTGTACGAAGTGCGCGAGGCGGAGGTCGTCGTGCGGGTGGTCGCGATGTGGCGTCGCGAACGCGATGCGGTCTGTCTCGCCGCGATGAAATGCCAGTGCGACACGCGCTGTGGCCTCGGCGTTTCGCGGCTTGTCTCGTCGAACCGGCCGGTGCCGCCCGTCAGGCCGTCTCTTCCGGCGCATCCGGCATCTTCCCGTCGCCGACGCGGTTGATCGTGCCTTGCGCGATCGCGACGAGCCGTTCGTGATCGCCGTCGATGACGAACACGTGACACTGGCAGGTCGCCTGGTGCCGGCCCGCGTACACGAGCTTCGCGCGCGCGACGAGCGTGCCGTTCACGGCCGGCCGCAGGTAGTTGATCTTGTATTCGGCCGTAATCACGCGCGGGCCCAGCACGAGCGCGCCGGCGAACGTCAGCGCGTTGTCCGCCAGGTAGCTGATGACGCCGCCGTGCACGAACCCGTGTTGCTGCCGCAGTTCCTCGCGCACGGGCAGGCACAGCGACACTTCGTTGTCGCCGATATGCATCAGCTCCGTGCCCAGCAGCATGCTGAACGGTTGCGCGCGCAATGCGCCGCGCGCGTGATCCGTGATGTCGGTCATCGAACTTCCTTCGAAATGAGCGCCCGCTTGCGCTGAACTCTAGGAAGGGGGCTGCGGATAAGCAAGGAAATTCGTCCGCATTTCGTGCAAATTCCGGCGCGATGCAACGCGATTATTGCGTCGAATACCGAAGATCCCCCGGTTTGCCGGTGATTCCGCGGGAATGCACGAGCAACGTGAACTTTGCCGTCTCCCGGTCCTAAAGTCCGACGAAGAAATGCCGCTAATGCCGGGGCATTGCCTCATCGTCCGCTTTCCAGGAATCTCCCCCATGTTCGGAAAAATCAAGCTCGCGTCGGGTCTGCTCGGCGTGTTGACCGTGTTCTGCCTTTTCCTGTTCGCGATCGAGGCGCTCGGCTTCTGGGCGCTCACGTCGACGCGCAGCGGCGTCGACGACCTGTCGAACGTCGCGATCACGCAGGTCGGCGCGGCGAGCCAGGCCACCCAGCAGCTGCTCGACGCGCGCATCAACCTGTCGCGCGCCGGCACGCGGATGGTGCGCGGTGGCCCGAAACCGGACGACATCATCCGCCATGCCGGCGCTTCGCTCGCCGAAGCCGACAAGGCGTTCGCCGCGCTGACGGCTGAGCAACCGGTCGATGAGACCAACCGCGCGCGCGTCGCGGCGCTCACCGAGCGTTATCGCGCGCTGCGCGGCGCGCTGGGCGAACTCGTGCAGTTCCTCGACGCCGACAACATCCAGGCATTCCTCGACCAGCCGACGCAGAGCATCCAGGACGCCTATATCGCCGAGCTGCGCCGCTTCACCGACTACGGCGGCACATCGAGCCGCTCGGCGCTCGATACGATCGACGGCGGCATGCTGTGGTTCAAGTCGGTCGGCATCGTGCTGCTGGTGGCGATGCTCGTGGCGAGCGCGGCGATCTACGCGGCCGCGCGGCGCGCGGTCGTCGCGCCGCTGGAGGAAGCCGGCCGCCATTTCGAGCGGATCGCGCAGGGCCGGCTCGATGAAGTCGTGCGGGCAGGTGGCGTGTTCGAGATCGACCGGATGCTGCGCGGCCTCGCGACGATGCAGACGAGCATCGCGGGCACCGTGCGCACGGTGCGCCAGGCATCCGATGCGATCCACCTGGGCGCGGGCGAGATCGCGAGCGGCAACGCCGACCTGTCGGCGCGCACCGGCACCCAGGCCGCGTCGCTCGAGGAAACGGCCGCGAGCATGGAGGAACTGACGGCAACCGTCCGTCAGAACACCGACAGCGCACGCGCGGCGAGCGCGCTGGCCGACGCGGCGCTCGAGGCGACGAGCCACGGCGGCGGCGTGGTCGACAGCGTGATCGACCGGATGCGCGGCATCGCGCAGAGCTCGGGGCGGATCGCGGAGATCATCTCGGTGATCGACGGCATCGCGTTCCAGACCAACATCCTGGCGCTGAACGCGGCCGTGGAGGCCGCGCGGGCCGGCGAACAGGGCCGCGGCTTCGCGGTCGTCGCGGGCGAAGTGCGCTCGCTCGCGCAGCGCAGCGCGCAATCGGCGAAGGAGATCAAGGCGCTGATCGAGGATTCGGTCGCGCAGATCAACGGCGGCGCGGAGCTCGTCGAGCGCGCCGGCGAAGCGATGCGGACGGTGTCGACGTCGATCACGCGCGTCGTGCAGACGATGTCGGAGATCACCTCGGCGTCGGTCGAGCAGAGCGTCGGGATCGAGCAGGTGAACCAGGCCGTCACGCAGATGGATCAGCTCACGCAGCAGAACGCGGCGCTGGTCGAGGAAGTCGCGGCGGCGGCCGCGTCGCTGAACGACCAGACCGCGCACCTGATGCAGGCCGTGTCGGTATTCGAACTGGGCGATGGTCGTGCCGCGCGCGATGAACGCGCGGCGTCGTCGTTCGCCGGGACGGGTTACGAGCCGGCCGGCAGCGCCGCGTAGGCGGTCGCGAGGTGGTAGGGCGTCGTCGACGGCATGTCGGCGCGCGACACCTGCCCGTCGGCCGTCTTGCACTCGAACCAGCCGCGCGGATGCAGGAAGCGCGCGGCGAAGCGTTCGATCTGCCGCGCGAGCGGCGCGGAGGCCGGCGTGCCGCCGTGCGTCGCGAGCGCGCGCAGGTACTCCGTCTGCGCCCAGATCCGCTGCGTGCCGTCGACGCACGCACCTTGCGCATCGAGCGCCGCGCAGACGCCGCCCGTCTGCGGATCGACACCGTATTGCTCCGCAAAGCCGAACGCACGCGACAGCGCAGCGGGGAGCCCCGTTTGCGCGAGCCGCGCGCCGGCCGCATCGACCAGGTAGAACCACTCGAACTGATGACCGGGCTCGAAACGGTTGTCTGCCGCGCCGAGCGGCAGCTCGGCCACGCAGCCGGTTGCCGCGTCGACGAACGTGCGCTCGACGGCCTGCGCGGTGTGCGCGAGCGCGTCGTTGAACGCCGCGTCGCCGAAGGCATCGGCAGCTGCAAGCCACGCTTCGGTCAGGTGCATCAGCGGATTCTGCAGCGCCCCGCTGCCGGATGACGAGAAATCGGCGTGGCGCGCCGCATCGAGCAGCGCGTCGCCGGGATGCGGCGCGAAACGGTCGCGGATCAGCGCGGCGGTCTCCTCGGCCGTCGTGCGCGCGGCGGCGTCGCCCGACGCCGCATACCAGGCGGCACACGCGAACACGATGAATGCGTGCGTATAGAGATCCTTGGTCGTGTCGAGCGGCGCGCCCTGCGCGTCGACGCTGTAGATCCAGCCGCCGTGGCGCGTGTCGCGAAAGCGCCGGCCCAGCGCGTCGAACAGCGTGGCTGCGTGCGCGGTGTCGCCGGCCTGCGCGAACACGAACAGTTGCCGTGCGCACGCCATTGCGCGATAACGGGTCACGGGCAGCGGCGCGTGGGTGGCCGGATCGACGGCTTCGAACGGCAACTGCAATGTCTGGTCGAACCCTGAACCCCGCCAGATCGGCAAGACGACGTGCGCGAAATGGTGGCGCAGCTGGGCGGCCTGGGCGGAAGCGGAGTCGGAAACGGACATGACGGGGTTGAGCGCTGGGTTCGAAACGTGTCGGCGCGGCCCGGAGGATCGGCGCGGCCGGGGCCAAGGATAAAACATTCCGCGCGGCCGGCACCAAAAAAGGAGATAAATCGCATGCTGAGCAACCTGGAACTCGTGATGCGGCTCGTTCTCGCGGCGGCGCTCGGCAGCGTCATCGGCTTCGAGCGCGAGCGCCTGTCGTGGGCCGCCGGCCTGCGCACGCACATGCTCGTCTGTGTCGGTTCGACGCTGATCATGATCGTGTCGGCATTCGGTTTCGCCGACGTGCTCGGCAGCAGCGAGCACATCGTGCTCGATCCGTCGCGGATCGCCGCGCAGGTCGTGTCGGGCATCGGCTTCCTCGGCGCGGGTTCGATCCTGCTGCGCGGCGAGATCGTGCGCGGGCTGACGACCGCCGCGAGCCTGTGGTCGGTCGCCGCGATCGGCCTTGCGGTGGGGGGCGGGCTGTACGTCGCGTCGATTTCGGCGACGATCATCATCCTGATCATCCTGGCCGGCATCAAGCCGCTGGAGCGGCGCTATTTCACGGTGCGGCAGCGCCGCCAGGTCGCGCTGACGGTCGTGAGCGGCGCGCTGAACTTCGATTCGCTGCACGCGGCGCTCGGCCCGGACAGCGCGCGCGTGAAGCAGTTCATCGTGCAGCGTGCCGACGACACGGGCGAGCACGACGAGGTGCGCATCGCGCTCGCGCGGGTGTCGGCGCTCGAATACCAGGCGATCTGCGACAAGCTGCGCGCGCTGAAGGGCGTGACGCGTTTTGAAGAGGGCAACGGGCTGTCGGGCGACGAATAGGCTGAATCGGCAACGGGGCATGCGACAATGGCCGACCACCGATTCCGTTCGACATCCGGTTCCGTGTTCGCGGGCCCCGCTATCCGATCTCCATGACCGAATCCGTTTCCTCGCCTCGCTCCCGTTCCCGTTCCAATCGTTCATCGGCCCGTTCCCGCCAGCGCTCGGCTGCTGCCGCGGGGAGTACGTCCGCGAGGGCGACGGCGCGGTCCGGCAGTGCGCCGGCCGCCGACGCGTCGCGGGACGAGCGCACGCTCGACCTGTTCGGCGATCCGGTGTTCGAGCCGGGCGAGCGCGCGCCGGTTGCGGTTCGCGACGAAGCGGGGGCGCAGGCCGATGCAGCGGCCGATATCGCGGACGATGTGGCCTCCGGGCGGCAGCCCGCGCTGGACGGGTTCGGTGCGCGGGAAGGGGCGGGCGCGGCGGCACATGCGGAAGCGGTAGAGGGCGCGGTGACGCCGGAAGTCGCGACGGTGGCCCATGGCGTTTCGGTGCCGCAAGGTGAGGAGGTTGCAGATGCCGACATCGTGCCGGCCTCCGGGGCGGTTGCGATGAAGGCGGACGATATTCCGCTGGCCGGTGGTGTGGCGATGAAGGCGGCCGATATTCCGCTGGCCGGTGGTGTTGCAACGAAGGCCGCCGATGTGCCCGCGGCCGACGCCGTCGCGATGGTGGCGACCAGGCTGCAAGCGGCCGATGGTGCGGCGCCGAAGGTGACCGAAACGCAAGCAGCTGGCGGTGAAGGCGAGAAGGCTGTTGTCGCTGCCGCCGCCGTCAAATCCCGCGAAGGGCGATCTTCCGGCGACGCCGTGAAGGAGCGTCGCGCGTCGTCGGGCGGCAAACGTCGGGCGGCTGCCGGTGCAAGCGACGCGACAGCAGAGCAATCTGCGCCAGTCGTGACGAGCGTCGACACGGCGCGAGCGGCGGCCGGCGCGAGCCCGGCACCGGACGCGATGCCGATCGTCGAGCCGCAGGCATCGGCGGAGCCGACCAAGCCGGCAATCGCCGCGAACCCGGCGAACCCGGCGAACCCGGCGAACCCGGCGAACACGGCGAACACGGCGAACACGGTGAACACGGTGAACACGGCGAACACGGTGAACACGGTGAACACGGTGAACACGGTGAACATTGCGAAGGCCGTGGACGCCGCGCCGCCCCCCGACACCACCGTATCCCCTGTCACCCAGCCGGTGGCTTCCGCTGCGTCCTTTGTCACGAAGCCGTCGGTGGAGCGCGCGCAACCGGCCGCGCCGGTCTTCGATCCGGATACGCACCTGCGTCCGCTGACCGACCGGCTCGCCGCGCTGCAGGCCGATGTCGACGGTTTGACGCGCACCGCCGATCGCGAGATGCGCCGCGTCAACCGCCTGCTGCTGGCGTTGGCCGTCGTCGTGCTGGCCGGGCTCGTTGCGCTGGTGCTGCAGACGCGGCAGATCGCGCACCTGAAGCAGGACGTCGCCACGAAGCAGCAGCGGATCGATCGCCTCGCGGCCGATCTGTCGACGCAGCAGGCGACGCTGATGACGCTCGAGGAGCATCACGAGGCGCTGCTGTCGCAAGTCGACCGGCTCCAGCGCAACGCGAATCGCGAGGCGGCCGTCGCGAAACGTGCGCGCCGCACGCGCTAATCGTTTCGACCCTATCCTGGGAGCCCGGCGGAGCAAGGATCGCGGTTTCGCGTCGGCGATCAGGCGCCGCGCGCATGCGGCAAACTGATGCGGTGCGCTGGCAGAGTTCAGGGAAAACCCTTAGAATAGCGTCCATCTAAGGGAAAACCCTAGCCACATCTGTCAGGAGTCTCACATGAGCTTCATCCTTGCCCTGCTGCAAAAGATCGACGACCTGTTCGTGTCGCCCCACCTGCCGCTCGACGCCGAATACTCGTACGCTGCGCGTCGTGCCGAAGCCGAGCGCGTGCGCCGTGCGCACCTCGTGCCGATCGTCCTGTATCGTCGCTGATTCGCTGATTCGCTGATTCGCTGATTCGCTGATTCGCTGATTCGCCGATTCGCCGATTCGCCGATTCGCCGATTCGCCGATTCGCGGCGCCCGCCGCACCCGCCTGCCCGCTTTCCGCCGCCGTATCGCGCGCCGGCGCGACCGTCCCGCTACACTGGAAGTCCGAATCCGTTCACGGTGACCGGGCCATGCTGCAGATGCGGCCGATGACGGCCAGTGAATTCCACGCGTACCGTACGCGAGCCATCGACGGCTACGCGCGCGATCTCGTCTCATCCGGACAAAATGCTATCGAAGACGCGGCCAGCCGGGCGCGCGCCTGTTTCGACACGCTGCTGCCGGACGGCCTGCGGACCTCCGGCCAGACCCTCGTCGTACTCGTCGACGCCGCCAGCGGCGACGCGGTGGGCGACCTCTGGTACGCGATCGTGCCCGAAGGGCCGAACCGCACCCTGTTCATCTACGACCTCGACATCGTCCCGTCCCGGCGTCGCCAGGGCTGGGCTACACGCACGCTCGATGCGCTCGACGCCGAGGCGCGCCGCTACGGCATCACCGAGATCGGGCTGTCGGTGTTCAATCACAACACGGCGGCCCGCGCGCTGTATCGTGCGTGCGGCTTCGCGCCGATCACGACGACGTTGATCAAGCCGGTCATTCCGGGCTGAATCCGCTGGCAGGCGCTCAGGTGGCACTTGCGGCCAACCGGGTACGTCGCGGGCGGCCTGCACCATTCACACTCCCGATCCTTCCTGCTTGCCGAGCGCCGAGCGCCGAGCGCCGAGCGCCGAGCGCCGAGCGCCGAGCGCCGAGCCCCGAGCCCCGAGC